>CAMHIS010000120.1 GCA_946185285.1 uncultured Prevotellaceae bacterium
AGTCGCAGGAAGTCGCCATCCAGAATCACCTTGTCGCGACCAGTGATGTGCGACCAATAAGTAAAACCGTCGAACTGATTCATGCAGTTGGGCCATGACGTGTAGGAACGGCCTTTGTCCTGAGCCGACGTGTGCCACCAGCCGCCACCACCCGTGTCAGCCACGATGCGCACCATGTTGCCATAGCGGGCCTCCACCTCAGCATCGTTGTTCAGGTGGGGCATGACGAGCGAGGTGAAGATGCCATACTTCTTTGCCGATTGGGCGATGTAGGCCAGCGCATGGGCGTAGGCTTCGCGACCATAGCCGCGACCAACGGTGCCCATGCCGCGGTCCTTGCCATCCTCATACCATGAGAGGAAATCCATGCGGATGAAGTCGACACCCAGCTCCTTGTAGTGACGGAAGAAACCGTCGATGTATTCCTGTGCGCCTTCCTTTTCGCTCACCACCCAGGTGAACCACTGGTCCTGAGCCGCGGGGTTCAGCACCTTTGTCTTTCCATCATAGACCAGGTCGCCGAAGGTGCAGCTCGTACCCTCGACGGGCGTCGAGAGCGGGCCATGTATCCACAGCGGATTGTCGTAGACACCCAGACGCAGACCCTTGGCCTTACACTTGGCGGCAAGGTCCTTCAGTGAAACCGAACCGTAGTGGGTCATGTAGCCCGAACCGTCCTGAGCCAGCATAGGAATGAAACCGTCCGTGCACACCATGTCGTAGCCGTGGGGCTTTAGGTTTTCGGCCACCCAATTGATGACCTCATCCCATTGTGCTGCAGTGAAATCCATGTCCGAGCCGCTCACGCCAGCTTGCTCCTGTTCGTAGGCATATTCGTAGATGCTCCAGTAGAGAGGGGCCTTCTGCCCGTCGTGGATGCCCTCCACGACAGGCAACTCGGGCAGTTCGTACTTCGGCGGATAGCGCATTTCGATATCGTTGGTGCAGGCGCTGAGCAATATCATCATCAGGCCTGTCAGCATAAATATTGTCCGTTTCATATACTTAAACTTTAAACTATAAACTCTCAACTTTCACCGTCCAAGCCTTCAGGTCGAATGTCAGGCGGTACTTTCCTTCCTCCTCCACCTGCCACTTGTCATCGGGCGAAGCAGTGAACACGAAGTTTGGACTCTCCACGCCGTCCTTGTCAATCTTGCAGCCACCGAACGTGGGGCGGATAAACGGCACATCCCAACTGCCCGTCTGCGTGCAGGCCTTCAGCTCGCCTTTCGTGAGTTTGCCTTCGTAGGAGAACACGTACTGCGATTGCTTCTCCAACTGCGTCGGAGCGTCGATGCTCCAGCCGTTGGGCGTGGCATCGCCCACGATGTAGACAGACTCAGCCTCCAGCGGCTCTTTAGCGGTGAGAGGTTCGGCGGTGATGGTCCAGTTCTTCAGGTCAAACGTCAGGCGATATTGTCCTGCTTCCGTGACCTGCCACTTGTCGTCGGGTGAGGAGGTAAAGACGAAATCTGCGCTTTCCACGCCAGCGAGGCTTACCTTGCAACCACCGTACGTTGGACGGATGAACTGTACGCCCCAGTCGCCCGTCTGCGTGCAGGCCTTCAGTTCGCCAGGCACCAATTCTCCTTCGTAGGTGAAGACGTACTGTGACTGCTTCGTGAGCTGTGTGGGTGCGTCGATGTTCCAGCCGTTCGGCGTGGCGTCGCCAACAATGTAGACGGCTTCTGCTTCCAATGGTTGCTTGTCGGGATTGGGAGCCTCGCCCAAGAATTCAACCTGTAGTGTCCATGCCTGCAGGTCGAAGGTTAGGCGATATTTTCCAGCCTCCGTCACCTGCCACTTGTCGTCGGGAGCAGCGGTAAAGACAAAGTCCTGACTCTCCACGCCATTCTGGCCAATCTTGCAGCCGCCAAATGTCGGACGGATGAATGGCACACCCCAGTCGCCCGTCTGCGTGCAGGCCTTCAGTTCGCCAGTCGTGAGAATGCCCTCATATGTGAAGACGTACTGCGATCGCTTCTCGAGTTGAGTTGGTGCATCGATGCTCCAGCCGTTCGGTGTGGCATCACCAACGATGTAGACGGCCTCAGCCTCGATAGGCTCAATGACGGGCGCATCGGGCTCGCCTAGATATTCGGTCGACATAGTCCAGTGGCGCAGGTCGAACGTCAGCCGATACTTGCCTGCATCGGCAATCACCCATTTGTCGTCGGGGTCGCCAGCGTGCATGGCAAACTTCGCATTGCTGATGGCTGTCTTCGTGATTTGCGTGCCACCCACCTCAGGACGGATGAACGGAGCATCCCAGCTGCCCGTGGTCAGGCAGAGCTTCAGTTCACCTTTATAGAGTTGGCCCTCCCATGAGAACACCAAAGCATCGTCGCCCGTTGTCTCAAGAGGTGTTGGATTGCCGATGTCCCAGCCATTAGGCGTGGCATCGCCTACCATGTAGAGCGTCTGCGTCTTGATGGGCAGTTCGCCCTCGATGATGTTCAGGTCCTTCTCGCTGTCGCACGAGGTGAGACCCATTGCCAGCACGATGCCGGCTATTGCGGAAAATAATCGATTCGGTTTCATATCCAATAAACTAGAAACTATAAACTATAAACTCTTAACTATTATATCCTGGGTTCTGTACCAACTTCGGGTTGGCATTCAGGATAGGTCGCATGATGGGGAATATCTTCGTGTGGCCATCGCCATCGGGCGTCTTGTCCCACCACGTGCCGCTCGTGAACTTGTCGAAGCGGATGAGGTCGATGCGGCGACGACTCTCAGCAAAGAACTCGCGGCCCCACTCGTTGAGCATCTCCTGCATGTCGAGGTTGGCGCTGCCCTCAGGCGTGTAGAGCGCATCCTGCAGGTGGTTGGCATCGTAGTTGCGGCGGCGAACACTGTTCAGCAGGCGCGCAGCCTCAGCCTTCTTGCCCTCGCGCAGGCGGCATTCTGCCAGTGAGTAGATGATTTCCGGCAGGCGAATCTCCGTGTAGTCGCTCTCCATCTGGTGGGCATCGTCGTCGCTGTAGAAGGGATATTTGGCAAAGTGCCAGCCCGAATTGTGGTCGCCGTCGCGCAACGTGCTGCTCGCGGCTGTCAGCCAGCGGTCGGGCGCCAGGCTTTGGAACTTGCCTACGGCATCGCGGATGTAGAGGTCGTAAGGCACCTCAGGAGCCTGCACACGCTTGGTCTGGCCGCTCTCGTCCTGGTATTCCAGATAGCCGAAGAAGAACATTCCCTCGCGCTGGCTGTTGCCAAGGTTGCGATAGAGCTTCAGACGCACGTCGCCATCATACTGGCGGAAGCGCTCGATGGGCATGCCCAGCTCGAAGTTGAGGCGTTCGCCATTGGGAGCATAGCTTGGCGAGGCAGCATACTTCGTGTTGTGGTCGCCGGCCTTGCACTTGGCGTCGTTCAGGTAGTAGCGTGCACGGGCAGGAACCGTCCACCAATAGGTGTCGCCCTGATAGTGCCAATAGCTGTAGCCGGGAGCAGCGGGGAAGCCGAAGATGACCTCGTCGCAGGCGTCGTTGTTCCAGTCGAAAGCGGCATCCCAGCGGTCGGCTACCTGGTAGCGGCCGTACTGGCCGTCGAGGATGGCCTGTGCCATGTCGGCACATTCCTTATAGCGGTCTTCGCCAATATAGACCTGAGCATTCAGATAGAGACGCACCAGGAGGGCGGCTGCACCAGCCTTCGTCCACTGACCCTGCAGCGCGCCGTTGCCGCCCAGCGACGACTTCTCGGCCAGCAGGGGCAGACATTCCTTCAGGTCGCTCTCGATGAAGTCGAAGACCACCTTCGGCTCGACCTGCGTCTCAGTGTTCTGGCTGACGTCGCCGAAGCTCACAGCCAACGGTACGTTGCGGAATCCGTCGAGCAAGCGCAGGTAGAACCAGGCGCGCAGTACGCGGCACTGTGCCTTCAGGTTCTGGAACTCGGCCTCAGTGAAGCCGAAGCGCGAGGCGTCGAGCCCGTCCAGATCCTCAATCACGTAGTTGCATTGCATAATGCCCTGGAAGCAGCCGTTCCATTCCGACTGTGCGTCGCCACCGTCTTCCACATTCCAGTCGTGGTAGTGCAGGCGGCGCCACTTGCCACCGTCGTCCCACCAACCGTCGCGAGTAGGGGTGATGAGTTGGTCGGCCGTAAGCTCGTTGAGTACGTGACGGCTCTGGATGCTCCAGAAAGCGTGTTCGAACGGACGGAACACGGCACGCACGACGTCGCTCTTCGTGTTATAGTAGTTCTGTGTGCCCACCTGGTCGTAGAGCGTCTCGTCCAGGTCGGTGCAGCTGGTGAGTGTCGAGAAACACAACGCTGCAGTCAATATATAATAATGTATAGCTTTCATATTGTGAACTTTGTTACCTTGTTACTTTGTCACTTTGTTACCTTGATTAGAAGTCAACCTGCAGGCCAACGATGAACTGGCGCGTAGAGGGGAAGTAGGTACGTGAGCCTTGGGCGCCTGGTGTCAGTCCGTTCACCTGATAGGTGGCTGGGTCGACGCCGCTGAACTTTGTCAGCGTGAGCAGGTTCTTGCCCGTGGCGTAGATGCGCACGCGGTCGAGGAAACGCCAGTCCTTCGGTTGGAATGTGTAGCCCAACGTCAGCATGTCGAGTTTCAGGTAGTCGCCACGCTCCAGGAAGTAGTCACACACCACGGGGTTGGCCGTGCCGGCAATGGGGAAGTTCTTGGCATAGGTCTTCTGCAGGCGGTTGCCGGTGAAGTTGCGGGTTCCGTAATAGAAGTCGTGGATGTTGAAGATGTCGTAGAAGAAGGCTCCGCGGAAGAACAGGGCAAGGTCGAAATTCTTATAGCGGAAGTTGTGACTCGACGAGAGCGTGAACTTCGGCATACCGTTGCCCACCACGCGGCGGTCCTCATCGCTGGCCTGCGAGGCGCGGATGATGTCGCCATCCTTGTCGTAGACAAGCCATTCGCCCTCAGTAGTATGACCGGCATATTCCCACATATAGAAATTACCGAGCGACTCGCCTTTCTGAATGCGCTGCAGGTTGTAGAAGGGATAGGGATCCTCGGTGCCGGCAACGTCGTAGAAGTCCTGGCCAACGTACTCTGAGTTGCTGAAGTCAACGAACTTGTTGCGCATGGTAGTACCGACGAGGCTGATGTCGTAGCCAAAGTCCTTGGTATTGACGGCGCGGAAGTTCAGGTCGAACTCGAAACCGGTGTTCTTCATCGTACCCACGTTGACGAAGGTCTCGTCGAACAGATAGGGAGGCACGCTCACCTTATAGTTACCAAGCAGGTCTTGCTGGCGGCGGCTGAAGTAGTTAATGGAGCCGTACAGACGGTTCTTGAACAACGAGAAGTCGAGACCCACATTCCAGTTCTTACCCTTCTCCCACTTCAGGTCGGGATTGACATTCTTCGACGGGCCCCATACCTGGAAGTAGCGGCCGTTATAGAAATAGTAGCCGAAGCCTGTCATCGTGTTCAGCGACAGATAGCTGCCGAAATCCTGGTTGCCGGTGACACCATAGTCGGCACGCAGCTTCAGGTCGTTCACCCACTTGACGTCCTTCATGAACTTCTCCGACGAGATGCGCCAACCGGCTGAGACGGCAGGGAAGTTACCCCACTTGTTGTCGGCACCGAACTTCGACGAACCCTCGTGGCGCAGCGAAGCTGTGAAGAGGTAGCGACCATCGTAGTCATAGCTGACGCGGCCGAAGAAGGCTATGAGCTTGGCATCGTTCTTATAACTGCCCATCAGCACCTCGCCTTCCTCCTTGGCATATTCACCCGAGCCCAGATTGTCGGAACCCAGACCGTCGTTGGGGAAGTCTTTGTTTTCGGCATTGAAGCCTGAGTAGCGGGAGTACTGGTAGCTGTAGCCTGCCATACCCTTCACGTTGTGAAGGCCGAAGCTGCCCATGTAGTTGGTGAGCCACTCGGCCACATACTGGCTCTCCTTCGCATAGGAGCGGCTGGCCTCACCGTCACGACCGTTGTTCACGGCTTGCGTGCTTGTCGACGGCCGGAACCAACTGTTGTCGTTGCTGTACTGGTGGTCGGCAAACATCACCTGCGTGGTGAGCGTCTGGTTGCCCTTGTCGTTCTTGGCCAGCAGGGGCAGCAGGTTCAACTTCACGGTGCCATCCCAGTCGAGGAGCTTCGTGTCGGCGTGGTCTTTCTCCAGCTTCTGACGCTCCACGGGGTTACTGCCCACGACCTGACCTTGGAAGTTATAGTAGCGAACAGGGTCGTCGGGATCCATCAGTGGTGTGGTGGGATTGGCCTCGATGGCATCCTTGAACACGCTCCAGTCGGCATTGTCGCGATAAATGACGCGCGGAGCCACGTTGGCCGTAATCGTGAGGAGTCCGTTCTTGGTGGTATGCATGATGGCAGCACGTGCACCATACTCCTCGCGCTTCGAACGCAAGTCGATGCCGTGGGCATTGCGGTAGTCGGCACTCACGCGGTAGTTACTCTTGTCGTTGCCGCCGCTTAGGGTGAGCGTGTGCTGCATTGTGGCACCGGTGCGGCTGGTCTTGTCGAGCCAGTCGATGTTGCCACCAAGGTCAACACCCGTGTCGCCCCAACCGAGGCGCACGTCGCGAAACTCCTGGGCGTTCATCATCTTCAACTCCTTGTTGATGACGTCGAGCGACAGCTGGCCGCTGTAGGACGTATGCACCTGACCGTCCTTGCTGCCTTTCTTCGTGGTCACGACGATGACGCCGTTCGAACCGCGCGTACCATAGATAGCGGAGGCGGCACCGTCCTTCAGCACGTCGAAGGAAGCAATGTCGTTGGGGTTGATGTTGGTGAGGTTGCCACCAGGCACACCATCAATCACGATGAGCGGACCGAGGCCTGCCGAGCGCGAGCTGACGCCACGTATCTGGATGCTGGCCTGGTTGTTGGGGTCGCCGGCACCGGTATTGGTGATGGAGACACCTGCCACCTTGCCCTGAATCATCATCGAGGGGTCGAGTGAACTCACGGTCAGAAAGTCCTTCTCGCCCACGTGCGAGATAGCAGAGGTGAGCTCCTTCTTGTCCATCGTACCATAACCCACGACGACAACCTCGTTCAAGGTCTGGTCGTCTTCCTTTAGGGTGATTTCCAGCTGAGTGCGCCCGCCAACGGCTATCTCCTGCGTAGTAAATCCAATGTAGGAGACCACCAACGTGGCTTTCGAGGGAACGGTCAGCGAGAAGTTGCCGTCGATGTCGGTGACGGCCCCATTCGTGGTTCCCTTTTGCATTACAGAGGCACCGATGACGGTTTCGCCCGTCTCGTCCTTCACAACGCCTTGCACCTTGATGTCTTGTGCAAGCAGGCCCAGTGGCATCAGCAGCGTCAGCAGGCTAAGCACCAGGCGTTCTTTCAGAAGTCGCTTCATTTTGTACATGTTAATCGTTTTGTCGGGTTAGTTATCATTTTAACTGCTGCAAAGGTAATCATGATTTCACGTGGTTGTAGCTCATAGTAAATGTTTGGTAAATTGAGGAGAAACTAAATTAATCGTATCTCATTGGAAATCATTGATTTATAAATGTTGTTAAATATTCAGTAGTAAATTTCCGAAAACCAACAATTATCATTATCTTTGCCATGATGAAGACCCTATTACTCATATTT
>CAMHIS010000121.1 GCA_946185285.1 uncultured Prevotellaceae bacterium
GCCAGAAGCCCCTCCGCGTCATCCTGAACGGTCTGGGCAAGGACGCTGCCATGATCATCAGCCGCATCAACGGTTTCACATACGTACAGACACAGTTCGACTACTACACCGGCGAGGTGAAGGTCGTCAAGGAGACTCCGTACAGCGACGGTCCCCGCGCCAAGGTGAAGTGCTACGGTGCCGACGACGTCCGCGAGGGCGTAGCCATCCTGTGGAAGGAGAACGTCGACGTGTCGATTACGGGTAACTCGACCAACCCCACCCGCTTCCAGCACCCCGTTGCCGGAACCTACAAGAAGGAGCGCGTGCTCGCCGGCAAGCCCTACTTCTCAGTAGCCTCTGGTGGTGGTACCGGCCGCACGCTGCACCCCGACAACATGGCTGCCGGTCCCGCCTCTTACGGTATGACCGACACGCTGGGCCGCATGCACAGCGACGCTCAGTTCGCCGGCTCCAGCTCAGTGCCTGCCCACGTCGAGATGATGGGCTTCCTGGGTATTGGCAACAACCCGATGGTAGGCGCTACGGTGTCTATCGCCGTGGAGGTCAGCCTCGCCCTGAACGGCAAGTAAGAAAAATACCAGCGTTATAAGCTAGAGGGTGTGTCTGTCTATTTGACATGCCCTCTTGTTTTATTAAATACGTCCAGCCGCCTAACCATCTTCCATACGTGCGCGCATAGCGGCTAAGATATGCTCATTAGGTTTTTAACGGCCATGACTTTCATTCCGACAGCCAATCACTGAGGCTGTGATGATGACTGAGTTGTTACGAGCAACCAGCTTTACTGTTAATTTTCCGTAAAATCGAAAAATAGAGGGAGGACAGTGCTTTTTTGTCACTGAAAATCAGTAACTTTGCAGCCGCTTTGCCCAAAACTGGGCAGATAGAAGTCAGAACAGGCGCTGCTTCTATAGATTATTAACCCATAAAACAAGACCTGGTAACGTCTGTCCCGGTCACCGCCCTATTCGCGAGAATGGGCATTGAGAACATTTATCATGTCAGAATTAACAAAGAACGTAAAGCCGCTCGACGACTTCAATTGGGACGAGTTCGAGAATGGCACCGTAGCAAACGTCAGCAGAGAAGAGCTCGACAAGGCCTACGACGAAACCCTGAACAAAGTAGCCGACCATCAGGTAGTTGACGGTAAGGTCATCTCAGTTGACAAGAAGGAAGTTGTTGTCAACATCGGTTACAAGAGCGACGGTATCATCCCCGCTTCTGAATTCCGTTACAATCCCGACCTGAAGATTGGCGACAGCGTAGAAGTCTACGTTGAGAGCGCCGAGGACAAGAAGGGCCAGCTCATCCTCTCCCACAAGAAAGCTCGTCTGAGCATGGCTTGGGACCGCGTCAATGCAGCTCTCGAGGCTGAGGAGATTGTACAGGGCTTCATCAAGTGCCGCACGAAGGGCGGTATGATTGTCGACGTATTCGGCATCGAGGCTTTCCTGCCCGGTTCGCAAATCGACGTTCATCCCATACGCGACTACGACCAGTTCGTTGGCAAGACGATGGAGTTCAAGATTGTGAAGATCAATCAGGAGTTCCGCAACGTCGTTGTCTCTCACAAGGCTCTCATCGAGGCCGAGCTGGAGGCACAGAAGAAGGAAATCATCGGCAAGCTCGAAAAGGGTCAGATTCTCGAAGGTACCGTCAAGAACATCACCTCTTACGGTGTATTCGTTGACTTGGGTGGTGTTGACGGACTCATCCACATCACCGACCTCAGCTGGGGCCGCGTCGACGACCCGAAGAAGGTTGTCGAGCTCGACCAGAAGATCAACGTCGTCATCCTCGACTTCGACGACGAGAAAAAGCGCATCGCCCTCGGTCTGAAGCAGCTCACTCCGCATCCTTGGGATGCTCTGGATGCCAACCTCAAGGTTGGCGACCACGTGAAGGGTAAGGTTGTCGTCATTGCCGACTACGGCGCATTCGTTGAGATTCAGCCCGGCGTTGAGGGTCTGATTCACGTCAGCGAGATGTCGTGGAGCCAGCACCTGCGCTCAGCCCAGGAGTTCCTGAAGGTTGGCGACGAGGTGGAGGCAGTCATCCTGACTCTCGACCGCGACGAGCGCAAGATGTCGCTGGGCATCAAGCAGCTGAAGGAGGATCCGTGGGAGAACATCGAGACGAAGTATCCCGTCGGTTCCAAGCACAATGCTAAGGTTCGCAACTTCACCAACTTCGGCGTATTCGTTGAGCTGGAGGAGGGTGTTGACGGCCTGATTCACATCAGCGACCTCAGCTGGACGAAGAAGGTGAAGCATCCCTCTGAGTTCACACAGGTGGGCGCACAGATTGACGTCATCGTGCTCGACATCGACAAGGAGAACCGCCGTCTGAGCCTTGGCCACAAGCAGCTCGAGGACAATCCTTGGGATGTGTTCGAGGAGAAGTACACCGTCGGTTCCATCCACGAGGGTAAGATTACCGAACTGCTGGAGAAGGGTGCCGTCGTTGCTCTCGACGAGAACGTGGAAGGCTTTGCTACTCCGAAGCACCTTGTCAAGGAGGATGGCTCTCAGGCCCAGCAGGGCGAGGTGCTGCCCTTCAAGGTGATTGAGTTCAACAAGGACTCGAAGCGCATCATTCTGAGCCACAGCCGCACCTACGAGGATCCTCAGCGTGAGGAGAAGAAGGCTGCCGCCAAGAAGGCTGCTCCGCGTGCCGCCAAGAAGGACGATGCTCCGAAGATTGAGAACGTCGCCGCAAGCACCACGCTGGGTGACATCGACGTCCTGGCCGAACTGAAGGCCAAGATGGAGAAAGGCGAGTAAAAAGACGCAAAAAACGTTAAATAAGAGCGGTAGGGTGTAAAAATAACACCTTACCGTTCTTTTTTTCTGCTTTTTTCATTGTAGTTTCAAATAAAAGTTGTAAATTTACACCCAAATTTGAAACAAAACATTTATTTATACTAAAAACCATTAACAATGAAAAGCTTAAAAGGTAGCATTTTAGGCATGGGCGTTGCCGTTGCAATGCTTACTGCCTGCGCTGGCGGACAGCAGGCTCCGCAGCTCACGGCATCGGGTCTCGACCCTGCC
Source organism: uncultured Prevotellaceae bacterium (assembly GCA_946185285.1). Taxonomy (GTDB): domain Bacteria; phylum Bacteroidota; class Bacteroidia; order Bacteroidales; family Bacteroidaceae; genus Prevotella. The sequence goes on from CAMHIS010000121.1 coordinate 3,060, forward strand.
AAGTTTGACACCACACTTCAGGACAAGCCAGTGAAGCTCTTTACGCTGAAGAACCAGAACGGTATGGAGGTGTGCATCACCAATTACGGTGGCCGTATCGTTTCACTCGTCGTTCCCGACAAGGACGGCAATCCGACCGACGTTGTGCTGGGCTTCGACAACATTGCCCAGTATGCCGACACGCTGAACTCGCCCACTGACTACGGTTCCTCAGTCGGCCGCTATGCCAACCGCATCTGCGACGGTAAGTTCAAGCTGAACGGCGAGACTTACCAGCTGCGCCAGAACGACCCGCACGACGGCGACACTCGCATTCACTGTCTGCACGGCGGCGGCGCTACGGGTTGGATGAACAAGGTCTACGATGCTGAGCAGGTGGACGACAAGACGCTGAAGCTGACCATCGTGGCTGAGGACGGCGAGAACGGATTCCCCGGAACCGTGACGGCCATCACGACCTACAAGATTACGGACGACAACACGCTGGACATCACATGGGAGGCTGAAACCGACAAGCCGACTATCATCAACCAGACCAACCACAACTACTACAACCTGAGCGGCGACCTGGAGAATCCCGGTTACGACCAGGTGCTCTACGTCAATGCCGACAACTTCACGGAGGCTGACTTCAGCTATATGCCTACGGGCAAGATCCTGCCTGTCGAAGGCACCCCGATGGACTTCCGCACGCCGCACGCCGTTGGCGACAGCATCAAGTCGGAGTACTACCAGACGAAGAACGCTCACGGCTACGACCACAACTGGTGTCTGAACACCTATAAGGACGGTAAGGGCGACGACACGCAGGTCTGCGCCAGCCTCTACAGCCCCAAGAGCGGCATCTTCATGGAGATGTTCACCAACGAGCCGGGCGTACAGGTCTACAGCGGCAATTTCCAGGGTGTCGGCGGCGAGGAGAACATCGTGCGCAAGCTCGGCAAGAAGTATCCGCAGCACGTCAGCATCTGTCTTGAGAGCCAGAAGTATCCCGACAGCCCCAACCATCCTGAGTGGGCCAGCCCCGTGCTGAATCCCGGTGAGAAGTACTTCAGCCACGCTGCCTATAAATTTTCTGTGAAATAATTGACAATTGAGAATTGACAATTGAGAATTGAGAATTATGGCACAGACAGAAAACGGTAGCAAGAGCTATCTGATTAGTATTGTGATGGTGGCCGTCCTGGGCGGTCTGCTGTTCGGTTATGATACCGCCGTCATCTCGGGTGCCGAGAAGGGTCTGCAGGCATTCTTCATGGAGGCCAAGGACTTTACCTATACCGACGGCTGGCACGGTTTCACCTCTGCTTCAGCCCTCATCGGCTGTATCATCGGCTCGGCTCTCTCGGGCTTTCTGGCTACGAACCTTGGCCGTAAGAAGTCGCTGATTATCGCCGGCTTGCTGTTCTTCATCTCAGCATTAGGTTCGATGGAGCCTGAGTTCATGTTCTTCGCGCATGGCACGCCCACCTACTCGCTGCTCATCATGTTCAACTTCTACCGCGTCATCGGCGGTATCGGCGTAGGTCTGGCTTCGGCCATCTGCCCGATGTACATCGGCGAGGTTGCTCCCTCAAACATTCGCGGTATGCTCGTATCGTGGAACCAGTTCGCCATTATCTTCGGTCAGCTGGTGGTCTATTTCGTCAACTTCTTCATCCTGGGCGACCACATCCAGCCGCTCGTCGAGGAGATGGGTAAGGGCATTGCCGCCATCAACCCCGCTGCACAATGGACGGTGACAACCGGCTGGCGCTATATGTTCGGAAGCGAGGCTGTGCCCGCAGGACTCTTCGCCCTGCTCATCTGCTTCGTTCCTGAGACACCGCGCTACCTGGTCAGCATAGGTCAGAACCAGAAGGCCCTGAGCATCCTGTCGAAGATCAACGGTACGAGCAAGGCCGCCCAGATTCTGCAGGACATCAAGGACACGATGGTCGTGAAGACCGAGAAGCTGATGACCTACGGCGTGATGTGTATCTTCATCGGCATCATGCTCAGCGTGTTCCAGCAGGCTGTTGGTATCAACGCCGTGCTGTACTACGCTCCCCGCATCTTCGGCGACATGGGTATGGACGACCCGATGATGCTGACGGTCTTTATGGGTATCATCAACATCTCGTTCACGCTGGTGGCTATCTTCACCGTCGAGAAGTGGGGCCGCAAGCCGCTGCTCATCTGGGGTTCGTTAGGTATGGCCCTGGGTGCCTTCGGTGTAGCTCTGACCTTCGGTAACGACAGCCTCGCACTGGTCACCGCTGCCTCACTGCTCCTCTATTCTGCTTGCTTTATGTTCTCATGGGGTCCCATCTGCTGGGTACTCATCGCCGAGATTTTCCCCAACACCATCCGTGGCGCAGCAGTGGCTATCGCTGTAGCAGCACAATGGATTTCGAACTTCATCGTCTCGTCGACCTTCGTGCCCATGTTCAACATGCACCTCAGCGAGGGCGATGATTTCGGTCACTGGTTCACCTACGGTCTCTATGGTGTCATCTGCGTCGTTGCAGCTCTCTTCGTCTGGAAGCTCGTTCCTGAGACCAAGGGCAAGACGCTGGAGGACATGACCGCCATGTGGAAGAATCGCAAATAACTAATCACTAAACAAATAAAAAAAAGAATCATGAATTGGAGTTCACATGAATTCATTTGGCTCGACTGGGTAGTACTCATCGTCGGCCTGTTAGGAGTGGTGGCAGCCGTGTGGTATGCCATCTGGAAAGACAAGAAAGCCCAGCAGGGCGAAGACTCTTCAGCTTACCTTTTCGGTAAGGGTGAGCCTTGGTATGTAATCGGTATGGCCATCTTTGCCGCCAACATCGGAAGCGAGCACCTCGTAGGTCTCGCCGGTACCGGCGCCAAGGACGGTGTGGGTATGGCCCACTGGGAGATGCAGGGCTGGATGATCCTAATTCTCGGCTGGCTCTTCGTGCCCTTCTATCAGCTGCTCATCAACAAGATGGGCAAGATTATCACCATGCCCGACTTCCTGAAGTTCCGCTACACCCAGCGCACAGGTTCGTGGCTGAGTATCATCACGCTGGTGGCCTATGTGCTGACCAAGGTGTCGGTGACAGCCTTCACGGGCGGTATCTTCTTTAAGTTCCTGTTGGGCATTCCGTTCTGGTATGGTGCCATCGGCCTGATTGCCATCACGGCCATCTTCACCGTCTTCGGCGGCATGAAGGGTGTGATGACGCTGTCGACCATCCAGACACCTATTCTTATTATAGGTTCGTTCCTGGTGCTGTTCCTCGGTCTGAACATGCTGGGCGACGGCAGCATCACGGCCGGATGGTCTGAGATGATGCGCGTCTGCAACGCTGCCCACGACGGCTTCGGAACCACCCACATGTTCCACCCCGACCCCGCCGACCCGATGTACCCGCAGTTCCCGGGCTACGTGGTGTTCTTCGGAGCCTCCATCATCGGCTTCTGGTACTGGTGTACTGACCAGCACATCGTTCAGCGTGTGCTCGGACAGGTGCCCGGCGAGGACAACAAGGAGGTGATGAAGCGCGCCCGCCGCGGTACCATCGCTGCCGGTTTCTTCAAGATTCTCCCCTGCTTCATGTTCCTGATTCCCGGTATGATTGCATACGCCCTCTCGCTGAAGACTGGTAGCGGGATCGAGATGGACATCACCAACCATGAGTCGACCGACGGTGCCTTCGCCATGATGGTGAAGAACATCCTGCCTGCCGGTATCAAGGGTATTGTTACCATCGGCTTCGTCTGCGCCCTCGTCGCTTCGCTGGCTGCCTTCTTCAACTCGTGCGCAACGCTCTTCACCGAGGACTTCTACAAGCCCATGAAGAAGGGCATGAGCGAGGCCCACTACGTCTTCGTAGGACGTACCGCCACCGTCGTCGTCGTGCTGCTCGGCCTGGCTTGGATGCCGATTATGATGAACATGGGCAACCTCTACAGCTATCTGCAGGACATCCAGTCGCTCATCGCTCCGGCAATGGTGGCAGTGTTCACCCTCGGTATCTTCTCGAAGAAGATTACGCCGAAGGCAGGTGAATGGGGTCTCATTGGCGGCTTCCTCATCGGTATGATTCGCCTCGTCACCAATGTCGTCACCGACTCAGGCAAGGCCGTGATGGACGGCGCTTTCTGGGAGAGCACCGCTTGGTTCTGGCAGACCAACTGGCTCATCTTCGAGTGCTGGCTGCTGGTGTTCATCATCGTGCTGATGGTGGCCGTGAGCTTCTTCACGCCTGCGCCTTCGAAGGAACAGGTCGATGCCATCACCTTCTCTGCCGACTTCAAGAAGTCTATCAAGGAGAGCTGGGGCGCATTCGATATCATCGGCACACTCATTGTCATCGGCCTCTGCGCCTGCTTCTATGCTTACTTCTGGTAAAATAGCAAATAGTCAATAGTTAATCGTAAATAGTTAATTCCCTTGACCTACTACAGCCAACACTCGAAAGTCTGGGTCTCGGTGGACTGCATTATCTT
>CAMHIS010000122.1 GCA_946185285.1 uncultured Prevotellaceae bacterium
TGCCCTGCGGGAAGAACATCGGCGTGTCGCAGTGAGTGTCGAGTGTCAGCACGCGGTTGTGTACCTCGTGGGCGTGGCGGTAGGCATTAGCTTCAGCGACGAGCCACTCAAACAGGGGCAGGCCGTCGTCGCCCAGACACTCAGGGTGCCACTGTACGCCGAGGATGCTCTTGAACTCCGAGCTCTCGATGGCCTCGACAATGCCGTCCGTGGCAGTAGCCACGACGCGGAACCGCTCGCCCGTCTCGCTGACGGCCTGGTGGTGGAAGGAGTTGACGTATACCGTTGAACGTTGCTGTTCGTCCTTATATATATTAAATAAGGTGGAACCTTCGCTGATGGTGACGGAGTGGGTCGGCTCCGAGCGGTCAGCATCCTGCGAATGCTTGACCAAGCCTCCCCTTCCTATGTGGGCGGGGGTGGAGCTTATGTCCTGACATACCTTCCCTCCCAAGGCTACAGCCAGTGTCTGGATGCCTCGGCAGATGCCAAGTATAGGCATTTGCCGGTTGTAGGCAAGGCGGGTGATAAGTAGTTCGGGCAGGTCGCGCTCGCTGTTGATGCCGTGTAGTTGTGGTACAGGCTCTTCGCCGCAGTAGAGCGGATTGATGTCACCGCCGCCGCTTAGGATGAGCGCATCGATGTGGTCGAGCGTGTTCATCAGAACTGCTGTGTCGGACGATGGTGGAATGACAAGGGGAACACCGCCGGCACGGATGACGGACTGGTAATAGCCCTTGCCCAATTTACAGGTGAAGTCCTCGTAGTTGCCTGTAATGCCTATGACGGGCTTGCAACGAGCAGCGGGATAGCTGCCGTATACCGTGTCAATATGGTTTTGCAGATTAAAGCTTTTCACTTCTCAATCTCCTCAAAGTGTACGGGAATCTCGCGCTTGATGCTCTGTTCCAGGGATATGAGCGTCTCTGTTGACGTCACGCCGTGGATACCTTGCAGACAGCCGTTCAGCAGTTCCATCAGTTGCTCGTTGTCGCGGGCGTATAGTTTGACGAGCATGGTATAGGGGCCTGTAGTGAAGTGGCACTCCACCACTTCAGGGATATGCTGCAGCTCCTCTACTACGTTTTTGTACATGGAGCCTTTTTCCAGTGTGATTCCTACGTAGGTGCAGGTGGAGTAGCCGAGACTCTTGGGGTTCACGTCGAAGCCGCTGCCAGTGATGACACCAGCTTCAATCAAGTGCTGCACACGCTGATGGATGGCTGCTCGTGAAACGTTACATTCTGCTGCGACATCCTTGAACGGGATGCGTGCGTTCTTAGACAAGATATTTAAAATTTTCTTGTCGAGGTTGTCAATCTTTTCCATTGTCAAGCGATTTCATTACATTTTGTCAGCAAAAGTAACCATTTCTGCTGAATTATGCAAACAAAATCGGGAAAAAAATAAAAAAAGTGTGCCACCGCGGTGGCACACTTGATGAAATTACTTCTTCTTGGTAGTCTTTTTAGTGGTTTTAGCCACCGCCTTGACCGGTTCGGCCTTGGCAGGCTCTTCGGTCTTCGCACCGACGATGCCTAACAGCTCGACGTCGAAGATGAGCGTCGAGTAGGGCTTAATGGTTCCCGAGTTACGCTCGCCGTATGCCAGCTCCTGCGGGATGAAGAGCTGCCACTTTGAGCCGACGGGCATCATGGTCAGGGCTTCAGTCCATCCTTTGATGACCTGGTCAGCACGGAATTCCAGCGGCTTGTCGCCATGTTTCTTCGAGGCGTCGAAGACGGTGCCGTCAATCAGGCGCCCCTCATAGTGTACCTGCACCTTGTCGGTTCTCTGTGGCACCTGGCCGTCGCCCTGCACCAGAATCTTGTATTGCAGACCAGAGGCTGTGGTAATGACACCCTCCTTCTTGGCATTCTCCTTCAGGAACTGTACGCCGGCCTCGCGGTTAGCTCCGTAGAGTTTCTCGTCCTTGGCCTTCTTGTCGACCTCCTGTTTCATCTTGAAGAACTCCTCGGCAGCAGCCTGGCTGAAGTGCGTGCTGTCCTGCTTCATAGCGTCGATGAATCCACGGTAGAAGAGGTTGGCGACGATGGTGTCGGGAGAGTCCTTGAAGTCGCCACTGATGCCGGGCAGCATGCGGCTGTTCACCTGATTGGCAATCTCGGCACCGGCTATGCGGGCCTTCGCCTCGGGCGAATCGCCGGCGTTGATGGTCTCCTCGAAAGCTTTGAGGAACGTGCCGATATAGGCAGAGTCGAGACCGTGCTGCTGCTTCAGGAATGGCATCAGGCCGTTGGTGATAGCCATACCGGCGGCATAGCTGACGGAGTCGGAGCCGTTCTTCAATTCTACGGGAACCACGACGGGTTCGGTCTTTACTTCCTCTTTTTTCTTCTTTTTTGCATCAACTGTGCAAAAAGAAGCACTCGCCATGACAGCGAGTGCTAATATTACGACTTTCTTCATGGCTTACTTCTTAGGGTTCACCTCAATCAGTTCAATCTTGAATTTCAGCACCGAGAAGGGCTTAATCATACCCTGCTCACGCTCGCCGTATGCCAAGTCCTGAGGAATGTAGACCTCCCAGATGGAACCGGCAGGCATGTGGGTCATAGCGTCGGTCCAACCCTTGATGGTCTGGTTGCAGCGCAGGGTGATAGGCTCGCCACGCTTGTAAGAGCTGTCGAAGACAGAGTCGTTGAGCAGACGGCCCTCGTAGTGAACCTTCACCAGTGATGTGTCTGCCGGAACAATGCCGGTACCTTCCTTCAGAACTTTATACTGAACGCCGCTTTCCAAGGTCTTCACACCCTCTTTCTTGGCATTGGCAGCCAGGAACTTCTCACCCTCTTCTTTGTTGGGGCCGTAAGTCTTCTCCATTTCGCGAGCCTTGATTACCTGCATCTTTTCCTGGGCAACGGTCTGAGCCTGTTCGATGGTCATAATGCCCTGCTTACCGGTGGTACCGCTGATGAAGCCGGCCATGAAGTTCTTCATGGAGATGGTCTTCGTGGAGTCCTCACCAAATACTTCGTGGTTAATACCCTTCACCATCTGGTTGGCAATCTGCTGACCAATCTGGATACCGGCATAGTAGGCGGCCTTCTTCTTGTTGTCGCCAGCGTTGGCGCCCTCGTTCAGACCTTTGATGAACTCGCCCATGTAGGCGGTGTCCACACCGAGACGGTCAACAAGATACTCTTTCAGACCCTGTGTCTGGGCCATACCGATGGCATAGCTCATGGAGTCGACATCACTCTTCAGGTTTGCCTTCGGAGTGCCATTGCCGCAAGCGGTGAAGCCAGCGGCTACAATAGCCATAGCGGCTACGATTGTTAATTTTTTCATTGCTTTGTTGTTGATTTTATAAATTGTTATGACGTTATTTCGTTATGACGTTATACTACCTGAATCAGCTCGACGTCGAAAATCAGTGCTGCATAGGGCGGAATCGATGCACCGGCACCACCTTCGCCGTAAGCTAAGCGGTAGGGGATGAAGAAGCGGTACTTGGCACCTTCCTGCATCAGCTGCAGACCCTCAGTCCAGCCGGCAATCACCTGCTGCAGGGGGAATGTGGCAGGCTCGCCGCGCTGAACGCTGCTGTCGAACACTGTACCGTCGATGAGGAAGCCCTCGTAGTGGCACTTCACAGTGTCCTTGGCGCTGGGCTTCTTGCCGTTGCCCTCTTTCAGTACCTGATACTGCAGGCCGCTGGGCAGCGTGATGACGCCGTCCTTCTTGGCGTTCTCAGCCAGATACTTCTCGCCAGCCTCCTTATGAGCCTTGCCCTGCACGGCACGCTCGGCATTGAGCTTCTCTTCCTTCTTTGCAAAATAATCCTGTACAATCTGTTGTGCGTCGCGATGCTGAACCTTCAGTTCGCTGCCGCTGATAACGTCCTTGATGGCCTGTGCGAAATCGTCGATGTTGAGGTCAGAGGCCCCCATCTGTGCCAGTTGCTGACCAATGCCCAAGCCTAAGGCATAACTCACTTTATCCATGCTTTCTCTTTAATAATAAGGTGTAAATTTTCGAAAATCGGCGCAAAGGTACTACTTTTTGGGGAGTTAAAGGAGTTATAGGAGTTAAAAGGAGTTAAAGGGCGATTCCTTTTGATGTAAAATGCTTATATTTGCACAAATTTAATCATTTTGAGTATGAAAAAGATTGTTGTATTGACAGGTGCCGGCATGTCGGTGGAGAGTGGTTTGAAGACTTTCCGCGACGCCGACGGTCTTTGGGAGGAATACCCTGTAGCGAAGGTGGCCACTCACGAGGGGTGGCTTGCCGACCCTACGCTTGTGACGAATTTCTATAACATGCTGCGCAAGAAGTGCTGGAACGTGAAGCCCAACGAAGGCCATAAGCTCGTGGCCGCCTTGGAGAAGCAGTACGACGTGACGGTGGTGACACAGAATGTGGACAACCTTCACGAACAGGCAGGCTCGACGAAGGTTATCCACCTGCACGGTGAACTGATGAAGGTGTGCTCCAGTCGTGACGTCGACGACCCTCGCTACATACAGCAACTGACGCCCGACAACTGCGAGATTAAGCCCGGCACACTGGCTGGCGACGGCTCACTGCTGCGCCCCTACATTGTGTTCTTCGGCGAGGCCGTGCCCAACATCGGCGTGGCCGCCGACGAGGTACAGGAGGCCGACATCCTGATTATCATCGGCACTTCGCTAGTGGTCTATCCCGCCGCCGGACTATTGCATTACGCCCGTCCGTCGGTGCCCGTCTACCTGATTGACCCGAACCCTGTCAGTGCCGGCGAGCGTGTGCATCAGATTCAGAAAGGTGCCTCCGAAGGTATGAAGGAATTGTTCGCAAAACTGACAGAATAAGGAGAAAATCCTTCCGATTGGTATTATTTTGGCAGGAAAATAGCTATTTTTCTGCCATTTTGTCTTTTATTTAAAGAATAATGTGTAATTTTGCACCCGATTTGTGCGGAAAGCTATAAACAGGCATTAAAAGTATTGATATCAAACACTATAGAAAATGGCAGAAAAATTAGAAGTGAAGGAGCTGGACCAGGTTGTCGTCCGCTTCTCGGGTGACTCCGGCGACGGTATGCAGTTGGCCGGAAACATCTTTTCTACGGTCAGTGCCACCGTTGGTAACGGCATCTCGACATTCCCCGACTATCCTGCGGACATACGTGCCCCGCAAGGTTCGCTGACGGGCGTGTCAGGTTTTCAGGTACATATCGGCGCAGGACAGGTCTATACGCCTGGCGACAAGTGCGACGTGCTGGTGGCCATGAACGCCGCAGCACTGAAGACGCAGTACCGCTACGCCAAGCCCGGCGCCACCATCATCATCGACACCGACTCGTTCGGTCCGAAGGACCTGGAGAAGGCGCAGTTCAAGACCGCCGACTACCTCGGCGAGATGGGCATCGACCCTGACCGCGTCATCCAGTGCCCGCTGACGACGATGGTGAAGGACTGTCTGGCCGACTCGGGCATGGACATGAAGGCCATGATGAAATGCCGCAATATGTTCGCCCTCGGCCTTGTCTGCTGGCTCTTCGACCGCGACCTGGAGCTGGTGAACAACTTCCTCCGCGAGAAATTCGCCAAGAAGCCCGCCATCGCCGAGGCCAACATCAAGGTCATTCAGGCCGGTTGGGACTATGGTCACAACACCCACTCGTCGACCGTCAGCGTGTATCGCGTGGAGTCGAAGGAGAAGCAGCCCGGCCGCTACATGGACATCACGGGTAACAAGGCCACGGCCTACGGCTTCATCGCTGCTGCCGAGAAGGCAGGGCTGAAGCTCTACCTCGGTTCCTATCCTATTACCCCGGCTACCGACGTGCTCCACGAGCTGTCGAAGCACAAGTCGTGCGGCGTCATCACCGTTCAGTGCGAGGACGAGATTGCCGGCTGTTCTTCTGCATTAGGAGCCTCGTTCGCCGGTGCCCTCGGCGTGACCAGCACTTCCGGCCCTGGCATCTGCCTGAAGTCTGAGGCCATGAACCTCGCTGTCATCATGGAACTGCCGTTGGTGGTTCTCGACGTGCAGCGCGGCGGTCCTGCCACGGGTCTTCCCACGAAGTCGGAGCAGACCGACCTGCTGCAGGTGCTCTTCGGCCGCAACGGCGAGAGTCCCATGCCGGTGATGGCTGCTACCAGTCCTACCGACTGCTTCGACGCCGCCTACCAGGCCTGTAAGATTGCCCTGGAGCACATGACGCCCGTCGTGCTGCTCACCGATGCCTTCGTGGCCAACGGCTCGGGAGCCTTCAGACTGCCCGAGATGGACAAGCTCGCCCCCATCAATCCGCCATACGTGCCCGAGGAGCTGAAGGGCAAGTGGACTCCCTACATGCGTGCCGAGAACGGCACTCGCTACTGGGCCGTGCCCGGCCGCGAGGGCTTCGCCCATATCCTCGGCGGACTGGAGAAGGACAACGCCACCGGTGCCATCTCCACCAATCCTGAGAACCACGACCTGATGACGCGCCTGCGCCAGCAGAAGATTGCGAACATCGTGGTGCCCGACCTGGAGGTCGGCGGGGACGTCGAGGATGCCGACCTGCTCATCGTGGGCTTCGGCTCTACCTACGGTCACCTGCGCTCGGCTATGGACGAGCTGCGCCAGAAGGGCTACAAGGTGGCTCAGGCTCACTTCAAGTACCTGAACCCGCTGCCCAAGAACACCGCTGCCGTACTCTCTAAATACAAGAAGGTGGTGGTGGCCGAGCAGAACATGGGTCAGCTCGCCGCCTACCTGCGCATGAAGGTCGACGGCTTCGTGCCCTACCAGTTCAACCAGGTAAAGGGCCAGCCGTTCGTGGTCGAGGAACTCGTCAATGCGTTCGAAGAGATAATTAAGGAATAAATAATCGAGAACAAAGATTTAAAGAGAGAACAAGAACAAAGATTTAAAGAGAGAACAAGAACAAAGATTTAAAGATTTAAAAGATTTTATCGATTTGGCTATGGTTTACACAAGTGGAGCAGAAACACATGAGATAATAGGTGCGGCAATGGCTGTTCACCGTGAGCTCGGGTGTGGCTTTACCGAAAAAGTGTACCAAGACGCTCTCGAGGTTGAATTACAACACCGACATATTCCCTATAAACGCGAATATCCGCTACATGCCGCATACAGAGGAGTAGTGCTGAGGTCAGCGTTTGTGCCTGACTTTATATGCTATGACCAAATCATAGTAGAACTTAAAGCCGTTAAGGAACTGGAGAATATCTTTCGTGCTCAAGCCATGAATTATGCAAAGGTAGCTGGTTGCCAGATAGCTGTGCTCTTGAATTTCGGCGAGACGTCACTGAGATATGAGCGTTACAACATTCAGCAGAATCCTTAATCTTCAAAATCTTATAATCTTTGTAAGAAAGCAGATAATAAATCTTCAAAATCTTATAATCTTTGTCAAAAAAAGGAAAGAATATGAGTTACAGTGCAAGTGATTTCAAGAAAGGACAGCCGCGGTGGTGTCCGGGTTGTGGCGACCACTTCTTCC
>CAMHIS010000123.1 GCA_946185285.1 uncultured Prevotellaceae bacterium
CTGGCCGAGGGCGACAAGACGAAGACCGTCTACCTGCCCTACGAGGCTACCAACCTGCTCGGTTCAATCGGCGGCATCAAGGACCTGTTCAAGACGGAGTAAGTACATGAGAATCGCAAGGACAACCATGATGGCAGTGACCGTACTCGTGACGGTCACTGCCTCGGCGCAGGATGAGGCGCGCACGTCGTCGAGCCGCTACCTGCCAGCCTACAAGAAGGCCGACGTGTCGATGGCCTTCGACATCGGTGCCCAGGGCAAGCGCTTTGAGCCTACATGGGGTCTCGACCAGGCTTGGATAAGCCAGCAGAACCTGAAGAAGGGCATCAACCACATCGGCAAGGACGACATCGGCATAGGGCGTTCGGCATTCCGCTTCACCAAGCCCCTGGTCAACGACTCAGCTTTGACTTCCGACATCATCAGCGCGCTGCGCGAGCGTTCCAACATCTTCAATCAGGTAAGACCTACGCTCCCCCTCGTGCTTACCGCCGACCAGGAGGCCGGCACCAATGAGTACTACGTCAAGAACAAGGTGGTCGACAACGAGCACTGGGCAGCCATGATCAACAGTCATGTTCACTGGATGCAGCAGAACACGAAGCACCCCGTCGTGGGCGTATCGCCCTTCAACGAGGGCGACTACTGGACTGTAGAGGAGGGTGCCTCGGCAGCCAAGCAGTGGCAGGTGGCCAAGCTGCTGAAGGAGCAGTACCCGCGCTGTGCCGACATCGCCATGGTGGGCGGCAACACGCTGAACAACGACAAGGCCCTGTCGTGGTACACGCCTGGGAAGACCTACTACGACTGGGGCAACACCCACCAGCTGGCCGGCTCGTTCGACAACTTCGCCAAGTTCTTCCAGCAGGTGGCCAAGGACGGCAAGGTAGGCTATGCCGACGAGATGCACAACGTCGGCGAGGCCATGGTCGGACTGGAGTACGGTATGACCGTCGGCATCTGGTGGGGCTTCGACAGCCGCGCCCGCGGCGAGTTCTGCCAGATAAGCCGTCACGGCGAGCGCCTGTCCTACGGCGAGCACCGCGCCAACTGGACGGCAGCCTCCGTCTGGCGTCACGACGACGGTCGCGTGAAGGCCTTCATCGGCTCGAGCGAACGTCAGGCCGTGACCACCAGCTACCAGTTTGTATCGACGTCCCGCGACGTCTACTACGACGGCTACGGTCCCGTGCGTGAGTTCACGATGGAGATTCCCGGTGGCACGGGCTACCAGAAGGGGCAGACCAACGCCGAGCGCGTCATCGACGTCACCTGGGGTGAGGACGTGGCGCCGTGCGTCGTCGACGGTACCTACAAGATAGTGAACAAGCAGACGGGCAACGTCATGGCATGGACCTCGAACGGCAGCAGCATCCTTCACCAGAAGTTCTCGGCCAACAACAAGAAACACCAGTGGACGGTGAGGCCCTGCAGCAGCCGTACAGGCGGCGACTACAGCTTCTACGACATCGCGTCGGTGGCCGACGGGCGCGTACACATCAACGTGAAGGACTACTCCACCGCCTCGGGCGGCGAGGCGATAGCCTGGTCACAGGACTTGCCGACCAGCAACGAGCAGTGGTATTTGGAGTATGCCGGCAACGGCTACTACTACCTGCGGTGCCGCGAGAGCGCACTCTACTTGGCAGCAGCCACCACGACGGCCACTGCCAAGCTCATCCAGACGACGATGCTGCCCGAGTCGGCCCGCAGCCGCATGATGTTCCGCTTCCTGCCGCTCGATGTCGACTACGACACAGAGTCGCCCGCCGCGCCTGAAGGCCTGACGGCGATGGGCAATGCCGCCTCGGTGACGCTGACGTGGAACGCAAATGCCGATGACGACTTGGAAGGCTATATGGTGCTGCGCTCACCGGCCGGTTCCGGCGACTGGAACACCATTGCGCGGAAGCTGACAGCAACAACCTTTACCGACAACACCTGCCGCCCCGGAACCTCGTATGAATATAAGGTGAAGGCCATCGACAAGGCGCAGAACCTGTCTGAGCCATCGCTGCCTGCGGAGGCCGCGCCTACGGGAGCGCGCTCAATGATTGTCCGTCTGCAGATGGAAGGCAACACACAGGACGACACGGAGAACATGATGGACGCTGCCTTCTGCGGCACCCCCAACTATGCAGACGACTGCAAGCAGGGCACGAAGGCCCTGCGTATCAACGCCTCGCAGGGCCAGTACCTGCAACTGCCCTATGAGATGGCGGGCAGCGAGGAATTGACGGTTGCCCTCTGGGTGAAGCTGCGTAGCGGCAGCACGTGGCAGCGACTCTTCGACTTTGGCAGCGACACGGAGCACTATATGTTCGTGACACCGAAGAACAGCTATACCAACGTGATGCGCTTTGCCATCAAGAACGGCGGTGACGAACAGACGATAGACTGCAAGCAGGCACTGCCCATGTCGCAGTGGAAGCACGTCGTACTGACACTAGGCAAGGAGCGGGCGGTCATCTACATCGACGGTGAAGAGGCTGCCTCGTCGACGGGTATCACCATCCATCCGAGCGACCTCCGTCCCGTTATGAACTACATCGGCCGTAGCCAGTTTGCCTCCGACCCTCTGCTGTCAGCCGACATCGACGACGTCCGCATCTACAACTATGAACTGACTGCCGACGACGTGAAAAGCGTGATGGCGGGTGGCGAGGTAACAGGTGTCAGCAGTCTGGAAACCGACCGGCAGCCTCCGGTCTTCTACGGTATCGACGGCGTCAGACGCCCGTCAGCGCGTCGCGGCCTGAACATCATCGACGGTAAGAAAGTTGTAAGATAAATGATGTTTTTTCGGTAATTTGTTGCAGAATCCATCTTTTTTGTGTAATTTTGCAGCGAAATTGACGAAAGAGATAGCATCATGGTACAAAACATATTCAAGGGGCTGGGCATTGCCCTGATTACCCCGTTCTGTGAAGACGGCTCCGTTGACTACGACTCACTGAAACGATTGGTTCAGTATCAGTTGGACAACGGTGCCGACTTCTTTTGTATTCTGGCCACTACCGGCGAGACGCCCACACTGACAGCTGAAGAGAAGCTTACCATCAAGAACCTCGTGGTCGACATTGTGCAGGCCCGCGTGCCAATCCTCATGGGTTGCGGAGGCTACAACACGGCTGCCGTGGTCGAGGAGCTCAGGACGGGCGACTTCAAGGGCATCGACGGCATTCTGAGCGTCTGCCCTTACTACAACAAGCCCTCGCAGGAAGGACTCTACCAGCATTTCAAGGCCATTGCCGCCGCTACGGAACTGCCCGTTGTGCTCTACAACGTGCCGGGGCGCACGGGTGTCAACATGAAGGCCGAGACCACCGTCCGCCTGGCCCGCGACTGCCGCAACATCGTAGCCATCAAGGAGGCCAGCGGCAATCTGGAGCAAGTCGACGAAATCATTAAGAACAAGCCCCGCGACTTCGATGTCATCTCGGGCGACGACTCGCTGACGTTCCCGATGGTGTCGTGCGGCGCCGTCGGCGTCATCTCGGTCATCGGCAATGCACTGCCGAAGGAGTTCTCGAAGATGATACGCCTGCAGATGCGCGGTGAGTACGACCCTGCGCGCAAGATCCACCACCGGTTCACCGACCTGTTCTCGCTGCTCTTCGTCGACGGTAATCCGGCCGGCGTGAAGGCCATGCTCCACGAGATGGGCTTCATTGAAAACAAACTCCGGCTTCCCCTTGTCCCCATGCGCATCAACAACATGCAGCGTATGTCGGAAATCCTGAAAGAACTGAAGATTTAGGGTCTAAACAACAGCCATCTGTTTGAAGCAAATACGATACATTCTTTTTGCGGCTGTACTGTTGACGTCGTGTGCTGAGACGAAGTACGTGCCTGACGGAAGCTATCTGCTTGACAAGGTGAAAGTGACCGTCGACGGCAAGTACAATGATGTCAACGCCGGCAAGATGAAAAGCTATGTCCGCCAGCAGGAGAATGTCAGATGGTTCTCGTTGTTCAAGCTTCCCTTGGGCGTCTACTCCATGTCGGGCCGCGACTCCACCCGCTGGCTGAACAGACTTCTGAAGGGCATGGGCGAGCCGCCGGTGACGTTCGACTCGCTCAAGGCTGAACTTACGGTTGGCGACCTTCAGCAGATGCTCTACAATCAGGGGTATTTAGACAGTAAGGTGGAACTGTGGACGAAAACCAAGGGAAAGAGACTCTCCACGACCTACAGACTGTATCCCGGAAGTGCCTACAAGGTAGGGAAACTGGAATACCAGATTGCCGACTCTGCCATCTGCCGTGAGCTGGGGCTCGACAACCCCGCCAACTGGGGCCTGAAGACCGGGAGCCAGTTCAGCGTTGATGACCTGGACCGTGAACGCAAGCGCATCACGAAGCTGCTCAACGACCGCGGCTACTACCGTTTTCATAAGGAGTTCATCAGCTATGAGGCCGACACGACGGGCAGCGGACGTAATGTCAACCTGCGGCTGATACTCAACGCCAACCATACCGAGGCTGGCGAAGAGCTGCCGCACACGCGCTATAAAGTGAGGAATGTGTTCTTTGAAAGCGGCGCCAAGGACGACAGCGTCATACACCTGCGCCGCAAAGTGCTCGCCGAGAGCACTTACATCAGGGAGAACGGCTACTATTCGGGCAGTGACTTGCAGAACACTTACAGCCACTTCGGAAGGCTGGGAGCCGTGAAGTACACGAACATACAGTTCCAGGAATTTCCTGAGCCGGCACTTCTGGACTGCCATATCCGTCTGCAGACCAACAAGCCGTCGACGCTCAGCTTCCAGCCTGAAGGCACCAATACGGCGGGCGACTTAGGTGCCGCCGCCACGCTGACCTACCAGAACCGCAACCTGTTTCGAGGCTCCGAGAATCTCTCCGTAGAACTGCGCGGCGCCTACGAGGCCATCAAGGGTCTGGAGGGCTATAGCAACCAGGACTTCATCGAGTATAGCGTAGAGACGAAACTGACGTTTCCGCGCTTCATCATGCCCTTTATCAACGCAGAGACGCGCCGTCGCATCAATGCCACGAGTGAGGTGTCGCTGCTCTATGACCTGCAGGACCGCCCGGAGTTCCACCGGCGCTTGTGGTCGGCTGTCTGGCGCTACCGCTGGGCTCGTCCGTCGGGGCGCTACCAGTATCAGCTCGACCTTCTCGACGTGGACTACGTGCTCATGCCGTGGATCAGCGAGACGTTCAAGAGACTCTACCTCGACGATGTCTCTTCGCGCAATGCCATCCTGCGCTACAACTACCAGGACCTGTTCATCACGAAGACCGGTTTCGGATTTGCCTATAACAATGGTACAACGGCCCTGAAGACGAACATCGAGACGGCAGGCAACCTCTTCAACCTCATGTCGGAGCTGACGGGAGCGTCGAAGAACTCGCAGGGCCAGTACAAGGTGTTCAACATTGCCTATGCGCAGTACGTGAAGGGCGATGTCGACATAACGCGCATCGTGCAGTTCGACTACAGCAACCAACTGGTGTTTCACGCTGGTCTGGGCGTGGCTTGGCCTTACGGCAACTCAACGCTGCTGCCTTTCGAGAAGCGCTACTTCTCGGGCGGTGCCAACTCGCTGCGCGGCTGGGCAGTACGAGGCATCGGCCCCGGTCGCTACAAGGGAACCGACGGGCGTATCGACTTCATCAACCAGACGGGCGACATGAAGCTGGACCTGAATATGGAGTACCGTACCCACTTGTTCTGGAAACTCGACGGGGCCCTCTTTGTCGATGCGGGTAACATCTGGACGCTGCGTGCCTATCCCGACCAGCCCGGCGGGCAGTTCTCATTCAAGGACTTCCCCCAGCAAATTGCCGCCAACTACGGCTTGGGCTTCCGTTTTAACTTCGACTATTTCATTGTGCGTTTCGACTTAGGCATGAAGGCCGTCAATCCGGCATACGATGAAGAGCACTATCCCATAGCGCACCCTCGCCTCAGTCGCGACTTTGCCTTTCACTTCGCGGTAGGCCATCCATTCTGACATAGTATTTCCCGTCGCGGTCTACCAGCAGCAGCTTGAACAGTGCCTCGTCGACAAAATGCCCGGCCTGGCCGATGCTGTCTTTCACCATGAAGTTGGTCACTCTGAGCGTGGCTGCCGTGGTGCTGTCGTTCAGATAGGCACAGTCCTCCACGCTGACGGCGGCCGCCTCCTGCCGGGCGTTAAGCAGGTCGATGTCTTCCTGGGTCATATTTGAGGCAGCGAAGTGCAGCCACTTCTCCGACTCGGGCGTCACCAACTTGAGCGCGGTGCTGAACTCGTAGTTGAAGTAGGCTTCGGCAAAGGCCGAAACGCGCTGCCGGGCTTTGGCGTAAGGGTCTTGATTCCTTTCTTCGCAACCAGCCAGAAAACCGACACAGAATATCAATAAAACAAAATTCTTCATGTCGTAAGTCTTAATAAAGTACAAAGGTAGGAAATAATTCACAATTCTCAATTCACAATTCACAATAATTTAGTACTTTTGCAGAAAATAACAACTAAAATGCTGAAATTTATATCCTTTGGCAGTGGTAGCAGCGGCAATTGCTACTACCTCTACACTGAAACGGAGGGTCTGATAATTGATATAGGAGTAGGAATACGCACGCTAAAGAAGCAGTTCAGGGACTTTGGGCTTAGCCTTAGTTCAGTTCACCATGTACTCATTACTCACGACCACGCCGACCACATCAAGTCGGTGGGAAGCATCAGCTATGAGTACCACCTACCCATCTACGCCACGCGAAAGGTTCACGAGGGTATCGACCGCAACTACTGCGTGCAGCGGAAGCTGCCTGCCGACATGAAGCGATACGTCGTGCCCGGCGAGCCTGTCGAGCTGGGAGCATTCCATGTCACCCCGTTCTCCGTTCCCCACGATGCCAGTGAGAACGTCGGCTACCAGATAGAGGTCGAGGGCGTCGTCTTCTGCATCATCACCGACGCGGGCTCCATTACCGATGAGATATGCGGTTTCATCTCCCAGGCCGACTATCTCGTCATCGAGGCAAACCATGACCTTGAGATGCTCAAGAACGGTCCTTACCCCGAGCACCTGAAGGTGCGGATACAGAGCAGCACCGGTCATCTCTGCAACAACGACTGCGGCGTGGCCATTGCCGAAAACATGAAGGAGGGCCTGAAGCACGTCTGGCTGTGCCACCTCAGCGAGGAGAACAACCATCCTGAACTGGCACGCAAGACGGTTGAGACGGTACTTCGCAGGTATGGTATTATTGCCGGTAAGGACCTGCAGTTGGAGGTGCTGAAGCGCAAGACGCCAACGGGTGTCTATGAACTGACGTGAGAAAAGAAGACTGTCGGGAGCAGAAGAGCGGGATACGGGAATCGAACCCGCCTCCCAGGCTTGGGAAGCCCGTGCACTA
>CAMHIS010000124.1 GCA_946185285.1 uncultured Prevotellaceae bacterium
AAAGGTCAGAGCAATTGCCCTGACCTTTATAGATTGATGGTATCCTACGCTATTACATCGGCAGCGTCAACACGAAACGAGAGCCGGGACCGGCGAAGGCGGTGTCGAAGGTGACATCGCCACCGAGACGACGGGCAAGGTTGCGGGCTACGGTGAGACCGATGCCTTGACCTCCGAAATACTGGTTCAGCTTGACGTAGGGCTCGAAGATGCGCTCAGCATCAGCAGCTGCCACACCGGAGCCGCTATCCTCGACGGCGTAGATGACTTGCATCTTGTCCATGTCGACGGAGGCAGTGAGGGTAACGGTGCCCTCGGTGGTGAACTTCTGGGCATTGTCGAGCAGATGGGTGAGCGAACGGACAGCTTTCTGGAGATTGGTAGACAGCATGGTGGCTGCAGCATCGGGGGCAACATTGCACGCAAACTTGAGGTACTGCGCCTGATCGATACTGGAAGCCTTGATGGCCTCATCGGCTACTTGAGCTACGAGGATATTGTCGGTACGCTCCAGTGGAGGCAGGTCGGCTTGCAGGTCGTCGACATCGGAGAGACGGGCAACAGCAGCCGCGAGTTTGGGGTCGGCAGCGGACTTGGCCGCTGTCTGCACATCGGCAACGAGCTGCTTCATCACGTCGGCTTGCTGCTGGGCGGACGACTTCAGGGCGTGCAGCTCCTTATTCAGGCTCTCGTTGCGCTTCTGCAGCGAATCGTTGGTCTTCTGGAGCTTCTGCAACTCCTCTTCCATCTTCTCGTAGGAGAGCAGGGCCTGCTCATACCCCTCGCCTACACTATCGAAATTCTTCTCCAAAGAACGGTAGTCGTCGAGCAGCTTCTGCTGTTCGTCGACACGACGCTGGTAGTCGGTGAGCAACTGCTGTTGCTGATCGGCCTGTGCATGACCAGCCTTCACCTGGAAATAGAGTCCAACGCCGAGTCCGACAGCGATTAAGAGCACAAAGATAAAAGCGTAAACCATAGCTAATAGAATTTTCTGTTACCGGGAAACTTACTCTGCTTTCTTCTCGACCTTGATGAACTTGGTGAAACCAGTCATGGCGAGCACCTTGTAGACCTCGGGGCTCACATTGGTCATCTTGAACTGGCCTTTCTGCTGCATCACGGTGCGCATGGTCTTCTGGATGATACGGAGACCGGAGCTGGCCATGTAGGTCAGATCGGAGCAGTCCATTTCGAGATCGAGACCGCCATCAGCCAAAGCAGGCTGGATGTCCTGTTCAAACTGCGATGCGTTCATCGTGTCAATACGCTCACCTGTCTTAATGATGGTCTTACCACCTTCTTTTAAAATCTGTGTCATAATATTTAATTTGATATGTTTATTATTTCTCTAACCTCTTCTTCAAAGTCAGCAGATTTCTGCCGTCCAAGCGCTGATAGGTCACTTCGTTCATGATGTTCTTGACGATAAAGATGCCCATGCCGCCAATCTCGCGCTCGGCAGGATTGACGTTGGGATCGGCATCGTCTTTCAACGTGGGATCGAAGGCTTTACCCTTGTCGCTGAGCACGAAAGAGAGCTCGTGGCCGTCGCTTTCGGCGGTCAGCTCGATGTCGGCGGAGATGCCTTCGGGATAGGCGTAGAAGATGATATTGCTGACCATCTCCTCCATCACTAAATTAAGATTCATCTGGAGTTCCATGTCGAGACCCAGTTCATCGGCTATCTCCTCGATGAACTGATTGACCCG
This sequence comes from uncultured Prevotellaceae bacterium, assembly GCA_946185285.1. Lineage (GTDB taxonomy): Bacteria > Bacteroidota > Bacteroidia > Bacteroidales > Bacteroidaceae > Prevotella. The sequence continues at coordinate 1,713 of CAMHIS010000124.1, forward strand.
GGCCAGTTCTCCTATTTGATTCTTGAGCTTTAGTTGTTTTTTCATCATCCTATTTTGAGGTTTTAATCATCATCAGGGGTTACACCACGATGCGCGTCTTGTGGAAATTCTCGCGAAACTCGGAGGGCGAGCAGTTCTTGCGCTTCTTGAAGATGCGATTGAAATTGCTCAGGTTGTTGAAACCGCAATCGTAGCAAATCTCGGCAATGCCCTTCGACGTATCGACTAGCATGCGGCTGGCGTAGCCTAAGCGCATCTCGATGATGTATTCGCTCAGCTTACGACCGGTATGGAGCTTGAAGAAACGGCTGAAGGCCGACGGGCTCATGCCTGCAATGTCGGCCAGCGTGGCGAGACGAATCTCGTCCTTGTAATTCTTCGAGATATAATTCTTGACCTTGAGCACGCGGCGCGAGTCGCTCTCGACATCCACCTTCGCATAGCTGGAGGTGGCGAGGGTGCGCGTATGCTGGCTCTTGGAGAGTTCGTAGAGGATGGCGTAGAACTGCATCACGGCATAGAAGCCGTCCTTGACGCTGCTCAGCGTATCAATCTTGGGATAGACGCGCATGATATCCTCGAGGGGGAAGACTAGTCCCTTGCGGGCTTCGATCATCATCTTGTGTATGGAGCGGAAGGGGTTGCGCGTCAGGAAGCCGTCATCGCTCAAGTCGACGTAGAACTGGATGGTCACCTCACGGATGTCGTCGCTCTGGCAGCCGTTCTGCTCCCACACATGCTCGAGATCAGGACTAGTAATGAGCACCAGGTCGTAGTCGCCAATAACCTCGTTAGAGTCACCCACAATACGGCGCACCCCTGCAGCGTGTTCGACAAAATTCAGTTCGAACACCTCATGGTTATGAATGGGGTAAGTGAACTCCTTCTTCCTGCGGTCGGCAATATAGAGGGAGTCGCGACCCATCAGCGGGGTTATCTCGTGAATGACTCTAGCTTCTTCCATTCCCTAAACTTCAAACTTCAAATTTTCAGTTCCTTCATAATTTCGCTCATGCGCTGGAGCGTAGAGATACGCGTGGGTACCAACGGCAGGCGCAGCACGTTCTGGATAAAGCCCATCTCGCTCAGCATGGCCTTCACACCGGCAGGATTGCCGTCGACGAAGAGTAGCGAGAAGAGGTCGGTGAAGCGGTGGTGAATCTTACGGGCGGGATCGTACTCGCCGCGCATCTGCAGACGTATCATCTTCGAGAACTCCTTAGGGAGCGCATTGCCGATGACGCTGATGACACCCACAGCACCGCAGGATATCATGGGGAAGGTAAGCGCGTCGTCGCCAGAGATGACGTCGAAGTCGCGGGGCTTGTTCTTGATGATCTCGTCGACCTGCTCGAGATTGCCCGAAGCCTCCTTGATGGCTACGATATTCTGACAGTCGCGAGCCAGACGGACGGTGGTCTCGGCCTTCATATTGATGCCCGTGCGACCCGGCACGTTGTAGAGCACAACGGGCAGCGAGGTGGCAGCGGCAATGGCCTTGAAGTGCTGGTAGAGACCTTCCTGCGAAGGCTTATTGTAGTAGGGGCAAACGCTCAGCACACCGTCGATGCCCTTGAAGTCGCCCGTCTTCAGCTCCTCGACGACGGCTGCGGTATTGTTGCCACCACAGCCCATCAGGATGGGGACGCGACCGCCAACGAGATCGACGATAAGCTCCTTGATTTTCTTTTTCTCCTCGGCCGACAGTGTGGGAGTCTCGCCTGTAGTGGCGAGAATACAGAGAAAGTCGGCACCATTGTCAAGCTGATACTCCACCAGACGAATCAGCGACTTATAGTCTACCGATCCGTCTTCCTGAAAAGGGGTTATCAGCGCAATTCCTAAACCCTTGAAGATATTATGTACCATATAAAAATAAGAATTCTTGCTTTTAATGCTGCAAAATTACACATTTTAATTGTAAAATGTAACGATTTGCCGAAAATTTTATTAAATTTGCATCGCAAATCACAAATATAGATACAAAACGTGCGATTTAACATGCGACAAAGAGTGCAGATAGGCATTCTTCTGATGACCATCATGAGTCTGTTTGCCTGTCAAGGTGAAGGATGCTATCCCGGCATGAGAACAGCTGAAGAGCAAGCTCTGTACCAACGTGTCAACGACTCGATGGCACACCTCAGGCCACAGGCCCTGGACATGATCAGGCAACAGATGGAGCAGGCAGAAGACTCGCTGACCTGGTACGATTACTATCTGATGTACGGTCGTCACTACCTGCTGACCGACAAGCCCGACTCCCTCCTACCCTATGCTGAACGCACCCGTCAGTTTGCCACCAGACAACAACCGCAGACACCACGGACACGAGGACTGCAGGCTATAGCACTTAGTTCGACGGCAGCGTATCTCTACCTGATGCATCAGGAGGAAGACCGCACCATTTCGCTATATCAGGAAGCCTACATCTTGATGGCTCAAAGCGATGCTGTAGAGGGACTTTCCGACCTCAGCGCCAATATAGGCGACGCATATATTGCCAAGAACGACCTCGCAGAGGCCGCCAAGTGGTACAGGAGGGCACTCTTCCTCAGCGACTCGCTGCAACTGCCTAAGCAACAGCAGTTAACACTATATATGGGACTGGGGCGCATCTACACCAACCTACACAACTTCGAGATGGCCCGCCAATACTACGAGACGACCGACAGACACTTCGACGAGATGAAGCCTAACATGCAGTCGTACTTCCTGAACAACTACGGCAACTATTTCTACTACCACAAGGAATACGACAAGGCCTTGCAGATGTTCCGTCGTCTGAAAGCCCACATCAAACGGTATGACGGTGAGCGAAACTTCGACATGTATCTCTGTAAAATCAATCTTGCCGACGTCTTCCTCAATCTTCACATGCCCGACTCTGCGCGCTACTATCTTGCTGAACCAGAGGTGTTCTTCAAGGAACAGCACGTCGATGTAGGCATCTATTACGCCCAGACCATCCGCATAGGAATAGCCCTTGAGGAACAGCGATTAGGCGACGTTGCCCAAATCCTTCAAGAATCCAAGGGACTGGAAATCAACGACCCCGGCATGAAAGCCATCCGTGAAAGCTACCTGAACCGCTACTATGCAGCTATGGGCGACTACCAGAAAGCCTATGCCGGGTTGAGCGACAACCTTGAGCGTAACAACTCAGCAGAAGAGAAACTCAAGCAGATGCAGACGGCAGAAATCATGATGCGGCTGACAGAGGATACCATCCGGCTGCACCATGAACTCAAGCTCAACAAACAGGAGATCAAATACGAAAAGACACGTACCATCTACATCCTTATTGTGGCCTTCTTGTTAGCCGCCACCTTAGGCGGACTGGCGTGGTCGTTCTATCAGCGCAAACGCTACCTGCAGACACGCTACGATATGCTGGCCTTGCGACTACTTAATGCCCGCCAGCGCATCTCGCCCCACTTCATCTTCAACGTGCTCAACTCACATATCAGCAAGACGGAGAAGGAAGAGGGCGGACAGCTGCTTATGCTGGCTCACCTGCTACGCGCCAATCTGGACCTGACGCGGAAGACGTTCGTCACGCTGGAAGAGGAGCTGGAGTTCGTGGAACACTACGTAGAGCTGGAACGCCAAATGAGCGGGATAGACTTCGACTTCACGATTGACGCACCCGACAAGCAGATGCTCGAGGATATCAAGCTACCATCGATGATGGTGCAAATACTGACGGAGAACGCCATCCTGCACGGGCTGAAGAATAAAGAGGGTGAGAAACGGCTTTGCATCAAGGTGGAGGACATGGGGACACAGGTCCGCATCAGCGTCTGCGACAACGGGCCAGGCTTCGACATCCGCAGCAACTATGGCGAACGCACACGTACGGGACTGAACATCATCCGTTCGACCGTCAGCGCACTGAACATGGAGAACGGAAAAACCATGATCCACTTCGACATCAAGAACGAGAACGGCTGTCACGCCTCATTGACAATATCAAAAGACATTAAATATCCTACGACATGAAAATAATCATCATCGACGACGAAGCATCCTCTATCGATGCACTCGTCAGCAAACTCCAGCATTATAACGTCAGCATAGAGGGTACAGCACTGTCGGGTACTCAGGGTATCGGCCTGATCAAGGAAAAGGAGCCCGACGTGGTGTTTCTGGACGTCGAGTTGCCTGATATCTCAGGACTGGAATTTCTCAGTCAGATGAGTCTGATACAGCAGCGTCCCTGCCACGTGGTGATTTACACCGCACACAGCCAATATATGCTGTCGGCATTCCGCAACAAGGCTTTTGACTTCCTGCAGAAACCCATCGACGACCGTGATCTGGCGAAGATCATGCAACGCTGCATACTCGAGCCTGCAAAGAAAATGGCCAGCGAGCCGAAGGACCCCGAGCGGCTAATCCTATACACCAGTTCAACGGACTTCCGGATTGTCAATACCAACGATGCGGGACTGTTCTGCTATAATCACGACGCACGCGTCTGGGAAGCCGTCTTGGCAGGAAATGCGGAGCCACTACGACTGAAACGCTCGGTCAACAACGATACGCTGACGGCCATCGACCCAAGATTCATTCAGGTGAGTCAGAAACACATTGTCAACATCAACTACCTGATGGAGGTAAGCGACGGTATCTGCCGATTCTTTCCGCCCTTCGACAAGATAGAAGATGTGAAGGTGGGACGCCAGTATAACAAAAAACTGTTAGAGCGATTCAACGCGCTCTAACAGCCTTTTTTCTCTCTTAGCTCATATTTACAACTTGCGAAGCACCACTGCCGAACGGGCGGGGATATAGAGCTTCAGCCACTCCTTTTTGTCCTGCACATAGAGCGGGTCGTAGTTCGTCATGTGAGTGATGGTGTCGTCAGCAAAGCCATTGCCACCAAACTCCTTCGCATCGGTGTTGAGCACCACCTCGTAAGAACCCGTAGGCACGAGGAATCCGTAGTCGGTATACGAACGTGTCGGCGAGAAGTTGAACACGAAGACGAGGTCGCCACGCATGTAGCAGAGCACCTGGTCGCCATCGTCGTGCCAGATCTCCTGAACGGGCGTTGCCTGGAAGTTCTTCTGCGACTTGATGACCTCCAGCATCTTGCGGTCGAAGTCGCCGAGCCAGTGATAGCAGAGATCCTTGTTGTCGACCAGATTCCACTGACGACGGGCATACTTATACGACCAGCCGTTACCCTCGCGTGGGAAGTCAATCCACTCGGGATGACCGAACTCGTTACCCATGAAGTTCAGGTAGCCACCATTAATGGCTCCTGCCGTCACCAGACGGATCATCTTATGCAGGGCGATACCGCGCTGAGCGAGATCGTTGACATCCTTCTTGGCGAAGTGCCAGTACATATCGGCATCGATCAGACGGAAGATAATGGTCTTGTCGCCCACCAGCGCCTGGTCGTGCGACTCGCAGTAAGAGATGGTCTTCTCGTCGGGACGACGGTTCTTGACCTCCCAGAAGATGGAGCAGACGTTGATATCCTCGTCGCGCACCTCCTTGATGGTCTTGATCCAGTAGTCGGGGATGTTCATCGCCATGCGGTAGTCGAAGCCGTAGCCGCCGTCCTCGAACTTAGCAGCGAGGCCGGGCATACCGCTGACCTCTTCGGCAATGGTGATCGCCTGCGGGTTGACCTCGTGGATCAG
>CAMHIS010000125.1 GCA_946185285.1 uncultured Prevotellaceae bacterium
ACAGATGGAAGGCTACCTATGGCCAAGGTTAGATGCTAAAGCGGATACGCTTACCTATTTCTGTAGTTTCTGCAAGACAGGCTGGCCGGAATAGCGCAGTTTCTTGCTCCCCGGGAAGCACTTTACGACCGTTCCGAGGCTGCCTGAACGCCGTTCCGAGGCCGCCGGAACGGTTTTTCTGCATCGTCGGAGCATAAGAATTGGCCATGATTGGATGTAACTTGTACAAAAGAGTCGTAGAATAGGCCTCCTTTTTGATGAAAAACTGCCAATTTTTGTCGCAAAATCCACTGAAGTGGTAATATAATACCACTTCCACCACTATTACTACCACTATATAACATACAGATAATCAGAAAGATAAACAGAAAGTGGTAGAAGTGGTAGTGTTTTTTCAAAAAAATATTGTGAGCAGCATATTTGCCGGTTTTGCTTCTTTATAACTAAGGTTACTGACCCCACCCCTGGCCCCGGCCGCCATGTCGGCGGCGGCGGCAGTTCGTCGTGCAGCGGCGGCGGTGGTCACTGTAGTGGCTGAAGGAGCGGTAGCCGATAGTTCTCGGAAAAACTATTCATAACGTTGGAGTATTGAAAAAATATTTGTAACTTTGCAGCCGGAATCTAAAACCACTTCAATGTTTTCTACTTTTTTAGCTACAGTAACTTTGGTTATCAACGAACTGATGGCCGCCAACGTGGGCGAGGTGATGAGCCCGGCCACCAACTTCGACAGTTGGATAGAACTCTATAACCCCGGCAGCGAGGATGTCAGCCTCGGGGGGATGTATCTGAGTAACGACATCGAGAACCTGAAGCTTTGGCAAATACCTGCCAGTGTAGGCATCGTGCCCGCCAAGGGATTCAAGGTGCTGTGGCTCGGCTCCAACGACATCCGCAGCGACCAGGCACCCTTCAAGCTCGACTGCGACGGCGGCTTCATCTATCTAAGCGACAATGGCGGTACACTGATAGCCAGCCAAAGTTACCCCATCGCTATCAGTCACACAGCCTACGCCCGCACCACCGACGGCGGCGTCCAATGGGGATGGACGGCCAACCCCACCCCGGAAGCCTCCAACGCGACGGCTGCCTTTGCCTCGCAACGGCTCGACCCTCCCACGGTAAGCCAAGGCAGCACGCTTTTTAGCAACACCATCAACGTCAAGGTCGACATCCCCGAGGGCTGCACGCTGATGTACACGACAGACGGCAGTCTGCCTATGGCTCCGCAAACTGACAGCGACGACGGTGACGAGCCGTCGACGCTTTGGACCAATTGGGTGAAGAACGGCAACTGTGAGGGTGACGACGTGAGTTGTCTTGTAGGCAAGAGCGGCGATGAAGGTGGAGAGCTGATCACCCATATTGTCGACGGCGTGGGCTACAACAGTTCACGCGGCATTATGGTTCATTCCATTGACAGCCCACAGCATGAATGGGACTCACAGTTCTTCGTCTATACGCCCGATCACATCTGGGCCTCTGGCGACAGATATCATTTCAGCATGAAAGTTCGAGCCGACAACCCTTCCCATATTACTCCACAGACACAACGGACTCCGAGCAACTATATTCACTGGCAAATGCTCGACGGGGGCTATGATGTCACCACTCAATGGCGCACAATTGAATACGAAGGTACCATCACTCCCGAACAGGCCGGTGACGGGGCTATGCAGACCATTGCTTTCCACTTGAACGAAAAAGCTGAGGCAAACAACTTCTACTTCGACGACATCGTGTGGGAGTCGTATAAAGACGAGGGTACTTCCTATGTAAGCATCAAGAAGAGTAAGGATGGGCTTTTCAACCTCACGAGCACAACCAACCTCACTGTGCGCCTGTTCAAGGACGGTTACCTGCCAAGTGTGCCGGTCACACGTAGCTACATACAAACCAACAACCAATACACGCTGCCCATCGTCTCTATCGTCGGCGATAAAAAGTATTTCACTGACCCCAAGATTGGCATCGACTGTGATGGTACCAACGGCATTCCGGGCAATGGACAAGACAGTCCGCGAAACTACAACCAGCCTTGGGACCGCCCCGTGAACTTCTCATACATAAGCCCCGACGGCGAGATGCTCTTCAACCAGGATGTCAACATCGAGGTGTCGGGCGGCTGGACGCGCTCACAACGTTTCCGCTCGTTCAAGCTGAAGTCCAACAAGGTATTCGACGGACAGAATAAGCTCGACTACACCTTCTTCCCACAAAAGCCCTACATCCGCAACAAGACACTGCTTGTACGCAATGGCGGCAACGACATCTGGACCCACAACGCCCGCTTTCTGGACCCTGCCCTGGAGACCATCATCCAGCGCTCGGGAATAGATATTGATGTACAGTCGTACGTGCCCGTTATAGAATATGTGAACGGGCAACTGCGCGGCGTGCTCAACTTGCGCGAGCCTAATAACGACAAATTCGCCTACGCAAACTGGGGCTACGACGACGAGGAGCTCGATGCCTTCGAGAACCTGGTCATGAAAAACGGCAACTCAGACGTCATTAACCGCATCTTCGAGCTGGGTCGCAACATCAACGACGACGGAGCATACGACGAGTTGAATACACTGCTCGACATCGATGAGTTCACTAACTACATGGCTGCCACGATGTTCCTCGACAACCGCGACTGGCCCAACAACAACATCAAAGGCTACCGCAGTCAGAAGGACGGCCGCTACCGCTTTGTCAGCTTTGACCTCGACTACGCCTTCAACCTAATCAATACCAACACTGGTGACGATCTGTTCACCTACTTTGCGAGCTGCGCCAGCGAAGGCAAATTGAACAAGGACATTGTCCAACTGCTGCTCAACCTCCTGGGACACAACGAGTACCGCCGCAAATTCATTGACACTTTCTGTCTGATGGGTGGCAGCGTTTTTGAGCCTGAACGCGCCTCAGCCATTATTGATGAACTGTTGGAAAAGGTGCAGCCTATGTGCCAGCTCATGCGACAGCTGGGCATCAACGACGGCACTGAGCCCAACCGCGCTGCTGCCACCATCAATGACAGACTGAATGATCGTTCGAAGACAATGGCTGATCTCATGAAAAACTGCTCATACCTGAAGCTTGGCAACGTTACGCCGCAGAAGGTCAACCTCAGCACCGACACGCCGGGGGCGCACATCCTGCTGAACGGCATCGACATGCCCTACGCCGACTTCAACGGCTATCTCTTCCAGCCCGTTCGCCTTGAGGCCAAGGCTCCCGCCGGATACCGCTTTGCCGGCTGGAAAGCATCAAGCAGCACTACTACCCCCACCAACAAGCTTATCGCCACTGGCGACCAGTGGAAGTACTACGACCAGGGCGAGGCAGCCAGCGGCTGGAAGTCGGCTGACTTCAACGATGCTTCATGGAACGCCGGCAGTGCTCCCCTTGGCTATGGCGACAAAATGAAGAATGTGGTTACCAAAGTCAACAGCAGTAAGCCTACCGCCTACTTCCGCAAGACTGTCCAGGTTAACGGCACACCGACGACTGACGACAAGTTCCAGTTACACTATCAGGTCGATGACGGATTTGTCGTCTACGTCAATGGTCAGGAGGCCGGGCGCCTGAATTTGTCAGGCAATGTCGGCTACTACACCTACACCAAAGAATTCGCTGATGCCGACCCCTTTAAGGGAACGCTCGACCTGTCTCCTTCGCTCTTCAAGGAGGGCACCAACGTGATAGCTGTTGAGGTTCACAACATCAGTGCCACATCGTCGGACATGTTCTGGGCATGTGAGTTGCTCACAACGGCGGGTGCCGACAATGACAATCCGGCCTTGACCGACCCCATTATCGACTTGCCCACAGATGCCACCGTCAGCCTCACTGCTACATTCGTGCCACTCGACCAGTCAGAAATGACAAGACAGTTTATTACGCCTGTACGTATCAATGAGGTGAGTGCCAACGACGGCATCTACGTCAATGAGTACTTCAAGCGTAACGACTGGATTGAGTTGTACAACACTACCGACGAAGAAATCGATGTCGAGGGAATGTACCTGACCGATAACATGGACAAGCCCGAGAAGTATCAGATATCGGGCCCTAACACCATTATTCCCGCCCATGGCTACCTCATCATCTGGTGCGACAAGCTTGAGCCGCTGTCTCAGCTACACGCCTCTTTCAAGTTAGGTGCTGGGGGCGACCACCTCATGCTCACTGCCGCCGACGGCTCGTGGAACGACATACTGACCTATCCTGCACACAACGCTGACCAGACCGTGGGCCGATTCCCCGACGGTTCGAACAACGTCTACGTGATGAACATCCCCACCATCGCCAAGGCGAACATCACCTCAAGCTACGTGACCGGGACAGAACAACCCTACCGTCCTGATCCGGGATTGTTGGCAGCCGGCGATGCCAACGGCGATGGCGAGGTCAACATCCTTGACGTGACGGCCATCGTCAGCCACCTCAGTAGTAAGACGCCCGCCGGCTTCCATGCCTCGGCAGCCGACGTTGACCGCGACGGTCTCGTTACTGTTGCCGACCTGAAACTGGCGGTCAGAATAATAACGGGGCAATAATGCTTGGCTGTTTGGAGATTTCTTTGTAACTTTGCACCCGAAAATTCAATAATATAGGAACAATATGAAGAAATTCTTGCTGAGCCTGGCGCTCATGGCCGCAGCACTGACTATGCAGGCGGAAGACGGAAAACTGAGAGTGAAAATGAATTGCAAACCGGTGGGCGACAGCATCGTGGCGCTGCTGAATGTTACAGAGGACCACGAGGTGCGGAAGTCTTTTGCGGGCAAGCAGGGCGTGTTCGACTTCGAGATTGACGTGCCTAACCCCGCCAGCATGTACCTGGTGGAGCCAGCGGCCCTGCGCGGCGAGCCGGCCTCGGTATTCGTGATTCCTGCCATTCCCGGCGAGGAGGTGCAGCTGACGGCTGAGGACCGTACGCGCTATGACATTGACGGCTCGAAGTTCTACAGCCAGTTCCACGTGGCAGATACCATTATTGAGAATGCCCAAAAGGCAGGTAAGGACGTGACGCAGACCATCTACGACTTTATCAAGGCACATCCCGACTACGAATGTTCGGCTTACCTCATTACCAATATGCGCGACGTGGAGAAGATGAAGGAGGCCGTCACGCTGCTCAAGCCCGATGTCCGCGACGGTCGCATGAAGCCGCTGTACCAAGGAATGCTCGACCAGATAGAAGCCGAGATGAAGGCTGAGGAAGAGGCCGCCAAGAAACAGGCTGCAGGCATCGAGGCGCCCGACTTCACGCTCAACGACCTGAACGGCAAACCGCTGAAACTCAGTTCGCTGCGCGGCAAGTACGTGATTCTCGACTTCTGGGGCTCGTGGTGCGGATGGTGCATCAAGGGCATTCCGCAGATGAAGGAGTACTACACGAAGTACGCCGGTAAGTTTGAAATCCTCGGCATCGACTGCAACGACACGGAGCAGAAGTGGAAAGATGCTGTAGCCAAGCACGAACTGCCCTGGCTGCACGTGTATAATCCCAAGACCTCGTCGGTGCTCACCGACTACGGCATCCAGGGGTTCCCGACGAAGATTATCATTGGTCCTGACGGCAAGATCGTGAAGACCATCGTTGGCGAGGATCCTGCGTTCTACACGCTGCTCGACGAGTTGTTCAAGTAAAAATGATAAGGGAGGCGGTTGCCTCCCTGCTTTATTGATGTCTTCTTCTGCTGCAAGCTTACAAATTGGCTAACTCGGCTCTCAGAAGGCATAATTTCTCTTAATTTCCCCTAATTTCTTTCCAAAATTTGATTTGGGGAGCGGTTGTTTGCATAATTACAAAAATAATATGTAATTTTGCAGCCAATAATCAATTTATAGCAAACAAAACATGAAACTGAAGAACTTCCTAACGTTAACGTTAACTTCAACGCTAACCATGATGTCAGCAGACGCGATGGCCGACGAGCCACTGAAGTCGGGACTCAACAAGGCCGACATGAACACCAGCGTCAGTGCTGGAGACGATTTCTACGAGTACGCCTGCGGCGGTTGGATGAAAGCCAATCCGCTGCCAGCTGCCTATTCGCGCTTCGGAAGCTTCGACCGTCTGGCCGAGGACAACAACGAGCGCATCAACGGTATCCTGAAGGAGCTGCTGGCAGGCACCTACAAGAAGGGAACCATTGAGCAGAAGCTGTCGGACTACTACAAGCTGGCAATGGACTCTGCCCGTCGCGAGCAGGAGGGCATCCAGCCGGTGATGCCGCTCATCAGGAAGCTGGAGGCCGCAAAGACTGTCAAGCAGTTGTTCGATGTGCAGCTGGAAATGGCGAAGTACGGCGACTCAGAGTTCTACCGTGCCGGTATGGGTGCCGACGAGAAGAACGCTTCGCAGAACATCCTGAGCGTCAATCAGGGAGGCCTGACGCTGGGGCAGAAGGACTACTACTTAGAGACCGACGAGGCCACAACGAAGATTCGAGAGGCATACAAGAAGCACGTCGTGCGGATGTTCCAGCTGTTCGGCTTCAGCAAGGGCCAGGCTACGAAGAAAATGCAGAACGTGTTCCGTCTGGAGCTTGAGCTGGCTAAGGTGTCGAAGAGCCGCACGGAACTGCGTGACCCGCAGGCCAACTACAACAAGATGACGCTACAGGAGTTCAATAGCAAGTACCCGAACCTGAAGCTGGAACAGGTCATGAACGCCCAGGGCCTTCAGAGCAAGTACATGCAGGAGCTGGTGGTCGGTCAGCCCGCCTTTATGGAGGGCACCAACGCTCTGTTGGAGAAGATGAAGCCCGCCGAGTATCGTGACTACATGGAGTGGGGCGTCATCTGCAGTGCTGCCGGTTACTTGAACGACGAGGTGCGTGAGGCCAACTTCGACTTCTTCGGCAAGACGATGACAGGCCGTAAGGAGGACCACCCGCTGTGGCGCCGTGCCACTACCCAGGTGCAGAGCGCTATGGGCCAGGCTTTGGGCAGGATCTATGTCGACAAGTACTTCCCCGCTGCCGCTAAGGCCCGCATGGTGAAGCTGGTGAAGAACCTGCAGATAGCTCTCGGCGAGCGCATTGCCGCTCAGGACTGGATGGACGACTCGACGAAGGTAAACGCCCTGCTGAAGCTTAATACGTTCTACGTCAAGGTGGGTTATCCCGACAAGTGGATAGACATGACGAAGCTGCAGATTGATCCGAAAAAATCTTACTTCGAGAACCATATTGACGTGATGAGGTTTTGGAACGACTACTACATCGACCACACCGCCGGAAAGCCCGTCGATATTGAAGACTGGTACATGACCCCGCAGACGGTGAACGCCTACTATAACCCTACCACGAACGAAATCTGCTTTCCTGCTG
>CAMHIS010000126.1 GCA_946185285.1 uncultured Prevotellaceae bacterium
TCCTTTGCTCAAAGAGCTTCAGTGTTTCCTTCTGACTCATATAGCGTCTTGTCTTCTTTATCTTCACCGCTCCGAGACCCGGCCTCGTCGCGTGCGTACATTATTTATTATTATCGCAACCAAGTGGGGAGTCGAACCCCACCTGGTTTGAGTTGTCAGAGAATTACTTAGCAATCTTGATAACCTTGACGTAACGCTCGTCGAAGTTCTTGGTGTACTTGTCGAAGTAGGTCATACCGTCAATCTTACTTTCTCCATCAGGTACCTCTATGTACTCTTTTGTGTTAATAACCTTCAGACCAGTGGTCTGCTCGGGCAGGAATACACAGTATGTGTAGACATTAGGTGTGACAGAAGTATCGAGGAAATAATAGGCTTTGCCGTCTACAGGATTCGGGTCTGTAGTTTGAGTGTAACTATTTCCATTTTTCTCGTAGAGATTATTCGTCCCATCGGTATAGGCAACGGGGTGTGCTTCCTTGTAATCCAGTCCATTATTATCGGTATAATAATAGGTGGTATTAGTCACAGCATAGCCAGAGGCTGGAGTTTTGCCCTTGTTGTCGAGGAAGAGATTGCTAACATTCTGCCCCAAGAACACGGTCTTCATGGTGTAATTGGTACCATTAACTTTAAAATAGGTAGAATCCTTCTTTACATCACCAGCCTGAGCGTCCTTGAAACCGTAGCGCCACTTGGTCCGTCCAGCAAAGTTTTCCCAAGCAAGAGCTTCGTACATGATAGTGTCATTCTTTACACCAGTACTTTTAGTATAGACAAAGGCATAGGTAGTGTCGGCGTCAGCTATCGGGCTGAAACGCAGAGCCTTGTCGGTTCCAACTACAATAGCATTGCCATTGGCACCGAACTTCACACTGTCAGTCAACATCCATGTATTTCGAGTTGTAAGGTCATTTACACCAGAAACTTTCGTAACCTTATTCAGCACCATTCCACTACGGCCCTTTGTAGTTCCAGGGAGAGAATCATCATCCTGATATGTAAGAGCGTCGATAACCTCTGCCTCTGTCGAACCAGTGGGAATCGTATAAAGAGCAGCCTTGTTGGTCAATTCCACCATATTTTCACCTTCGTTCACTGTTACAAAGATGTCCTTTTCAGTTGCTTTATACTCATTAGCATTGACAACGGTAGAATACTGCTGGTAGGTCGTGATGCTCGGAGTAGCAATGAGCGTGATGGTCTCCTGCGTACTGTTGCCCTCTTCAGCATTCATAACAACAGCGTCGAAAGTGATGGGATAGAGGCCTTCGGGGTCACTGTAAAGGGAAGCATCATCAGCCAGTGTGGGATCAAAGGCACCCGTGCGGCCGTTTGTCTTGTCGCTAATCTTGAAGAGATAGGTGTAGGCATAGCCGGGCTTCCAGGCTGTGTAGATGTTGGGAACTGTTGCCTTGGCATTCTTAACATGGATTACCTCACCGCCACCGTCGATAGACTCTAACGTAAAGTCAACGCGGAGGTTCAGGTTAGCACCTGTCTCGTTAGGAAGATAGAAGACATAGAAGTTGTTGGCGGAATCACCAGCGTAAGTGGCAGTGTTAGAGGTACGGCCCAGATAAATGGGTTCCGTGCTCTTCTCACCGTTTTCACGATAGGTATATTTCAACTTGCCCCAGTTGACGGTGGTTGCCTGAGAAGTTCCTGACTTTGGAGCAAATAAGATGTGTGCCTGATTGTTGTCAATACTATCTGGTTTGTCTACGGTCGGGAAGTAAACAGTGTATGTTCCTTCGGTGTAGATGTCAGCAGCAGTAGAGAAGATAATGGCAGTGTCAACGATTTCTTTTGCTACGTCAGTTAACGCTCCTGCTTTCTTGTAGAATTTCACATCCTTCACCGAGTAGCCAGGAACGGTCTCGTAGATACCGATACGGACCTTGGTGCCAAGCTGGCGGAAACGGAGGGTAACAGGCAGACCATAACCCTTATTCACTTCACCATACTCTCCAGCCTCTCCCTTCTTCACCGTTACAAGGTCGGCAATATAGCAATCCTTCAGGTCTTCAGCCAAACCTGAGAATGTGTAGGCGGCCCGTACGGGGGTTGTTTCCCACTTCAGAGGGTCGATTGTGCCGTTTGGCGTAATGTTAGAGACAAGCACTTTACCTTTTTCATAATCGCCTGAATAGATAGCTCTTGCCTTACCCGTAGACCAAGCGATAAAGTCATACTGATCCTGCGAATAGTCCCAGTACTTGATGGTCTGCTTGGTGATACCGTTAGTAACAGCATGATCAATAAGGCCCTTGCCCACATACTCCCAGTTGTCGGAGTTTGACTCAGTGGTGTTAGCGGTGTTCTCTCCATACTCAACGAGGTAGTTGTCGAACACCATGCTACCAGGCGTAGCCGTTTTCACGCCTTTGAAACCACTGACCACAAACTTGCCGCCGAGCGAGTCGGCAGCATCCTTGCCCGTGATGTCACCACGTGTGATGTTGTTCTTCAGCGAGCTGAACACGATGGGGGCATAGCTGTCCTCAACATTGACCTCGGGGGGAGAGAGGACGAGGTCGTCTTCACTTGTGCAGCTTGTCAGGGCTGTTCCTGCTACGAGAGCTGCGAGAAAATAAAACTTCTTCATGCTTCACAAAATTTAAAATATTAGTACTAAAGTTAATTATAATTGAGTTTACATCTCAAATTCGTGGGTTTCCTCCTTGTACTCCTCCACCACCGCGTTGAATGCCGATCCTCCCGAGCGGCTGGGGATGGGTATGGTGTCCATGTCGAGTTCTACTGTGAGCACGCCGCCCTTGTATCGCTGTCTCACCTGGTCGGTGACGTCGAAGACGAATGTGGAGTCGAGTCCGTTGTTGAACTGCATCTTCAGGTCGAAGTAGTGTCGCTCTTGGTCACGCACCTCCTTGGCGCTGTGCAGTCGGCTGCTGTTCTGTCCGCAGATGCCGAAGGTGAGCAGTCTGCCTCCGGCTATGTCCACCGACTCGCCGTTCATGTTGCAGTCGCGCTTCCAGTGGGTCTTGTAGCTGACGGTGATGGCATCGTCGCCTGCCCGTCCCGAGTTGAGCGTTGACGACCGTGCCACGCCCGAGAGGTTAGCCAGTCCGTCGACGCCGGCAATCTTTCCCTTGTTGTGGTGTACGATGACCTGCGTCAGATATATATAGGTAATAGGCTGCAGCACCATGTTCACCTTTTTTATGTATGCTCCCTGCTCCGGGTCGTAGACGAATCCGTCGTAGTTGCGGTTGATGTCGATGGCCTGCTCGTAGGCGGAGAACAGTTCCTCGGGCTCGTAGAAGGAGTGTGTGAATCGCGGTGCGTGGTATCGTGCCGCGTTCATCGACGGGTTGGTATGCACGGTGATGGAGTCGAGGGTGGTTGTCTCGTCGAAGTTGATGCTCTGTACGCCGTCTATGAGCTTGACGTCGTTGTAGGCGAGCATATCCCAGTATCCGAACGAGAACTCGCCACGGAAGATGTTGCCCTCGATAGTATTGCTGAGCACCTTTGTGTGGTGGCCGTAGGGCGTGTTGCCTGTGAAGTAGCGCCGTATGTTGAACACGTTGGGCATGGTGTAGCCTATTTCGCCGAAGATGCGCCGGTCCTCGTCGTCCCAGCCGTAGTACCACTCGGCGCGCCAGTCGTACTTGACGCCGGTTTCGAGCAGGTAGTCCCAGTAGACGTCGAGTTCTATTTCGGCAAGGATGATGGTCATCTCCGTGGGCTGCGTCCCGTAGAGGTGCAGCTCAGGCTCGCGCCGGCAGGCGGCTGTCAGCAGGAGGATGGTCAGCAGGAGGGCGTACTTAGTCATGGTCGGTCCTCCTTTCTTTGTCATGGGCAGGCTGGACAACCTGTGTCTCGGTGGAGTAGAAGCTGACGCCGCGCTTCTTGATGCGGCGGTAGAGCAGGTCGTAGCTCAGGGTGATGCCTACGCGTGTCGGTCCCAGCCAGTTGTAGCGGTACTGGCGGCGCTTGAAGAGGTCGGGGGCCAGCGTCCACTTGTAGTAGTAGAGATTGTCCTTGTAGCTCGGGTCGATGGGGTTCTCGAACTGGTAGGGGTCGTACTTCGTGGTGAAGAATCCCACCTGTGCGCCGAACTCCATTCGCCAGTGGCCGTTCTTCGTGAGCGGCATGACGTAGCCTATTCCCAGTCCGCCGCCTACTCCCTCGCCTTCCCAGCCGCGGTCGGCGTCGAAGCAGATGCCGTAGAGTCCGGCGTGTGCGTATGCCTGGAAGTACAGTCCGCTGAAGGCGGCCTTGGTGCCGGGCATTTCGCCCCGGTCTATGCTTCCTGTGTGCAGGTAGTAGCGTGCCTCGGCCTGATAGTTGCGCACCTGGAAGAACTTATGTTCGTCGTAGTGTCGCCACCAGGGGAAGTCAATGGACAGTCCGTAGGTGAAGTGCCCGTAGAGGGGGTAGTACTCTATGGCCACGTTGGGCAGTGGGCACCAGCGGTTGTAGCCGGGCATGTAGGCGAAGTCCATGAGCAGGTTGGTCTTCACGGCAAGCAGTTCGCGCCTCGGTATACGGATTGTGTCCATAATGTCGTCGGGCTCCGTCGGGGGTACCGCCACCACGGGAACCACCTCCGGCACGGTCTCTTCCTCGACGACTGCGGGCTGCGCCTTGCGGAAGAAGAGCACGACGCGGGCCACGCGCAGCTCCGGGTAGTAGTCGCGGAGCAGCCGCTTCCAGAGTGCGCCGCCGCGGACTGTCTGCAGTTCGGCCTTCAGCGGGCCGACGCCGTTCTGCGGGATGTGCTTGTCGTAGATGGCCTTCACCAGGCTGTAGTCCTTGTCGCCGGCCCGCTGCATCATGATGCAGAGCGTGCGGTAGTCCTCGGCCTCGATGTCGAGGCTGAAGTTGTCGGGGCTGACGGGTATTGCGATGTGTGCCTTGATAAAGTCGATGAGCGACTGTGCTCGCTTCTCGCCGAGCTGCTTGTTATAGAGGTAGGGTCCTTCAGGCGAGGCGGCGCCTCGAATCATCATGTATGCCAGTTCCAGACTGTCCTGGTTTATTCTCGGCAGCACTTCGTCGGCCAGTTCGCGCAGCAGGGCGTTGTCCTCCTTCAGCTGGTAGGCGTTGACGGCGAACACCACTTTTGCTGAGATGTCGTAGAACTCCTCGTCGCTGATGCTGATGGACTCGCCGTGGTTCAGGAAGCGTATGTAGGAGTAGTTGTTGTAGAAGGTGGTGTCGGCTTCAAAAGCGGGAGATGCCAATGCCAGCAGCCTTGATAATGCTATCAAGGCAACGGTCATTATTATGTATCTTCCCGTCGTTTTCATGTTGAAACTTACTTAGCGCGTGATTGTTATATTTATTTAGATGACAAAATTAGCAAATTTTTTCTTACGATAGTAAGGTTTGAGCTCCTGAGGGGGTTGTTTTAACCTTAATTTACAGTAATAGTGTATAATTTTACATTTGTTTACAGAATTAACGGCACAAATGTCCAACACAATTCTATCGAAAACCGGTGGTTTTTTCCAAAACCCGCCACGTTTTTTTTTATAACCCGCCACGTTTTGCTGAAAACCCGCCACGTTTTTTTTATAACCCGCCACGTTTACATCCCGTGCCACGTTTTGTCAGCACCCTGCCGTCTCTTGGGGTTGTGCTGTCCAGCCACCGGCACAACAGCCCATAATAGTCAATCGCAGTTTCAAACCCTCACTTCCGTCACTTCCCTCACCTAAGCGGGTGAGGGAAGTGACGGAAGTGAGGGTTGTTTTTATAACCCGCAAGTCTATGATGCCTTAGACGTTGGGAGCCATGAGGATGGTGTGGGGCAGGAAGCCCTGGCGGACGAGGGTCTCTATGAGCGTCTTCGACATGGCTTCGTTGTCGCGTCGCGTATAGCGGATGTCGGTAAAGACCTGGGCCAGCGTCTCCTTATGGTTGATGCTGACGAAGTGGCGGTTCTCCTCGAGCTGCTCCTTCGGCGTATAGTAAGCGTCGATGTCGGCACCTGAGTAGTCGTTGTAGCGTTCCTGGTGGACAAAGCTCTCGAGGGGCAGGCGGTCGGAGAGGGGCGGCTCCTCGGCGGGCCAACCGACCGTCAGCGTGGCCACGGGCATCGTGAGCTTGGGCAGGTGGAGCGCGTCGATGATCTGCTGGGGCTGGTAGACGGTGGTGCCCAGGTAGCAGTAGCCCAGTCCCTTCTCGTCCATCAGGCAGCAGAGCGTCTGCGTGTAGAGCAGGGCGTCGGTGGCGGCGTTCAGGAACGACAGCAGGTTGTCGTAGCCCGGCTCGGCCTTCCGGCATCTGGCCCAGAAGCTGGTGCGGTTGAAGTCGGCGCAGATGGTGAGCACCACGGAGGCCTCCGTCACCATCGGCTGGTTGAAATGTGCCGGGGCCAGCAGTTTTTTCATCTCGCGGGAGCGGGTGACGATGACGGAGTATAGCTGCAGGTTGCCCATCGTCTGGGTGCGTGCGGCCTCTTCCATGAGGCGGTTCAGCAGCTGTTCTTCTACTTCTCTGTCCGCATATTTGCGGATGGTGCGGCGTGTCAATAAGTTCTTCATTGCATTTTTTTCTGTTTTTTGAGTGCAAAGTTACGAATTTTTTCGTAAATTTGCAAACAAAAACGACATGAAAAACCTGTTAATGACTTTTGGAGCCCTGTTGGCACAGCAGGCGGCGGGCGTCGAGCGGCCGAACATCATCTTTATCCTGGCCGACGACATGGGCTACGGCGACCTGGCCTGCTATGGCAACCAGTACATCCAGACGCCCAACATCGACCGGCTGGCCCGTACCGGCACGTCGTTCACGCAGGCCTACGCCGGCAGCGGCATCAGCTCGCCGTCGCGCTGTTCGCTGATGACGGGCAGGCACAGCGGCAACACCCGCATCCGCGACAACCAGTGCTACGCCGGCGGGCTGACGGGCCTGAAGATCTCGCCCAAGGGCGACACCACCATCGTTCGCCGGGCCAACCTGCTGCCCGAGGACGTGACGTTAGGCACGGTGATGTCGAAGGCCGGCTACCGCACCTGTCTGGTCAACAAGTGGCACCTCGACGGCTACGACCCGCAGGCGGCTCCCAACCACCGGGGCTTCGACGAGTTCTACGGCTGGACCATCGCCACCGTCCACTCGAACTCGCCCTACTACTACCCGTACTACCGTCTGCACGGCGACAGTCTGGTGAACATTAAGGAGAACGAGCACGACGCCCACGTGCGCCACAACACCGAGATCTCGACCGACGACGCCATACAGTTCATCCACCGTAATAAGGAGCGGCCGTTCTTCCTGTTCCTCGGCTACGACGCGCCCCACGAGCCATATAACATCGACGACA
>CAMHIS010000127.1 GCA_946185285.1 uncultured Prevotellaceae bacterium
CCCTGGAAGCCGTCGACGGTGTTGACGGTGATGAGGTGGCGGAAGGGCTTGAACCACTCCTTCTTCTTGAGCTGCGACCTGAGGTACTGCACCTGAGCGCGGTAGGGCGAGATGATGCCCACGTCGAGCCGGTCGTTCAGAATGCGCGTCTTACCGATGCGCTCGAAGTAATCCTGCAGGGTCTGCAGTGTCAGCTCGGCCTCAAATTTATTGAAATATGAGAGACCCTCCCCCTGCCCCTCCCTGAATGGAGGGGAGTCGGTACCTTGCACGCCCGTCGCTTCTTGGCTTGGAGTATCTGCTCCCCTCCATTCAGGGAGGGGATGGGGGAGGGTCTTCCACTCCATCGGCACGTCGAGGTCGAGGATGGAGCGGTATTTGACCTCAGGCGCACTCTCCACCATGTTGCCGTAGAACCAGTCGCTGGAGAAGCGCATGATCTCTTCGTTCATGCGGTACTGTATGCGCAGCAGCGTCACCACCTCGGGCTTCTGCTCGACGATGCGCTCCATCAGCGTCGTTCCCAGTCCGGCTTTCAGGGCGGCGATGCTCTTCACCGTCGGAGGCAGCTGACAATGGTCGCCGGCCAGGATGACCCGCGAACAGCGGCGGATGGGAATCCAGCAGGCGGCCTCCAAGGCCTGCGCAGCCTCGTCGATGAAGACGGTGCCGAACTTCTGGCCGTCCAGCAGGCGGTTGGCACTGCCGACCAATGTGCAGGCGATGACGCGGGCCTCGCCGAAGAGCTGGGCATTGATACGTATCTCCAGTTCGTTGGCGCGGTCTTTCAGGCGCTCCAGCTTCTGGTGGTACTTCTCGTCGCCTCGCTTGCGGTGGGCTCGAAGGTCGCGGATGGCCTTACGGATGGCCCACAGCAGCTCGTAGTCGGGATGGGACTCGAAGCGGCGCTCGTAGGTGAACGACAGCATCTTGTCGTTCACGCGCGTGGGATTACCTATTCGTAATACGGGGACGCCGCGGTCGACGAGTTTTTCGGAAATCCAGTCGACGGCCATGTTCGACTGTGCGCATACCAGCACCTGCGGTTCGCGGCGCAGCGTCTCGTAGATGGCCTCGACCAGCGTCGTCGTCTTGCCTGTGCCGGGAGGACCGTGGACAATGGCCACATCCTTTGCCCACAGCACGCGGTTGACAGCTTCCTCCTGCGTCTTGTTCAGGTAGGGGAAGTGCATCGGGGCAAACGTGTAGGTCTCTGCCTGCTGCCGAGAATAGAAGAGGTCGCGCAGGTAGCCAAGACGGCCCTTCGAGCGCATGACGCGGTCAAGGGCGTCGAACATCATCTTGTACGACGTCTCGTCGAACGACAGCTGCACACCGATGTTCCCGGCTGTCTGCACGTCGGTGAGCGGTGCCGAGTCGGGCACACTGACCACCATACGGTCGCCGTCAACGTAGCTCACCGTCCCCGTAAACGGAAAATAGCGCAATCCGGTTTCCCCGGATTGTCCTGACGACCCCCTGAAGAACACTACCGGCCTTCCGAACTCGAAATTGTGCTCAATGTCTTCATCCGGCGTTCGGAACACTTCCACGCACAGCTGGTTCAGAGAGTTATAGTAGCTGCGCCCCATGCGCACCGGCCACCAAGCATCGCCGCGTTTCACCTGGCGCGCCAGTCCTCTCTCTTCGGTCTGACGACGATAAGCCTCCTTTTCAGCCTGGTACTCCATCTGGAGCAGAAGCCGCTGTCGTGTAAGGGCCTGAATAGCATTCATAGGTGCAGGGTGTGTTGTATGGGTTTTACAAAAATTCCCTGCAAATGCTTGATTTACAGGGACTCGCTTTCCGATTGTGTACCCAGAGCCGGGGTCGAACCGGCACGGGTTGCCCCACTGGTGTTTGAGACCAGCGCGTCTACCGATTCCGCCATCTGGGCTTCAAAAGCGGTGCAAAGGTACTAAGAAAAAATGAACTGACAAAAAGTTTCAGCTAAAAATCTTAAAAATTCTTGGAAATATCATATTTATTGCGTATCTTCGTACCCGAAAAAAGCTGACTTATAAATCTAAATTGATGGAAATATCGGAAAAGCATTATTGTGTGATTCTTGCTGGAGGAAAAGGCCGCCGACTGTGGCCATGCAGCCGTGAACAAAAGCCAAAGCAGTTTATAGACTTCTTCGGTTCCGGACGAACACTGCTCCAGCAGGCCTATGACAGAGTGGCACGCATCGTGCCCCTGAAAAACATTTTTGTAAGTACCCAGTTGGAATACGCTCACTGGGTAGCGGAACAACTGCCAGAGTTACCGGCTACCAACGTTCTGGCCGAGCCGGTGTCGAGAAATACAGCACCAAGCATGGCATGGGCGGCTTTCCGCATCTCTCATCTCTGTCCTGATGCCAGAATCGTGATTCTTCCCTCTGACCAGGCCGTCATTGGCGACGATGCCTTTGAGCACGACATCAATGAGTGTTTTGACTTTGTGGCCCAGAATGACTGCCTGATAGCTGTAGGCGTACGCCCTACACGACCGGAACCGGGGTATGGCTATATTCAGATTGGTGACGATGCAGGACCGGAATCGCTCTATAAGATTCAGTCGTTTACTGAGAAGCCCGAGCGCGACTTCGCCCGTATGTTTGTTGAGAGCGGCGAATTTCTCTGGAACACGGGCATATTCCTCTCAAACGTACATAACCTTGTGACAAGCCTGTGCCGCATACTGCCTGTGGTGCTGCGCTCGATTGACAATGAGAACTTCATAGCTTCGATTGAGGAAGAGTTGCTCTACATTCACGAGAACTTCTCGAAATTCCCGAACTTGTCTATCGAAAACGGTATGTTGGAGAACTCAGACAATGTGTACGTCATGAAGTGCAGTTTTGGATGGGCTGACCTCGGTACATGGCATTCTATCTATGAAAGTATGCAGAAGGGGGAGGGTGACAATGTCGTCATTGACTCGGAGGTCATGCTTGAGGACTGTCGTGACAATATCATCAAAATGCCAAAGGGCCATCTGGCTGTTATCAATGGACTTGACGGCTATATCGTGGCTGAATCGGGTGACGTGCTGATAATCTGTAAGAAAGGCGACTCGTCGGCTCTCATACGCAAGTACGTCAATGAGGTGCGTCTGAAATACGGTGAAGAGTTTGTCTAATCAGACAAACTCTTCACGAATCTTTGTTGCTATCTCCTTGAACTCTTCTTCCGTGAGCTTCAGCTTCTCGCGGCGGAAGTCGACGTCGGCCTCGCTCTGCATGGGAATGAGGTGGATATGGGCGTGGGGCACTTCGAGTCCAAGTACGACCTGGGCTACCTTACGGCAGGGGAATGCCTTCTTGATGGCAACGGCCACGCGCTTGGCAAACTGCTCGTAGCGGCCAATCTCGTCGTCGTCCATGTCGAAGATGTAGTCTACTTCGCGGCGGGGAATCACTAATGTGTGACCTTTTACCAGCGGATTGATGTCGAGAAATGCGTAGAACTCTTCGTTCTCGGCGCACTTGTAGCTGGGAATCTCGCCAGCTGCAATCTTACTGAATATATCCATATTATCCAACGGTTATTTTGTCAATACGCAGTTTGATGGTTCCACGAGGAATCTTGATTTCCACCTCGTCGCCCACCTTGTGGTTCAGAAGGCCCTGGGCAATGGGGGTCGTGATGCTGATTTTGCCCTCGCGCAGATTTGCCTCGCTCTCGCTGACGATGGTATAGGCCATCTTGGCTTTGTTGGCCAGATTGGTCATCTCGACCTTCGACAGAATCTGGACAGCATCGGTCGAAAGACGCGACGTGTCTACAATCTTTGCCTCGGCGATGGCGAGTTTCAGTTGGTTAATCTTCGCCTCCAGATGGCCCTGGGCCTCTTTGGCGGCATCGTACTCACTGTTCTCACTCAGGTCGCCTTTGTCGCGGGCTTCCGCGATGGCGGCTGATGCCTTGGGGCGTTCAACGCTCTCCAAGTGTTTTAGTTCGGCTAACAGTTTGTCGTAGCCTTCTTGGGACATGTATGCCATAATAATTCAATTTTACGATTTACTATTTACATTTTAGGCAGACAAAAAAGAAAGAATCCCGACGCGTGCGTTGATGTCGGAATCCTTAGGCTCGTATGTCTTGTTATCAGCGGCAAAGGTAGGACTTTTTTTTCAATTAGCCAAATTTTCTGACGAAAAAAAGTGATTCCTTCTCCAAAAGATTACCTGACATAGCAAAATCAAGCCAGGTTCCGTTGAGGAACCTGGCTTGATTACCTATATATAATTATTAATATAGAGGCTTAGTTGGTCTCAACTTCGTTCTCGCGGATGGTCTTACCCATGGTGAGGTAGGCAACCGGAGCAGCGATGAAGAGCGAAGACAGTGTACCGAAGATGACACCGAGAATCATGGCGAACGAGAAGCTGCGGATTGAATCACCACCGAGGATGAAGATACAGAGCAGCACGATGAGCGTCGTCACTGAGGTGTTGATGGTACGGGCCAGAGTCTGGTTCAGCGAGTCGTTGAACAGCGTCTGGCGGTCGCGCTTGCCGTAGAGCTGGATATTCTCACGGACACGGTCGAAGACCACCACCTTATCGTTAATAGAGTAACCGATCACGGTCAGGATAGCACCGATAAACGTCTGGTCGATCTCGAGCGACATGGGCACCCAGCCCCACAGCACGCTGTAGAAGCCGATGACCACGAGGGCATCGAAGAACAGTGCAACGGTGGAACCCACCGAGAAGGCGACGTTGCGGAAACGGATAAGGATGTAGATGAAGATGGCGATGAGGGCAACGATGACGGAGATGATAGCGCCGTGAGTGATGTCCTTGGCCACCGACGGACCTACCTTTGCCGACGAGATGATGGAACCGCCCTCGCGGATGTCGGGGTTCTTGAAGGCACTTACTTCAGCCTGGTTGATAAGGCCGGCCTTCTTCAGGGCGTTGTAGAGGATGGTCTCTGCCTTGTCGTCAACCTCGGGGCTGTTCGACTCGATGTCCCAGTTGGTGGAGATACGGACGGTCTTGCCGTCGGTACCGAGGGCGATGACGCTGGTGTTGGCTTCCTGGTTGGCCTTCTCGCCGATGGTGTTGACGAAGGCTCCGCTGAGGGCCTGGCGTACGGTCTCGACGGGAGTCTCCTTGTCGAGCACGACGACGTAGTTACGACCACCGGTGAAGTCGATACTCTGGCTCAGACCGCGGACGGCGAACGAAACGCAGAAGATGACAGCAGCGACTCCCCACACGATGAACGACTTCTTGTAGGCACCCATGAAGTTGATGTGGGTGTTCTGCATGAGGTTCTTCGAGTAGGCGGTCTCGAAGGTCAGGTTGGTCCACTTGTCCTTCTTCAGCATGTGCTCATAGACCAGACGGGTCAGGAACACGGCGGTGAAGAACGAGCAGAAGATACCGATGATCCAGGTGGTAGCGAAGCCCTTGACAGGACCGGTACCGATGAAGAGCAGGATGAAACCGGTAATCAACGAGGTGACGTTAGAGTCGAAGATGGCCGAGAAGGCATTTGAATAACCCTTGCTCAGAGCCTCCTTGACCTTCAGGCCTCGGCGCAGCTCCTCCTTGGTACGCTCATAGATAAGCACGTTAGCATCGACGGCCGTACCGAGGGTCAGCACGATACCGGCGATACCGGGCATGGTCAGTGCCGCCTGGAACGAGGTCAGGATGCCGAGCGTGAAGAACAGGTTGAAGAGTAGGGCGCAGTCGGCCATCAGTCCGGGAACGAGGCCGTAGAGCATGATCATGTAGATCATCAGCAGCACGAAGGCAACGATGAACGAGATGATACCCTGCTGGATAGACTGTGCACCGAGCGAGGGACCGACAACCTCTTCCTGCACGATGCGGGTGGGAGCCGGCATCTTACCGGAGTTCAGCGTGTTGGCAAGGTCCTTGGTGTCCTCGATGGTGAAGTTACCCGTAATCTGCGAGTTACCACCGTCAATCTGGGTGAGGATACGGGGAGCAGAGTAGACGGCATCGTCGAGCACAATGGCCACGGCCTTGCCGATGTTCTGCTTCGTAATCTGGCTCCAGCGGCGGGCACCGTCAGAGTTCATCTGCATAGACACACAGGGATGGCCCATCTGGTCGAAGTCGTCCTTACCGTTGGTGATGACGTCACCCTCTAACGGAGCGCGACCGTTGGGCTCGGTAATCTTCAGGGCGTAGAGCTCGAAGATGTCGCCCTTGGTGTTCTGGCCTCCGAAGTCCTCGGGCTTGGCACCCCAGCGCAGCTTCAGCTCAGCGGGGAAAATGGTGCTGGCGAGCTCGGAGTAGATTATCTTATTGATTTCAGCGGTATCGCGAACGTTGGCATAACCAACGACAGCGAGGGTGTTGCCCTGAGTGGGCTGGAAACAGTAGAACAGCGGGTTCTGCTTCTTGGCCTCGGCATTGGACTTCTCGTCCTTGCTGGCGTCTTTCTTGGTCAGCTTGGCGGCAAGGTCGGTAGCAGCGGCCTTTGCTGTGTCGGCGGCAGCCACGGAGGTGGTGTCGGCGGCAACGCTGTCAACAGCTTCAGGGGCATCGCCACCTAAGATGGCGTACTTCTGGTTGAGCTGAGCCAAAAGGGGAACAATCTCCTGGGAATTGTAGGTCTCCCAGAACTCGAGGTTTGCTGAACCCTGAAGAAGCTTGCGGACGCGCTCGGGCTCCTTGATACCAGGCATCTCGACCATGATACGGCCCGACTGGCCCTCCAGCTTCTGGATGTTAGGCTGTACGACACCGAACTTGTCGATACGGTTACGGACAACATTGAACGAGTTGTCGACGGCAGACTGCACCTCGGCGCGAAGGGCGCTCTCCACCTCGGAGTCGGTGGACTGGGTGCTCACCTTGCCCTTCATCTGCTGAGTAGCGAAGATGGCGGCGAGGGGACGGCCATTCGAGTTCTGATTCCAATACTTGATGAAGAGCGAGATAAAGTCGTCCTGACTGGTCTCCTCTTCCTTCTTAGCCTGCTCCATTGACTTCTTGTAGGCAGCATCCGTCTTGTGGTCGGCCAGCACGTCGACAACGTCGGGCACTGACACCTCGAGGATTACGTTCATACCGCCTTTCAGGTCAAGACCCAGGCCAATCTCCATCTCACGGCACTGCTTCAGCGAGTAAATGCCCATGTACACCTTCTCGTTGTTGATGCTGTCGAGATACTCCTGACCGGCAACTTCGCCCATGGCGGCAGCCTTACTTTCGTAGTGGCGCGTCACGAACGAGAAGGAGAGGTAGAAGCAGCATACCAGCACCAGAAGCACTGCAATAAACT
>CAMHIS010000128.1 GCA_946185285.1 uncultured Prevotellaceae bacterium
CGTTGGAAATCTCGTACAGACTTCCATGTTTTCACCAAGTGTTCTTCGACGAGCGAAGCGAGCAGAGCTCGAGTCCCAGTTACCAAACGCAGAAACCAAGGTAACACTTAGGTAACGGAACAGGCTCAATGTTCTTTCCAATCCGAAAGAATCTCAAAAGCGCAAACGGTCGCAAATAGAAGCAATATCAACGATTTACGCTATCTCACCCGTAATAACCTCATCGTTCCCCACAACCTTGATATTCGTAGAAATAGAACGGTCTCTTATCCGGACTCGGCTTTCTTGCGTCCCGATGGTAGCAAGCCAGCAAAGCTGGAGCGGCCGCTTGCCAGAGCAAGAACCCTCAAAATCCTCAATCTCTCAAACTTCCTTTATACAGAGAAATCCTGCGGAATCTTACAAAGTTACAAAAAGTTTTTGAAAGTCAATTCAACCCCAAAAATGCAAAAAGCTCTCGAAGTTATAAAACATGAGAAGACAGATGTACCGGTTTGACTATCCGTGCGGTTTCTCCGTATCAATAGCCCTGAAATAGGAACATCTGTCTTCTATGTGTGCAACCTGAAGGCCTTCTATTCTGCTACGAAGCTGTAGCTTTGACCGGCTATGGTCTCCACGTCGTACTCGTAGACCTTGCGTGGCGAGAGGGGGTGGAAGTCCTTCAGCTCGGCGGAGCGAAGTGGTTCGCGGATGGCGGCGGGGGCAAAGAGCGGGTTGGGGCAGTCGCCTTCGGCGGCTTTCTGCATAGCCCCCTTCGGAGCCTTAGCCAAACGCAGCGGCACGTAGGAACGCAGGCGTAACGTACCGCCAATGGTAGAGCGCACCACAGCGGAACGAAGTTTCCCTTCGTTCCATCCCTCGTCGACAATAAAGCCGCCACGGGCACGCAAGCCCTTCACATCGCCCTTCTGCCAGTCATCAGGCAGGGCGGGCAGCAGTTGGACGGCACCGTCGTGACTCTGGAGGAGCATCTCGCAGATACCTGCCGAGACGCCGAAGTTACCGTCAATCTGGAACGGCGGGTGGGCATCGAAGAGGTTCGGATAGGTGCGGCCGTCGGGATGCTGGCGGGCAGCACGGTCGTCGGGCAGCAGGTGCAGCATATTCTTGATGATGGTGAAGGCATGGTTGCCGTCGAGCATGCGGGCCCAGAAGTTGGTCTTCCAGCCGAGACTCCAGCCGGTGGCCATGTCGCCGCGCTGGGCGAGCGTGTTGGCGGCAGCGGTGAAGAGGTCGGGGTGGCTGTACGGCGAAATCTGGTTCGACGGGTACAGGCCGTAGAGGTGGGAGATGTGGCGGTGCTCGTCTTTCGGGTCGTCGCCGTCGATGAGCCACTCCTGCAGCTGACCGTAACGGCCTATCTGCATCGGGGGCAGGCAGGCGATGGCGAACTTGAGGCTTTCGATGTAGGACTGGTCCTTGCCCAGTGCCTCAGCGGCCTGCAGCGTCTGCGAGAGTACGTCGAAGGCAATCTGGTTGTCCATCGTCGAGCCGGCGGTGACGTTGGTGTTCTTGCCGCGCGGGCCGTGCTCAGGCGACACGGTGGGTACGGTCATCAGCCAGCCGGCGGCCTGCTTTATCTCGCCGGCAGCGGGATAGACCTGCATGAAGTCAAGCAGGAAGTCGGCGGCTCCCTTCAGCACGGGATACCACGACTCGAGGAACTGCTTGTCGCCGGTGTAGAGGTAGTGCTGCCAGAGGTGCGTCGTCAGCCAGGCGCCGCCAGTGGGGAACATACCCCAGGGCGTGCCGTCGACGGGGCCTGCGATGCGCCAGAGGTCGGTATTGTGGTGGGCTACCCAGCCCCGGCAACCGTACATGACGCGGGCGGTCTCGGCACCCGTCTCGCTGAGGTCGCGGATCATCGAGAACAGTGGCTCCTGCGTCTCGGCGAGGTTGCCGATGAGTGCAGGCCAGTAGTTCATCTCAGCATTGATGTTGATGGTGTACTTCGAGTCCCACGGGGCGTTCATCTTGTCGTTCCACACGCCCTGCAGATTGGCGGCCTGACCGCCGGGCTGGCTCGACGAGATGAGGAGGTAGCGACCGTACTGCATCATCAGCGCCACCATGTCGAGGTCGGTGGCATCCTTCTCAAAGGCAGCCACGCGCTTGTCGGTCTCGAGGCCGGAGTTAGCAGATTTCGGTAGCGTCAGGCTGACGCGGTTGTACTGCTCCTGATACTTCTTGACATGGTCGGCCAGCAACTGCTTGTAGGGCTTGCCCTTGACACTGGCCAGCGCCTGGTTGTTCTTCTTCACAGGAGAGCCGCTGACGTCCTTGTAGTTCACGAAGTTGGTGGCAGCGGTGATATAGAGCGTCGCGGTGGTGGCATCGTCGACGGTCAGCTTGTCAACGCCACGTTTCACTTCACCGTCGGTCTCGACCATGACGCGGCACTCGGCCTTCAGTCCGGCCTTGATACCCTCCTGCTCCACGCCTTCGACGACGGCAGCCAGCTCATTGACTTTTCCGCTGATGCCTTCATGCTCGGAAACGGTAAACACCTGTTTCTGCAGCTGGGTGGTGAAATTAATATCGAACTCCAGCTCGCCCTTCTTCGAAGCCTTCAGCTGCACGATGATGACATTGTCGGCCTGCGAGGCAAAGACAGTGCGCTCGTACTTCACACCTTTATATATATAAGAGGTGGTGGCGGTGGCATCGCCGAGGTTCAGCGCACGCTCGTATTTCTGCACGTCCTTATGGCCTAACGACAGCTTCAGACTGCCTAAGGGAAGGAAGCGCATGCCGTGGGGACCTGGTACGAAGTACTTGTCAAGGAGCTTGGCGGCCTCGCCCTCCTTGCCTTGGAAGATGAGGCTGCGCACCTCGGGCAGATATGCCAGCGCCTCCTTGGGATTGTTGTTGTGGGGCTGTCCGCTCCAGAACGTCTCCTCATTCAACTGAATCTCCTCCACGTCGGTGCCGCCATAAATCATGGCTCCGAGATGAGAGTTACCTACGGGCAGTGCCTCCAGCCAGTGGCTGGCAGGTTTCGAATACCACATACGGTGTGGCTGGGCCGTTACTGCCATGTACATCACGGACAGTAACAGGGTGGCTAAAAGTCTCTTTCTCATAATTTTTGTTGGTTAGATGGTGCAAAGTTACGAAAAAAGATTGAATGAGCAAGAAAAGGACGTGGAAATTTGTTTTATTGCCCACTTATTCTTACCTTTGCACTCGGAAAGCACTGTTACGGTCTGTCGCTGGTGCCCTTGCGGCACGGGAGGAAAGTCCGGGCAGCGCAGGACGCCCCACTTGTGAAAATGCAAGCAGTCGGCGACGGCTGGATATGGCAGAAGAGAACGACCGCCTTCTTCGGAAGGTAAGGGTGAGAAGGTGGTGTAAGAGACCACCAGGCGGCTGGTGACAGTCGTGCTGTGCCATCTGGGGGCTGCAAGTTCATGTATACCACCGTCTGAGGGCTGTCCGTCCGAGAACCTTCGTGGTGAGCGGTGGAGGGTAGAATGCTAAAGCCGTAAGGTGACTTACGGATTAGATAAATGACAGACGCTGACAGTTGCTGTCAGTACAGAACCCGGCTTACAGGAACAGTGCTTTCCGCTTTTGAAGTGAAAAGTGAAGAAGTTGTTGCATCGTGTGTATAAGACGCTTGCGCTGACCATCAAGTTCTTTACGGCCAAGCGGGTGATGGCCAAGGCGTCGGCTTTGACCTATTCCACATTGCTGGCTATTGTGCCCATCTTGGCCGTGGTGTTTGCTATCGCCCGCGGTTTTGGCTTCAATAAATATATAGAGGTGTGGTTCCGCGATATACTTGCCTCCCAACCTCAGGCTGCTGACATCATCATCGAGTGGGTGAACAGCTACCTCGTCCACACCAAGAGCGGCCTCTTCCTGGGTATCGGTCTGGTGTTCATGCTCTACACGGTGCTGATGCTGGTGAATAATATCGAAGAGACGTTCAACGAGATCTGGCAGGTGAGCAGCTCGCGCTCGCTCTACCGTTCGTTTACCAACTATCTGGCGGCGTTCTTCCTGTTTCCCATATTCATTGTTGTTACCACTGGTTGCTCGATGGTTCTGACAACGATGGTTAGCAGTATGCCCGATGTGCTGATGCTGGGGTCTGCGCTGCGCCAGCTGCTTGGCATCCTGCCTTACGTACTGCTGTCGCTGCTTTTCATCGGCTTGTATGTCTCTATGCCTAATACCCATGTCGAATGGCGTTGCGCCATCGTGCCAGGTATCATTGCCGGGGTGGGTATTCAGTGGCTACAGTTGTTCTACGTCCATTCCCAGTTGTGGGTGACGGGCTACAACGCCATCTACGGCTCGTTTGCCGCCTTGCCGCTGTTTATGTTGTGGGTGCAGATTTCGTGGACTATCTGTCTGTTCGGTGCTGAGATGACGTATGCCAACCAGCACATGAACCGTTTAGGCTTCAATGTGGATAATCCTTACTCTCATCCGTATATAGAGATGGGCGATGATGAACTTGACAGTCAGTCACTGTCGATGTATGCCGACGGGATTGACGGCCTTTAAGAGAAGTGAAAGGACGGGCTAATCCTTGATGAGCTTTTCGAAGAAGTCGTCCAGGTCTTTGTCCAAGTCGGCCATCAGCTCTGTGTCGATGATGACCGTGTCGTCGTCGACTACGTACAACTCTCCAGCCGGTTCCTTGTCATCGTCCTCCAAGACAAAGGCGTATGGCTTCAGTAGTCCCATATTCTCGACCTGTGTTTTCTGCTTGTCTATGACCCGGCGGATAATGCTGACAATCTGCTCGTAGAAGTCGTCGTCCTTGTTGTCAATCCACTGTTCAATGACGCAGCGCGTAATCTCGTTGTCGTCGTCGTCGAAGGCAGTCAGTTCGCCCGTTTCCTGGGTGACGCGGATGTGGATGTCAGTCAACAGTGAGGCGTCATCCTTAGGCGGGAATTTCTCTGCTATCTTGCGGATAGCACGTCCAATTTGTTGTTGCGTTTGTTCTGTAGCTTTCATATCGTCTTTCTCTATTTGTCCGCAAAAGTATAAAAAAAAATTCTATCTGCAAACGATTACGATTATTTTTTTTATTATTTCTTGTTTCTCACTCCTCATTTGTCTTTTTTTTTGTACCTTTGCAGTCGCAAACTACTACTTCACTTGTTTCACAGGTTAATGAACGACAAGATAAGACATTCGGGGGTTATCGACAGCATTGCTGAGGGAGTCGTCAAGGTACGCATCCTTCAACAGTCGGCCTGTGCTGCCTGCAAGGTGGCTGGCTACTGTCACGCCTCAGAATCGAAGGAGAAACTTGTCTCTGTATGCTGCAACAACGTTGCAGTCTACCGCCCCGGACAGGAAGTGGTGGTCACGGCTTCGCGCCAGGTGGCCTTCCGTGCAACGCTTCTGGCCTTCATCGTGCCGTTGATAATTCTCATGGTGGCGCTTGTGGTGGCTATCCGTGTTACAGGCAGTGAGGCCGTTGCGGCCTTGTCGGCCTTGGGAACCCTGATGCTCTGGTATTCGTTGCTCTGGTTGCTGCGCTCGAAGATAAGCTGTCAGGTGTCGTTCGAGATAGAAGAGTTAAAGAGAAACAATTAATAAAAAAGTCAATAGCATTTATGAATTTCATCTTGATTGCAGTGATTGTCCTTGGAGCCATCGGTCTCGTGGCAGCCCTTGTGCTGTTTGCCGCCTCCAAGAAATTCGCTGTCTACGAAGACCCCCGCATTGCGCAGGTCAACGAGCTGCTGCCAGGTGCCAACTGCGGCGGCTGTGGCTTTGCCGGCTGTGGGGGGATGGCCGATGCACTCGTCAAGGGTGCCGATGCCGGCTCCATCGAGGGACTGAACTGTCCCGTTGGCGGTGCCGACGTCATGGGGCGTGTGGCCGACCTGCTCGGTATGGCCATTGCCAACGGCGAACCGAAGGTGGCCGTCGTGCGCTGTAACGGCACCTGTGAGAACCGGCCCCGTATTGCCGAGTATGCCGGTCTGCGCACCTGTGCTGCCATGAACGCCTGCTGCGCCGGCGAGACGGCCTGCGGCTATGGCTGCCTGGGCTGTGGCGACTGTGTGGAGGCCTGCCAGTTTGACGCCATCCACATCAACCCTGAGACCGGCATTGCCGAGGTCGACGAGGAGCGTTGCGTGGCCTGTGGCGCCTGTGTGAAGGCTTGTCCGCGCAGCATCATCGAACTGCGCAAGAAGGGCCCGAAGGGTAGGAGAGTGTACGTCAGCTGCGTCAGCAAGGACAAGGGCGCTGTTGCCATGAAGGCCTGCAAGGTGTCGTGCATCGGCTGCAGCAAGTGCGAGCGCGAGTGCCCGTTTGGTGCTATCACCGTTGGCAACAACTGCTCGTACATCGACCCCGCAAAGTGTCGTCTATGCCGTAAGTGCGTGTCAGTCTGTCCGACCCACGCCATCGTCGCCGTCAACTTCCCCGCTCCGAAACCCGCAGAACCTAAAGTAGAAGAAAAGGAGGCAACAGTATGAATATCAAGACATTCAGTATAGGTGGCATCCACCCTGATGAGAACAAGCTGACCCATGAGGTGGCCACGAAGACAGCCCCACTGCCCAAGCAGGCCATCTTCCCGCTGAGCCAGCACATTGGCGCTCCAGCCTCACCGGTTGTGCAGAAGGGCGACAAGGTGAAAGTCGGTACGCTCATTGCCGAGGCAGGCAGCTTCGTGTCGGCGCCCATCTACAGCAGCGTCAGCGGTACCGTCTTTAAGATTGACACCGTCGTCGATGCCACAGGCTACCGCAAGCCCGCCATTATTATTAATGTGGAAGGCGACGAGTGGGAGGAGAGCATCGACCGCTCTGACAAGTTGGAAACCGTCGGCGATCACCCCGAACTGACTCCCGAGGAAATCATCAACCGCGTGAAGACGGCAGGCATTACAGGTATGGGCGGTGCCGGCTTCCCCACGTTTATCAAGCTCACCCCGCCGCCGACGGCCAAGGCCGAGTGCGTCATCATCAACGCCGTAGAGTGTGAGCCTTACATCACCGCCGACTACCGCCTGATGATGGAGCATCCCGACGAGATTCTCGTGGGCCTCGAACTGCTCATGAAGGCCACCAAGGTCACCAAGGGCTACATCGGCATCGAGACCAACAAACCCGCCGCCATCGACCTGCTCACCAAGAAGTGCGCCGAGAAGTTCGGCGCTTCGGCGTACCACATCGAAGTAGTCCCCCTGAAGCAGCGCTACCCGCAGGGCGGCGAGAAGCAGCTCGTCGATGCCGTCATC
>CAMHIS010000129.1 GCA_946185285.1 uncultured Prevotellaceae bacterium
TATCTCCGGCTCCGGCACCGCCGAAACCCCCATCACCGTCGAGTGGAACGCCTCGACCAAGACCGGCACCTTCGCGATGCCCGCCTTCGACGCCGTGCTGACACCCATCTACGCCAAGGCAGCCGCATTCGCCACCACGGGCACCGAGCCCGAAGTGAAGACGCTGCTGCCCGAAGCCGCTGAAGGCGTCATCGCCGGCACCGACGCACCCCTCATCGTCGAGGGCACCGTGGCCTTCGCCGGACAGAGCACCGAGGTCACGCAGGGCACGGTGATGTACGCCGTCACCCCCGCCACCGTCACCGAGGCCCCCGCACTCACCGCCTTCAGCGCCACAGTGCCCACAGCCGAGAACGTCGCTGACGACGGAGCAGATGTCTATGTATGGTACTACATCCAGGGCGCCGACGCCCCTGAGGGTGTAGCCGCCACGCTCGACAACACCTTCAACAACACCGAGCCCGCCTGCCTCACCGTCACCGTGCTGAGCAACAAGTTCGACATCACCTTCAAGGCCGCTAACGCCAACACCATCGACGCCACCCAGGCATCGAAGGGCACCGTCACCGTCGGCGGCACCGACAAGACCAGCACCCTTATCCAC
This sequence comes from uncultured Prevotellaceae bacterium, assembly GCA_946185285.1. Classification (GTDB taxonomy): domain Bacteria; phylum Bacteroidota; class Bacteroidia; order Bacteroidales; family Bacteroidaceae; genus Prevotella. The sequence continues at coordinate 605 of CAMHIS010000129.1, forward strand.
AGCCAGCAGGACGGCACCGACACCCTCAAGAGCGTCAAGATGGGCAGCGAGGTGAAGCTCGAGGCCAAGCCCGGCTACAAGTTCCGCAAGGTGGAGGTGAAGAAGGCAGCACCGGCATGGGACGGGCCGATTGCCTCTGAGGCTACGGCTGCGGACATCGGCAAGGTGGTCTGCGCCGCAGGCCATCTGCACACGGCAAAGACTGCCGTGCCCGAGGGCTGCACTGCCGTGGGCATCCTGGGCAAGGTGACTGAGACCGGCCACGGACTGATTCTCGCCCTTAAGGACGCCACGTTGCAGAACTGGAACACCATCAACGGCTGGACTTCCGTGACCACGTACGCCGGTACCACGCTGAAAGTGCTGCCTGATGATGCTGCCCGCGGCACCAACCTGACAAGCTACACCACGCTGGGCGAGACCACCGTGTCGAACTGGGCCGTGGCGCAGAAGAGCGACTATGATGCGATATTCACCAACCTCGGCTCGACGAAGAGTGATGAAAATGGCACTACATACGACGGCAATGTGAATGCCTATATCACTACAGGCGTCGGCGGTACGCCAATATCTGAAGGCTGGTCTACTACGGTGTCCAATGTCGATGCCAGCCGCGCATGGCGCTTCAACAGTCTTAGTTGGGGTAGCCCCAAAAAGTCGAATAGCCATAGTGTCAGGCCAGTGCTCGGCTTCTAACCCCTCTCGCGAATGAGAAAAGAAGTGCGCTGACGCGCAGAAATCTCACAAATCATCCAAATCAAACAAATATAATAAAAAGATTCTGTAAGATTTTGAAAGATTTCTTCGACGAGCGAAGCGAGTAGAACTCGATTACTCGCGAAGCGACTCAAGAAAAAGAAAAAATAATAAATATATGAACAATATGAAAACAATATCAAGATATATAATGACGCTCGCACTGCTACTCACGGCAGCGACGGGCGCGTGGGCCAAGGAAGTGACGATTGGCGATGGTACTGAGACTACCCAGAGTTTCCCCATCGACAATTACTTTAACTACTCCTGCACTGAGGAAATTTACACCGCTGACGAAATAGGCACCGAAGGTACCATCAACGCCATCAGCTTCTATTACCATTACGGCACATCCTATGAGGCCTCAAACGTGAAGATGTTCATGAAACATGTAACACGTTCTGCGTTCGGATCATCAACCGATTGCGAGCCTCTTTCTGAAACTGATCTTGTGTGGACGGGCAAAATTGCTCCGACAGGAGCAGGCTGGTATACCTTCACCCTCGACACGCCGTTTGAGTACAATGGTACAGACAACTTGCTGGTTGCTTTCTTCGATGGCACGTCTGGCTTTCCTGGACAACTCTACACGTGGCGTCAAACCGCATCGCCTGATGGTGCCTATATGGCCTTGAGCTACTTCAATGACAACATAATTCCAGATCCTTATAACCTCAGTAATTATTCAGGCAATAGTAAGTCGCTGTATACATACCGTGCTAACATCAAGCTTGACATTGAACCCTTCAGTGTTGAAATCAGCGACGACATGACCGAGGCTACGTTCACCATGCACGCCTTCGACGCCACCGTCAACTACGACATCGTGCGCGACATGGAGGACGAGACCTATCCCGTCGAGTTCAGCGGCCTCTCCCAGAAGGTTGTCGTGAAGAAGAAAACCGGCTCCGAAACATACGAGCCCCTCACGACACCGACCATCCAGCTGATTGACCAGCTCGCTGCCACTGACGCCCAGAACATCATCGCCGACGCAGGCATCAAGGTCAAGGTGCTGAAGGGCACGGACAACAATGGTACCATCACCTATGACGAGACCAACCCGCTGACCCTCGAAGCCTTCACGGCCGACATGCAGCCCGGCCTCTACAAGATTGTGGCCGAGCCCGCCGATGCTACCACCAGCCCCTACACCGGCACCGCGAGCCTGGCATTCGAGGCCATCGCCGGATTCCCCGTGGAGATAGCCGCCCAGGAGTACGTCACCTACTACAGCGCCAACGACAACCTGACCCTGGAGGAGAACTCCGGCGCCAAGCTCTACACCATCACCGGCATAGGCGAGACGAAGGCCACGGCCACCGAGATTCCGAGCGCCAACAAGGAGATGCCGTTCCTGGTCTACAACCCGACAGAGGAGACGAAGACCTTCCTGCTCATCCCGACTGACGCCGAGATTAACCAGACCTGCGCCGACGAGTTCAAAGGCACGGCAACGGCTACGACCATCGCCGCCTCGACCGACGCCCAGACCAACTACGCCTTCAACGGCAAGCAGTTCGTCTGGGTGAGGACCGCCCTCCCCGTCGCCGCCAACAAGGCCTGGCTCGAAGTGCCTACCAGCACCGCCCGCAGCATCGCCCTCGTCTTCGCCGACGATGACGCCACCGCCATCAGTGCGGTCAGCGGTTCGCCCGCTGACAACGGCGACATCTACGACCTGAACGGACGCAAGCTCGACAAGAAGCCCACGCGCAAGGGCGTCTACATCCAGAACGGACGCAAGGTCGTGATTAAGTGAGAGAAGACCTGAGTTTGCTCGAGGTCGTCGTTAAGTGAGAGTCTTTTTAACACGAATTGCCATATAATCGTGTCAGGAACTCACATTATTGACAACAATAAAACAAAAATACTGCAAGGATGAAACGTAAATTCAGGTTACTGATGATGGCTCTTCTGCTTGTCGCCACGACGGTGTGGGGACAGGAGCCGGACGAGGCTGCGCTCGACTCGCTGCGGCAGCGCGACGACTTCGTGACGGCCAGCCTGCTCGTCTCTACGCCGGGCGAAAAGGCTTACTCCGCCTACGGCCACTGCGTGGTGCGCATGGAGTGCCCCACGTTCGACCTGGACTACTGTTTCTCCTTCGAACTTTATACCGACGATACGCCAGGCGACTATCTGCGCTTCTTCAGCGGGCGGACCAAGGCGGGATTCCAGGCTCACAAGACGAGCGAATACCTGCAGCAGTGCCGCCATGACGGGCGCGGCGTCACCCAGTGGACGCTCAGCCTCAATCCCAGGCAGAAGCAGGAGCTGTGGCGCCGCCTTGACGAGAACATCATGGAGGGCATGACGCTGAAGTTCGACTATTCGTACCACAACTGCACGTCGATGAGCTTCTGGGCCGTCGGCAGCCAGTTGCAGGGCGAGCGCCTGGTGGTGAAGGCTTGGCCCGAGGTGATGCGCCAGAGCGTCAGGGATATGTACACCGACTACTCGCGCACGGCACAGTGGATGCAGCTGGGTTTGCTGACGATTATGGGCACCGAGGTGGACGACCTGAAGCCGATGGAGCTCTATATGGTTCCCGAAGTGGTGGGCGACGTGCTGCGGCAGACGGTCATCGTCGCTGCCGACGGCACCGAGCGCCCGGCCCTGCTGGGCGAGCCCGTGCAGCTGCTGCCCGCCACCTACGTGGCCCGGGCCGCATGGCTCTCGCCGACGGTGGCGTTCCTCCTGGTGCTGCTCCTGGTGCTCGCGGTCACGCTGGGCCAGTGGCGCTTCGGCTGGCAGCGCGCCGCCCACGTGTGCGACGGCATGCTGTTCGGTGCCCAAGCCCTGGCCGGCGTCGGACTGCTCTATTTCGTGCTGGTCAGCTGCATCTTCGGCCTCCACTGGAACTGGGTGCTCCTCCTTCTCAACCCGCTGCCCCTGCTGCTGTGGCTCTGGGGCCGCCGCTGGAGGTGGGCACCGCGCGTGTGGCTTGCCTACGCCGTGGTGCTGCTGCTCTTTGCCGTGGTGCTGCCCTACGTCACCGACCAGCTCCTGCCGGCCCACCGGCTCCTGGCACTGGCGCTATGCGTCAGATGCGGCTCGCTTTCAAGAAAACGAGCATAAACAAATTGTAATTCAACTGAATATTCATTTAAAACCATTTTAATTATGAAGAGAAAAACAAAACTATTGCGTTTAGTCATGCTATGCATGCTAATGCTGTTCTCCGCATCCGAGATGTGGGCGACTGATTTCACTGTGGATGTTAAATGTGAACCGACTGGCGTTGCCAAAGTGTATGCAAAATATGAGACTGATGACGATTATATTGAAAACCAGTACGCAGTTTTCAGTCCGGAAGCCTCTAGGAATTTCAATCTCAAATATGACAATCTTCAGAAGGGATATACTTTCTTGGGATGGTCGAAAGGTGCTCCTTCAACGAAGGCTTCAGATATGGTATCAACCGACCAAGTAGCAACCGTTGAGGTGCTCTCCTCTGATCCCACTGTTACTTACTATGCAAACTTCGCTAAAGGTTCGAACTTCACGATTACCAAGGACGCCGATGCCGAAGCTCATGGAGACATCCAGTTCAACGTGGGCGAGGGCGAGAACGTGAAAGAGGATGTTACCTCGGCCCAGGAGGGTGACCTGGTGACCGTCATCGTCACGCCCGACGAGGGCTGGGTGGTGAATGAGGTCTCTGGCCTGTGGTACGCCAATGAGGCCGCCTCCCGCAGCATGCGCCGCATTGCCGCCAGCCCCGAGAACCTCGACATGCTGAGGGACATCGACCTGCAGTTCGTGTCTGAGGACCCGGAGACCCACGCCCAGACCTACACCTTCGAGATGAAGCGCGCCAACGCCGAGATCAGCGTATCGTACAAGAAGCTGTTGACCCACGCCGACATCAGCATCGGCGACATCGCCGACATGACCTACAACGGCAGCGAGCAGAAGCCCGACGTCACCGTGAAGGACGGCGACAAGACGCTGGAGCTTGACAAGGACTACACCGTTGCCTACTCTAATAACGTGAATGCCGGCGACGCCAAGGCTGAGAACGCCCCGACCGCAACCATCACCGGCATCGGCGACTATGCCGGCACGGTCACCAAGACGTTCACCATCAAGAAGAGCACCGATGCCGTGCACTTCAACCCCTGGTGGTATGAAAAGTCTTATGGCGACCCGAAGTTCACCGTCACACCGGTGAACAAGTCGGGCGGTACGCTGACGTACAAATCCACCAATACGGACGTGGCTACGGTAGACCCCAGTACCGGCGAGGTTACCATCCTGGCTGCCGGCAGCACGAATATCAGGGTAGAGGTTCCCGAGACCGCAAACTATGACGGCAGTAACGACTGGTATGAGCTGACCGTTCTGAGGAAGCTTCTGAATGCTGCAATGATCGGCGAGATAGCCGGGCAGGCCTACACGGGCGAGGCACTGACGCCAGCCGTCACCGTAAAGGACGGCGAAAAGACGCTGGTGCTCGACACGGACTACACGGTGGCCTATAAGAACAATACCGAAACGGGCGAGGCTACTGTTACCGTCACCGGTTCGGGTAACTACACCGGCTCGGTCTCGAAGACGTTCACCATCGCCATGGCCAAGCTGACCCTCGACGAGGAGACTGCTAACGGCGAGGCACTCGACGGGGCCGACGGGAAGTGGTACGACGTGACGCTGAAGCGCACGCTGCACGCCGGCATGTGGAACACGTTCGCCGTGCCGTTCGCCGTGGACGCCGCTACGCTCACCGCGATGGGCCTCACGGCCAAGGCGCTGACGGGCTCGTCGGTCGACGGCCAGATGCTGACGCTGCACTTCGCCGACGCCACGGCCATCGAGGCAGGCAAGCCCTACCTGGTGAAGGCCGCCGAGACGGTGACGGACCCGGTGTTCGGCAAGGTGCAGGTGAGCAAGACCGCCGTGCCTGCTGTGACCGCCGCCGCCGACTTCGTGCCCACGCTGGGCAAGACTGAAATGAAGGCCGACGACGCCAAGTCGGTGCTCTTCCTGACCAGCGGCAACAAGCTGCAGTATCCCGCGTCGCTGCCCGCCGACTTCAAGGGCTTCCGCGCCTACTTCCAGCTGAAGGGCGCCGCCGCCACGGCCCGCTCGTTCGAGCTGGATATTGACGGCGAAACCACCGCTATCAGTGCGGTCAGCGGTTCGCCCGCCGACAACGGCGCCGTCTACACCCTCGACGGCCGCAAGGTAACCAACCCCGCCAAGAAGGGCGTGTATATCGTGAACGGTAAGAAGGTAATCATTAAGTAATAGGTGGAAACGACTATGAAGAAGAAAGAATATTTGCAGCCCGCTATAGAGACGGCTGAGATGGAAATGAACGAGCTGGTGCTGGCTGGGTCGGTAACGGACATCGCCACCCCCGAGCTCGGTGACGACGAACTGCTGCCTCCCGACATCGTCCCCGGTCTGAATCCGTGGGAGAGCGGTATCTGATTGAATAAAGGTAGTTCTTAAAGTGAGCGGCGCATCCACATCGGTGGGTGCGCCGCGACTGTTATAGGTCACACAGAAATCAGGGGTATATAATAAGGTGTGCAGGGTGGATATAAAGGGTAAAAGGGAAGAAGAGAAAGATTTTTTGAAAAAAAGTCGGGAAAAGTTTTGCCAGTTCCGAAAAAAGCATTACCTTTGCACCCGCAATCAAGAGAGATGCACTCCGGAAGGAGGTAAAAGTTGCGGAAATAGCTCAGTTGGTAGAGCACAACCTTGCCAAGGTTGGGGTCGCGA
>CAMHIS010000130.1 GCA_946185285.1 uncultured Prevotellaceae bacterium
CTGCACCAGCGCGACAACGAGCGGCTCATCCGCTCGCTCAAGGAGCTGCGCGACCTCGGCAACACGGTCATCGTCGTCGAGCACGACCGCGACATGATGCTCGCCGCCGACTGGATTATCGACATCGGCCCCCACGCCGGCCGCAAGGGCGGCGAAGTGGTGTTCCAAGGCACGCCGGAGGAACTGCTGAAAGCAGATACGCTGACAGCCAAGTATCTCAATGGTTCCCTATGCTGCAACAATGTTGCAGCAAAGACGGACAGAAGCGAAGACAAGCAACAAGTATTAAAGCTCATTGGCTGCACCGGCAACAACCTCAAGAACGTCACGGTGGAGTTCCCCTTGGGCAGGCTCATCCTCGTCACGGGCGTCTCAGGCTCGGGCAAGTCGACACTCATCAACGAGACGCTGCAGCCCATCCTCTCGAAGCACTTCTACCGCTCACTGAAGCGCCCCATGCCCTACGAGGCTATCGAGGGACTGGAACTGATTGACAAGGTGGTCAACGTCGACCAGTCGCCCTTAGGCCGCACGCCACGCTCCAACCCCGCCACCTATACGGGTGTCTTCGCCGACATCCGCTCGCTGTTCGTCGGACTGCCCGAGGCCAAGATACGCGGCTACAAGCCGGGGCGCTTCTCGTTCAACGTCAAGGGTGGGCGCTGTGAGACCTGCGGCGGCAACGGCTACAAAACCATCGAGATGAACTTCCTGCCCGACATCCAGGTGCCCTGCGAGGAGTGCCACGGCAAGCGCTACAACCGCGAGACCCTCGAAGTGCGCTACAAGGGCAAGTCGATTGCCGACGTACTCGACATGACCATCAACCAAGCCGTGGAGTTCTTCGAGAACGTGCCCGACATCCTGCGCAAGATCAAGACCATCCAGGACGTCGGTCTGGGCTACATCAAACTCGGCCAGCCCTCCACCACCCTCTCGGGCGGCGAAAGCCAGCGCGTGAAGCTGGCCACCGAACTGTCGAAGCGCGACACGGGCCGGACAGTCTACATCCTCGACGAGCCGACCACCGGCCTCCACTTCGAGGACATCCGTATCCTGATGCAGGTGCTCCGCCGACTTGTCGACCGCGGCAACACGGTCATCGTCATCGAGCACAACCTCGACGTCATCCGCCAGGCCGACTGGATTATCGACATGGGTCCCGAGGGCGGCCGACGCGGCGGCGAAGTGCTCACCGTCGGCACGCCCGAGGCGGTAGCCCACAGTCCAAAAGGCTACACCCCCCGATTCCTGAAGGAAGAGCTGGGACTCTAAGCCCACTTCATTCCCGCGGTTTCCGGACAATTAACGCAGACACTAACTTTGCCTTCAGAATTATGAAGAAACTCTGTCACTACATTTCAGAATACATGGGTGTGCTGGTGCTGGCTGCTGCTTTGCTGGCACTGGCATTCCCGGAGATGCTACAGCAAGTCCGCCCCACGGTCATCAACTACCTGTTGGGCGTGGTGATGTTCGGTATGGGACTGGCGCTGAACCTGCAGGACTTCAAGATCGTGTTCAGCCGCCCAAAAGATGTCATCATTGGCTGTCTGGCACAGTTCACCATCATGCCGCTGTTGGCCTGGGCCCTTACCCGGCTCTTTTCCCTCGACGAGGCGCTGGCTCTCGGCGTGGTGCTCGTAGGCTGCTGTCCTGGCGGCACGGCTTCCAACGTGATTACCTATCTGGCCAAGGGCGACCTGGCCCTCTCTGTAGGAATGACGGGAGTCTCCACCCTGCTCGCTCCGCTGCTGACGCCCTTGCTGACATGGGCATTGGCCGGGAAAAGCGTCAACGTCAACGTGGTGGGTATGCTGCTGAGTATTCTCTGGGTAGTCATCCTACCCATCGCCGTCGGACTCATCGTAAAATGGATTTGGCCAAAGTTCACGGAGAAGACGACAGACTACCTGCCTGCCGTTTCATCGATTGTCATTGCCTTCATCGTGGCCATCGTCATCGCTGCCAATGCCGACAAGCTGCTGGCCGGCGGACTGCTTATTGTCATCGTGGTCATGCTTCACAACGTCTGCGGATTAAGTCTTGGCTACCTCTTAGGACGGCTGCTCGGTCTTTCCGAGTCTAAGAAAAGAGCCATCTCCATCGAGGTGGGTATGCAGAACTCCGGACTGGCCAGCAGTCTGGCAACCATACACTTTGCGGCCTATCCCCTAGCCACCATTCCCGGAGCCATCTTCAGCGTGTGGCACAACATCAGCGGGGCCGTCGTGGCCTATCTCTACGTCAGGAAGAAAAACCAGCCAGCATGAAGAAGTTTTTATTTATAGGTATTACCATTCTACTTTCGTCGTGCAGCGATCTGTTCGATACACATCCCTACGACGTAAACGTGAAGGGCGAGACGGGTATCAATGCAAAGCAGATAGCCATCATTGAGCAACAGTTTGCCGACAAGGACACGCTGCGCGTGGCATTCATCAGCGATTCACACTACTGGCTCACCGATTTGTGCGATGAGGTGGCAGACCTGAACAGCAGGACAGACATTGACTTCGTCGTTCATTGCGGCGACCTGACTCAGACGGGAATGACGAAAGAATTCATATTGTCTCGCGACATCCTTTTAGACCTGCGCTATCCATTTGTGGCACTCATCGGCAACCACGACTTCCTTGGAACGGGCGATCAGATTTACGACGTGATGTATGGCGGCCTCGACTTCTCCTTTATTGCCGGCCGGCTGAAATTTGTCTGCCTCAATACCAATGCAACAGAATACGACTATCTTGCCGCCGTTCCCAACTTCGATTTCATGGAAGAGGAGACCGTGAAGGACTCAGCACGCTTCGACCGCACCGTGCTCGTGGTACATGCACCGCCCTTCAGCGACCAGTTCAACAACAACGTCTGCAAAGCCTTCAGACGCTACCTTGACTTCTTCCCGAATCTGCAGTGCTGCATTTACGGTCATGAACATTACGACATGGTCTCAGACCTCTATGGCGACGGTTTGATGTTCTATGCCATCGATTGTGCCAAACACCGCAACTATCGTATTTTCACCTTTACCCCCAACGGCTATGAACAGGAGCAGATTTTTTATTAGTATGGTCATGCTGCTGTTCGCCATGCAAGTGACTGCTGACGACAGCATAACAGTTGAGGAGACACAGAGCAAATACGACCTTCGCGTTAATCGTATCCGCGAGCATTGGGCAGCACTGATTCCCACACGCTTCGTCGTCCAGAACGCTGGCAACATGGGCACCCTGTCTGCTGGTATCGGATGGGGCTATGGCAAACGCGGCCAGTGGGAGACCGATCTGCTTGTCGGCTTCATCCCCAAGCACCAGTCCACACGCGCCAAAATGACCATGACCCTGAAAGAGAACTACATTCCCTGGAGCCTCAATCTGAGCCGCCTCTTCCCGTCGGCCAAAAACAAGTCTGTCGAGCAGTGGTCATTTGAGCCGCTTACGGCAAGCGTTTACCTGAACACGGTTTACGGTCATGAGTTCTGGAAAAGTCAGCCCGGACGCTATCCCGATAAATACTATCGGTTGACATCTACCAAGTTCCGCCTGAACCTCGCCCTTGGACAAAGGATAACATTCCTGATTCCAGAGAAGAAGCGAAGGAGAAGCCGGAGCATGTCGCTCTTTTACGAGATTAGCACGTGCGACCTCTATATCCGCAATAAGATAGAGGACAGCTACGTCCCACTAAAGGACATCCTCGGACTCTCCATCGGCGTGAAGTTCCACACACTGTAGCCACTCCCAGCACAGTGGAAACGCAGCCAAAATGAAGTTTTAGGCGTAAATATTTGGAAGTTCGCAAAATAATTCCTACCTTTGCACACGATTTCGCGGAAAGGCATGTCCCGACCGCAGATGAAGTCCGGGTTCCGTAGCTCAGCTGGATAGAGCAACAGCCTTCTAAGCTGTGGGTCTTGGGTTCGAGTCCCAACGGAATCACGAAGAATAATCCGCAAGAAACTGGCTAACAGTTGCTTGCGGATTTTTCAAATACCTGCTCTACAAGTTCCGTGAACTCGCGGTAGGCATCGGTGTCGCTCAGCGGTGAGAGGCTCACGGCCAGCTGACGGTAGTACCACGCATGGCGGGCAGGGGCTTTCTCGTTGAAGCGCTGCCACAAGGCGTCGCCCTGCTGGCGCAAGTGGCGGGCCATGGCGCGTATGTTCGACAGTTTGTCGCCCAAGGCCACGATCTGCGCGTCACGGCTCTCGGCGGCCAGCCGGTCGATGGTGGCCTGCTTGCGCTGCTGCCAGCTCTCGGCATGGCTCAGCCCCTCTACCTCACGGTCGGTCTCGGCATCCACCAGCCTGGCCACCCGGGGCCCGAACTCACGACGGATTTCGTCGATGGTGACACCCGTGTCCTCCACCACATCGTGGAGCAAGGCCGCAGCCATCATCTCCTGGTCGCTGGTAATGGTGGCCACGATGGTCATGGCCTCCAGTGGGTGAACGATATAAGGCAGGTCGGTGCCCTTGCGGACGATGCCCTCGTGTGCCTGCGTGGCAAAGCGGATGGCACGGTCGACAAGCTGTGTGTCAAGAGTCTTTTCCTTCTTCATTTTTCTGTTTCTTTTTTTTCTGCATGAACGACAGCATCTCGGTCTGCTCCAGCATCAGGTCGGCCAGGGTGCCGTTGGCATCAGACTCGCCGTTGATGGTGTCGTAGAAGGCCTTCAGACCGTTGCGCCCACCGTCGTGCTTCAGTATATGCACCAGACAGAGGTATTGCAGGGCCGCACTCGACGAGAGGATGTCGAGGTCGGTGATGGCCAGCTGCGAAAGCGCCGTCTGGTAGGCATCGTCGTAATTGTCGTCGATAAAGCGCTGCAAGTCGCCCAGCGTCTCCAGTCCGAACGACTCCAGGACGGGCAGGTACGGCATCATCGATACCGGATAGATTTCCGCCTGGTTGACGGCGGCAATGCGTCTGTTCAGCCGGTCAAAGGGATTCAGTTCGAGGAAGCTCCGGAAGGAGTCGGCCGACAGCGTCACGTCGTCAAGCTGTCCGCTCTTCACCATACCCTGTATCTGCCGGCGGTAGTCGGTGAGCACTGTGCGCAGTCGGCTGAACTCGTCGTCGATGAGTTCGAGCATTCCCGCCAGCCGGCTGAACTGCCGCTTGTACTCGCGGGGAATCTTCACCTCGCCCTTGTAGCCGGTGTCGTGCTCGATGGTCGACCACACGTGCTGCAGGGCCGTTCGCATCTGCAGCTCAAAGCGGAGCCCGTCCTTGTGAATCCGGCAGATGTAGTGCAGGGAGTTATAGCCGAAGCTGTCCAACTGGTGGAGCTTGCGCTTGTCGACGCTCTCCTGCCAGTCAATGTCGAAGACGCGCTTGGCGATGGCCGCAACCTTGTCCACCTCGTCGGTGTAGAATGTGATGACACGCAGGCCGACGAGGTCGGTCACGTCCTCAATACTTTTGTACTTCGCACCCTTCTGTTCCAGTTTCCCGACCAGCGATTTCTCGGTCTTTACCCTGTACTCAAAGGCCGTGACGTAGATATTCTGCTCCCTGAGCGCCCTGCGCAGCAAGTCGTAGGCATCCTTGGCCAGCTGCTCCAGCGTGGGCAACAGCTCGCGGTACTGCTGCAGCAGGGCCTCGACGTGGGAATCCATCGTAATGGCAGCCATTTTTGCGTACTCGATTACAGTGTCAAACCAGCGAGAAAGCCACGTCCATCATGTGGGTGAACGTATTCTGCCGCTCTTCAGCCGTTGTGGCCTCACCCGTCAGTATATGGTCTGAGATGGTCAGTATGACCAGGGCCCTGTTGCCCGAGCGGGCCGCATTCATGTAAAGGGCCGCCGCCTCCATCTCGATGGCCAGCACACCCATGTTCATCCACTTGTCGTTATGGGGATTCTCGGTATAGAAAGTGTCCGACGACAGCACATTGCCCACCTTGTAGCGGTAGCCCAGACGGTCGCAGGCATCGGCAGCGCCGCGCAGCAGGCCGAAGTCGGCAATCGGCGCATAGGTGCCCGGAAGTTCGTACTGGTCGCCGTAATTGGAGTTGGTGCAGGCACCGGCAGCAATGCACAGGTCGCCCACATGCAGGTCCTTGTTGATGGAGCCTGCCGAACCCACGCGTATAATGGTCTTCACGCCGTAGAAGTTGTACAGCTCGTAGGTGTAGATGCCTATCGAGGGGATGCCCATGCCGTGACCCATCACACTGACGCGCTTGCCCTGGTGCGTTCCCGTGAAGCCCAACATTCCACGTACATTATTAAACTGCACTGGATTTTCCAGAAAGTTCTCTGCCATAAACTTGGCACGCAGCGGGTCGCCCGCCATGATGACAGTCTCGGCTATCTCGCCGTACTGAGCCCCGATATGGGGAGTTGGAGTTTTTCCCATAAGCTTGATATTCTTTAAATGACTGCGCAAAGATAGAAAGAAAAACTGAACTGCCCAAATAATCAGCCAACTTTTTTTGAAGTTCTGTTGTCACAGGCGTTTCAGAATGCTGCGTTCGTCAGGCCCATAACTCCTTCAAAAAAAAGACGGCAAAAATGACAAAAGCGTCACTTTTCGGCGTAACAGCCTGTACCACAACGCGTTTACTTAGGTGGTGGCTAATCAAAAAGCACCACCTTTTTCAAACTGCGTCACGCCGCCACTTCCAAAAGTAAAACAACTTGTTTTACCTTAGAAAGGTGGCGGGTAGACACGAGTTTGCCCGACACTTGCAAAAGTAAAACAAGTTGTTTTACCTTCACAAGCACCCTGTACCACCTGTGTTTATCGGCATTCCAAGCTGGTTTTACCGCCTTGTAAGCGTATCCGCTTTTACATCTTGCACACAATTTCAAGTTTGACTACCTTT
>CAMHIS010000131.1 GCA_946185285.1 uncultured Prevotellaceae bacterium
GGGTGGGTGTGCTGCTGCCCTCGACATAGTAGCCATGGTTGACGAAGCCGACGCCGTCGTAAACCTTGGTGTTGCCACCATTGTAGGAGATGATCAGGTTAGCAGGCACGTCGCTCACCTTGGTGAGGGTGTATTTATAGACGTAGCGGCCGGTGGCGGTTTGTCCCATCAGCGTCATGGCGTCGCCCGGCCAGGAGGTATTGGTGCAGTAGGCCTCGCCGCCGCCCAGCGTGCCCCATGCCCAGACGGCATAGTCGCGCCCGGTGGCTGTCTCGAAGAAGATGCTGATCTCGTCGGCATGGTCCAGTGTGGGTGTATAGACCTCGGGGGCTGGCGGTTCTTCTTCGGAATAGGTGCCACGGACAAAGACGCGGTAGCCCTTGGCCTCGAGGCTGAGGGTCTGCGTGGCAGAGAAATAGTGTGTCTTACGGCTGACTCCCTGGGCGACGGTCTCGCTGTCAAGCCACTGGCTCCAGGCTCCTGCGGTGAGTCCTGTGAGCGTGGCGGTGGCTGGGGTAGTGGCCATGTTGAGCACTACCAGCACTTCGCTGTCGCCAGACTTGCGGGTGTAGGCCAGCACATTGGCATGGGCCGGACTGAGGGTGACCCAGCTGACGCCCACCTTGTCGCCCAGGGCGGGCACGGCATGCTTGAGCGCGGTGAGCGTGCGGAGGGTGTGGCGCATCTTGGCGTCCCTGGCGTTCCAGTCTATCTTGGTGTCTTCAAAATAGTTGAGAGCCTGATTGCCGCCCGTCTCCTGTCCGTTGTAGACGAGGGGCATGCCATAGAGCGTATAGGCCAGCACGGTGAGCGGATAGCGGTTGGCGCCGTACTTCTCGGTCAGGGTCTGCTTGTTCTCGTTCCAGTTCTGGTCGTGGTTGGTCACGTAAAGCATACGGCCGAACGACACACTCCCGGAGGCCGAGAGCATGGTCGTGGCATTGGCCTTCAGCGTGGCGGCATAGACACCGCCGCTGCCATAGCTGGCCAGACTGCTCTGGTAGGCCCAGGCGTAGTCGTAGTCGAAGCCTGCGGACTTGAGGCGCGTCACGTCCTGTGCAATGTCGGCCTCGCCGAGGAAGGTGACGGTCTTGCCCGTCTTGTAGCCCTTGATTTCAGGGATGGCCGTCTGCCAGTAGGCGGCAGGTATCTCGCTGCTGCTGATGTAGTCGCAGCGGTAGCCATCGATGTCTGTCTCATCAATCCAGAACTTCAGACAGTCGTTCATGGCCTTCTGCAGGGCGGCACTGCCATAGTTCAGCTGATAGACATCGCTGTAGTTTCTGGGGTGCACGAAGCTGTTGCCGTTCTTCTTGTAGTATTCGGGATGGGTGGTCACCCATGTGGCATTGGTGGCTGTGTGGTTAGGCACCCAGTCGAGCCACACCTGCATGTGGAGCGCGTGGGCGGCAGCGACAAAAGCCTTCAGGTCGCCGATGGTGCCGTACTTCGGATTGGTCTGCTGGAAGTTGGTGGCGGCATAGGGGCTGTTGATGCCTCCTCCACGCGGATAGATGGGCATGAGCCACAGGATGTCGACACCCAGGGCTTTCAGTTCGCCAAGGCGTTCCTGTGCGGCGGCAAAAGTGCCGGTCTGCGTGAACGAGCCGACGTTCATCTCGTAAATCACCTGATGGCCTGCTTCATTCTTTGCCGTGGCTGAGTTGATGTTGTCAACATAGTCGGCGGCAAGCACTTGCAAAGGTAGAAGTGCTAATAGGTAAATGATCATTCTTTTCATATCGTGCTTGTTTGTTAAAAAAGATGGGGTGGCCGTTCTTCCCAGAGCAGCCAGCCCGGAATGTGTTAAAATTTTAACTCTAATAAACAGTATGCCTTGTTAGATGAAGCAGGTCACTACTGTTGGACGTAGACGGCAAAGCCCTTGGCCTCGAGGTCGATGGGGGCTTTGGCGTCGAGAGAGACATCAGTGGCTGACGGACCGTCTGTGATGGTCTGGCTGTTGAGCCACTGGGTATATGTGCCGGCAGCCATGCCGTCGCTGCTGACGGAACAGGGAGCGGTGCCTAAGTTCAGCAGCACCACCACGGGACCGCGCCGATAGGCCAGCACCGTGGGTTCGCTGACGGGCAGGTATTCCACGGGAGCATCGGCAGCCAGCGAGGGCTGAGTGTGGTGCAACGCCACGAGGGTGCGCACCAGGTGCTGCATCTTGCGGTCTGCCTTGCTCCATTGTACCTTGGCATCGGTGAAGTAGTTCAGTGTGTCGGGATCGCCGATCTCCTGTCCCTGATAGAGCAGTGGCATGCCGTAGAAGGTGAACTCCAGCACGGTCAGGGCATAGCGGTTGTCGCCATAGAAATCGCGCAGCGTGTGACCGCCGTCGTTGTAGTTCTGGTCGTGGTTGGTCAGATAGACCATGCGGCGGTTCTTGATGGCCTTCGAGCCTGTCAGAAACTTGTCGAGTATCATCTTCAGGCTGTCGGCGCTATGGCTGTCCTTGAACTTCCATGCCAGCTCGCCCTGCAGGTCCCAGGCATAGTCGTAGTCGAAGCCGCAGGAGTCGATACGGATGTTCTCCGGATTGCTGATGTCGGTCTCGCTGAGGAACTCGACTGGTCGTTGGGGACTCTTGCTCTTCAGCTCAGCAATGATGTTCTGCCAATAGCTAACGGGGATGGTGGGACTTGACACGTAGTCGCAGCGAAAACCGTCCACATCACACTCTTCTGTCCAGAACCTCAAGGCCGAGTTCATGGCGTTGACCAGTCCTTCGTCCTGATAGTTCAGTTCGTAGACATCGCCCCAGCCGTGGGGGTGAATCATCTGACCCTTGGCGTCCTTGGTAAGATACTCGGGGTGTTCCTTCACCCACGGATTCTCCACAGCCACGTGGTTGGGCACCCAGTCGAGCCACACCTTCATGCCACGCTCGTGGGCTGCAGCCACAAAGGCCTTCAGGTCGGCCACCGTTCCATAGTCAGGATTGACAGCCTGGAAGTCCATCGAGGCATAGGGGCTGTGCATGGTGGCTCCACGCGGATAGACGGGCATGAGCCACAGGATGTCTATGCCCAGCGTGTCGAGCCGTCCCAGTTGCTCCTGTGCCGCCTTGAACGTACCCTCAGGGGTGAAGGCACCGACGTTCAGCTGATAGATGACACGGTTCTCTGGCGAGACTGGTTGGGTATTGTCAACCGTAAACTGTCCCTTGCCAGGGTCACAGGCAGTCAGCAGGAGTGCCAGGGAAAGCAGTGATAAAAAGTATTTCTTCATCTTTTTTTTGAATAGGATTATTGTATGACATATTTCTTTCCATTGAAAACATAGAGTCCCTTGGGCAGACGGTCGCCCACAGTACCCCTCTTGCGTCCTTGCAGGTCATAGATGTTGCTGTCTGCTGTGCGGGCAGCGGTTATGGACTGAATGCTGTTGGTGGTCTCCTCAGTCACTGTTGTAGCTGTGACACGCAGATAGTAGTCGCGATTGGCGGTTATATCGAAGTCCGGCAGCTGCTTTCCATTGTTCCAGTTATTGAAGATGAGATGATAGGAGCCACTCTCCGCATCGAGCAGGAACACCTTGTAGACTTGGCCGTCGATGGTCTTCTCGTCTACCCAGTTCTCACCAGGCCATGCACCGAAGAGTTCACCATCGCCCCAGGCATAGAGGCCCAGTGCATCGTAGCCCGTCTCGTCTATGACATAGACATAGTGCTTGGCGGTAGGCACGGCAGGCAGCTTGCCCGTCAGCTGGAAGTTGTCGATGGCGAGCGCCATGGCACCGGCAGCATTGTCACCAGAGGTGACGGTGATGTTCCATGCCAGATAGAAGTCTACACCCGGCTGCATCTTGGCATCCAGCACTGCACTGACAGAACGCACGTCGCCAGGGACAGTGGCATAGCCCTCCGTGGCAGCATCGGCAGCAAACGTCGTGCAGAAATCACTGCCTGCCGAGGTCCAGTTGCGACCATCCAGAGAGTAGTACATCTGAACGGTGAAGCCAGCGGCATTGTTGCCCTTGCGGTACTTTTCGACATCGTAGCTGATGGTCAGGTCCTCGATGTTCTTGACACCTGTGTTCAGGAAGTGTGCATAGACATTGACGCAACGTGTGCCATCGGCTACACCGGTGGTGATGCCTCCTACGGCACGGTCGCTGCTGTCGTCCTGTCCGAAGTTCCAGAGGCCGTTCTTGGCATTGGAGGGCAGGCTGGCGCCACCGGCATACATGGTCTTGTCCAAAGCAACAGCATAGGCCCCTAACGTGCGGGGAGCAGAGGTCTGGCGGTCGATGCGCCAGGCTGTAGGCAGCGTGGCATCGGCAGCTGTACCCATCAGATTGAAATCCTCTTGAGCAGAAAGCTTGTCAGCATTCAACTCGATAGCGGGGAAGGTCACCACCTGTGTCTCGGCATGAGCCACCTTGACGGTAGCCGAGAGATTGTAGGTTTCGTTCTTGGCAGTAACTTGATAGGTACCCTCTGTGCCATTACTCTTAAAGACATGGCTGGCATCGAGCGTACCACCAGCAGTCAGCGCATAGTCAAAGTCGGCTGGAGCATCCATCTCTTTGCCGTATTGGTCGAAACCGACAGCCTGATAGCGTACGGTCGCTGCCGTATGGTCAACAATATTGGTGAAACCCTTCAGGGCCTTCGAGGCATAGGCACGCATAGCTGCAGCGTCAGCATCGCTCACTGCATCAGGATGAGAGGTGATGGTGAGTGGGTCGACGCCAAAGATGAGACCATACTCCATGCAAGCAGCCATATAGGTAGACATGTCTGTGGGGTGACGGTCGTCCTGGAACCAAGGTGCAATGCCCTCGGCCCCCTTGTCGTCGTACACTTGCTGGTAGGCGACACCTACCGGACAGATGGTGACACCCGTCTCACGAGCCACACTCAGATAGTTGTCAAGGAACATCTTGTTGAAATCGGTGAAGTTTGCCCAGTCGCCACTGTAGGCCCAGTTCAGGGGTACAATGATGATGGCATTGGGGTTCGGGCAGTATTCGCGGATGTACTCCACCCACTTCTTGACATTATTGCGGAAAGCCTCGACATTGGTACGGGGCAGTCCACTCTGCTCCTGCAGGATGATGTGCGACCATGCCTCGTTGCGAATAAGCATCTTGGCACTGGGAGTGCCGTCTGCACCCAGACCGTCGCCCTCGTCCCAATGGGTACTCAGCGGTTTGCCCAGCATGGTGTGCTTAAGCCACCAGGCGTCCTTGCCCATGGCCTGTGCGATATCGTTGAACATGGCAGCCTGATCGTTGTAGTGGATGAGACTATTGTTCAGCGACAACACTTTCACCTTCTCAGGCAGCTGAGGCACCAGCGTCACGTCGGCAGGCATCAGCGCCACGGACTGGAGCACGGAGGGTTCGCCGGGTTCTACGGCTTTGCTCTCCAGCAGGAGTGAAGCGCCATCGGGGGTGATGGTCAGCAGGATGCGTGCACAGTCGTAGGTGTAGGCACAGGAGATATTGGCATCGGTGCCCAAAAGCAGCGCATAGGGCTTGTCGGCGGTCATGGCAGAACCGTTGCTGCCGTAGTTGCAGGCAGAGCTCCAGTTGGCATCTGCCACCTTGAAGGCACCAGAGAGTTCCTTGTCGTAGAGCACATAGGTGCCGTTACCTTCGTTGGAGAATTCCCACTCTGTGACGGCTCCCCAACCATTGACCTCGCCACG
Organism: uncultured Prevotellaceae bacterium; assembly: GCA_946185285.1. Lineage (GTDB taxonomy): Bacteria > Bacteroidota > Bacteroidia > Bacteroidales > Bacteroidaceae > Prevotella. Next base: position 5,664 of record CAMHIS010000131.1, read on the forward strand.
GAGGAAGATGCCTGACGAGACAAAGGGAGGACGGTTGGGATCTGCAGCGTTGGGGTCTTCCTGTGGTTCACCGAACGAAACCGTCAGACTGACGTTGTCAAGAGCCAGACCCATCGCCTTGTTGGGAGACGTTCCGCTGGAAACGGATATGTTCCATGCCAGATAGATGGCGTCACCTACGGCGACAGCTGTGTTCAACGTCTTGTTGCTGACTGTCGTCGTGGTGATGGGGACTACCTCAGCACCGAGGGTTTCGTTGTCCTTGGCAAACGTGGTCTTGAAGTCGTCGCCTGCTTTCTTCCAGGTGGTTCCGTCGTATGAATAGTACAACTGGACGGTAAAGCCGGCCTCATTGTCGCCCTTGCGGTATTTCTCTATATCGTAGCTGATGGTGAGTTGGTTGACAGGCTCTGTACCACCGTTGACGAGCTTCGTCATCACACTGACACAGCGGGTTCCTCCATCAACCGTCGTTGACAGTCCGCCGACGGCACGGTCAGAGGGCGTAGCGCTGGAACCGAAGTTCCACGTACCATTCTTGGCATTGCTGGCCAGGCTGGTGCCGCCAGTATACATCACCTCCGCAGCGGCATTGCTGTAGGCGCCGACCATCCTTGGTGCTGCCATCTGGCGGTCTATGCGCCAACCGTCGGGCATGGTTAAGGTTGCTTCAGACTTGACTGCATCCCACATGCTGTCGAAGTTCTCGGACACCATTCTGCTGGAAGGGGTCACGGTCAGCCCATCGGCTGCCTTTGCCTGAACGAACAGGCAAAGGACAGCGATAAGCATTACATTTAGTTTTTGATGAATCATGGTCTATTTGGTTGTAAATGAATAACTCTGGTTGGCAATGACTGTGGCAATGTCCTGCTGGACACCCTCGCCCTCACCGTTGAGGATGAGGTTGTACTCGCCGCCGTCGTTGGGCAATGGGAATACCAGTACGCCATTCTCATTGCTGGTGGGCTTGATGCCGCGCCAACCACCGTAGATCTCGCCCGATCCCCAGGCATAGAGCCGTGGGTCAGCATAGCCGGCATTGTTTTGAATGGTCACCGT
>CAMHIS010000132.1 GCA_946185285.1 uncultured Prevotellaceae bacterium
AGGATAGGCGGCTTTCAAATTATCACACGCCTTGGCTTCGCCTTCGTCCGTCACGGCATAGCCCAAGCAAGCTTGGCTCTGCTCTCGCTGCTCCGTCCGTTCTTGATGCTACTGCCGCCATAGGTGGCGAAGGGGATGACGGTCGGCATCCGTGTAGGGGCTCCTTGAGTTCTATTTCACTTTCCGCCCGTAATCGGCCAGACGCACTTGGTAGGTCGCAAGAGCGGAGGTTAGTCGGTTTTGGGATTGCAATAGTTGGTTTTCGGCATCGAGGAGGTCGTTGATAGTCGTGGTGCCGTTACGGTAGTAGGACTGGTTCTGGCGCAGGTTCTCCTGGGCAGAGATGACGTTGCGGCGGGCGACATCGATTTGCCGGTAGGACTCCACGAGGGAGTTCCATGCATGCTCAATGTCTAAGCGCAAGTTCTGACGAGTGTCTTGCAGTGCGAGTTCAGCCTGCTGACGGTTATAACGTGCCTTGCGGATGGCATGACTGCCTCCCCACCATGCGGAGATGGGGACGCTGAGGGTGGCGTAGAGAATGCCGTGTGTCTCATTCTTCTCCATCAGGTTAGCATAGATACCATTCACACCGACACCAAGCGTAGGCAGCAGTTTTCCACGTTCCATACGTAATTGAAGTCGGCTTGCATCGACGGCGCGTTCTTGCAGCAGATACTCACTGCGCTGGGTGGCAGCATCGTCGGCAGGAATGAAAACTGTGACGGGGTCTGCAGGCTGTGCAAAGGTGGTGTCGACGACGGAGAATCTTTGCCAGTCGATACCCATCATGTTGGCCAGCGACATCTGGCAGAGGCGCAGGGCGTTGTCGATGGAGAGTCGGTTGGATTCCAGTTCTTGACGGCGCAGCTGCAAGCGCAGCGTGTCGGCCGGCAGGCGTACCCCGGCACGGACATAGCTGTTTGTCATACGCAGGAGTTCAGCCAGCAGACGGTCGCTACTGTCGAGCGTAGTGAGGTTGGCTTGCAAGCTGAAAATCTGCCAGTAAGTTTCGGTAACGCGCTGTAGGACTTCGTTCTCTGTGAGATGGTATTTCAACGCCGACACCTCTTGCTGTACCTTCGCCAAACGGTTGGCATTGACAATCTGCCCACCGGCAAACAGGGGTTGCGTGGCACTCAGGGTAGCCATCCTTCCGTTTTTCAACATTGCCGTTTGCCCCATCTGAATCATATAGTCATCAGCCCAGAACGCGGCACCCATGCCCGACACTTCAGGGAAATAGGCTGTAAAGGCTTTGCGTTTGTCTTCGTCGGCTTTCGACATGTCGAGACGGGCTGACTGTAGGGTACGGTTTCGCTTCAGTGCCAGTTCGCGGCATTGGTCTAATGTGTATGGCTGTGCTGCTGCTGTTATGGGGAGCAACAATAGCAGTATTGACAAGTGTTTCGATAAGTATTTCATTTTCATCCTCTTTTTTCGTTAATTTTCCAATAAATGACCGGTAACACGGTGACGACCAGCACGAGCGCACCCAGGCCGCCAAAAAGAATAGTGATGCCCACGGGCTTCCACATGGCGGAGCCCGCAGCAATCATCGGCACGACGCCTACGGCAGTCGTTACCGTTGTCAGGAAAATGGGAACCATTCGTCGCTTGCCCGCTTCGAATGCTGCTTCGCGTGCCGACAGCCCGTTTTTCATTCCTCCCTCGGCATGCTCGAAAATGAGAATCTCATTACGCATAATCAGCCCCATCAGCGTGATGAACCCGAAGATGGTTGTCAGTCCCATTGTGGTGTCGGTAATGAAAAGGCCGAACATGGCACTGGGGATGAATAGTATGACAGCGAACATGCAGACGAACGTCAGCTTGTATTTCTTGAAATTGAACAGCAGGGAGAAGAAAATGATAATCATGGCTATGAACAGTCCCGCTCCGAGCTGCGGCATGCTCTCTTTGTCGTTTTCTATCTCTCCGCCTAACTCGGTGGTTACACCTTGGGGCAAGCGCATCTCTTCCTCGACAAACCGCTGTAAGTCGGGGGCGAAGTTCTCCGCTGTCATGGTGCGTGGAAGTTCGGCCGTAACCGTCATGCAGCGCACACCGTTGCGGTGGACGATTTTCGTCTCACTCCACTTGGGTGACACTCCGGCTACCTGTTTCAACTGCACCTTCGAGGGGGATGTCATCGGCTGCAGGTGGATATGACCGAAGTCCTCGAATCCCGCATCGTCCCAACGGTCGTCCTTCAACATGACTGGAACTCCGTAATCCCCCTCCCACAGGGTTGTTACCGGACGGGCATCAATCTGTGACATCAGACCGAGCGAAAGAGACTGGCGACTGATACCCAACTGTGCTGCGGCTATCTCGTCGAGTGTAACTTCCACTATCGGTTCCGGCTGTTCGAAGTCGGTGCGCACCCACATCAAGTCGGGATTGCTGCGCATATAGTCCATAAGCTGCCCGGCAGCACTATGCAAGGAGTCCAGATTTTCCCCATAAAAGCGATACTCCAGTGCCTGAAACACTTGGGAGTCCAACTGCTTGAACTTGACAAAGGCATTAGGGAAGGCTTCCGAAAGTCGTGCCGTGTATTCGTCCACGAGTTGCTCCGTAGCCTCGTTCGAGATGGTGTTTACGATGAACTGCGCATAGTTCTTTCCACCTTGCTTAGGGGTGTAGGAGGCTTGGAAACGGGGCGATGCACAACCTTTGAACGAGGTGATGGCTCGCACCCGCTCGTCGCTGCCCAGCACAGTATAGACAGAATCGGCCACTTGTACCGTCTCAGCCAGTCCCGTTCCTTTAGGCAGGTAGATCTCCACGGCGAACTGGTCGCGCTCCGAGCAGGACATCATGCGCCGTTTGACCTCTCCGGCATAGAACACCGTGGAGAGCAGAACGGCGACGGCCATGCCCAGTGCCAGCCATGCGTGACGGAATACCCAGCCGAGCAGTCGGTCGTATATTTCCTGCACGTAGTCGGTAATGCTTTTACGTCCTTCCTTATGAGTCTTCTTCCGGATAAGAGTGACCAGCAGTATCGGAATAACGACCAAAGCCACGAACAGCGAGGTCATCAGGTTAATAGCGATGGCAATCGGAAAGTCATGCAGGAAATCTCCCTTCTGCCCAGTACAGGTAAGCAACAGCGGGAAGAAAATGGCACTGATACAGGCAGTAGCCAACAACATGGGCATAAAATAGGTCGAAATGCTCCGGCAGGCAGCGTGCCAGCGGCTCATCCCTGTGTTGAGGTATTCCAGATAGCCGTCGATGAAAATGACTGAATTGTCCACGACCATACCGAGTACCACAATCAGAGCTGCGAGCGTAATCGTGTTGAGTGGGATGCCGGCCAGATACATGATGCCCACCGAGATGAACGTCGTCACGGGAATTGCGGTGGAAGCAACCAGTGCCGAACTCAACGGGAAAAGAAGCATCATCGTGAGGATGATGACTACCATCGAGACGAACAGGTCACGCAGGAATGAATTGACGCTGGCACTGACCACACTGGCTTGGTCGCTGATGGTGTGTATTGCCACGTCATCCGGCAGTTCGGCGGCTTTGACCTCTGCCAGCAGGCTTTCAACGTCTCGCCCATATTGCACGATGTTGTTGCCTGCCAGCATTTCCATCGAGATGATGACGCAGCGATGCCCGTTGTACTCAATGAAACCATCCGTCAGGTCGTACCCGCGTTCAACATGCGCCACGTCCTTTACTCGGACTACCCGGCCTGCGGCATCGCTGTATAGAATCTGTTCGGATATTTCATCTTCGCCCCGTAAGGCGGGCGACACATGGACAGGCATATCCTTCTGCCAACCGCTCACACTTCCGCTGACAGTGGTGATGCCCTGCGCGGACAATGCGTCGGCCAGATGCTGGCTGCCGATGCCGTATGCCGACAGCTTGTCGTAATCGACGATGACGGAAATCTGCTCTTTCACGTTCCCCAAAATACGCACATTCGAGACGGAAGGCAATGTTCGCAGGCGGTCGCCAATCAGGTCACAATACTTTTCCAGCTGCCTGTAATCCCGGCTATCGCTTTCAACGGCGACAAGCAGCGCTGACGTGTCGCCGAACTCGTCATTGACCACAACGTCTGCCACACCTTTCGGCAAAGTACACTTAAATGCATTCAGCCCGTGCTTGATCTTGCTCCATACTTCATCCTTGTTATTTACATCATCGTTCAGTTCCACCATAACACTGCAAATCCCGTTCTGGCTCGTGCTGGTGGTCTTGGAACGGTTCACCTCCTTGAAAGTAAACAGGTAGCGCTCGAGCGGCCTTACAAGCTGCTCTTCCACCTCCTCGCTGGTGGCTCCCGGGTAGATGCCTACCACAACGCCCGTCCGCAGGGTAAAATCAGGAAACTCAGCTTTCGGCATCCTGCCCAGTCCGTAGATGCCCAGAATAAACATCAGCCCCACGACCAGAAAGGTGAGGCGGTAGTTGCGCATCATCCACGCCACCCACCGGCTGTTTTTTTCCTTGCTCATAACGCCGACACTTTACTTCCGTTACTCAATTTTTGCCAGCCAGCAGTCACCACGCTGTCGCGCTCCTTCAAGCCGTCGGTGATGACGATGCGACTACCGTAGGTCTCGCCAGTCGAGACGGGCTGCTGTCGTACCCGCCCGTTGCTGATAGTCCAGACATATAGCGACTGGCCTTGCCCGCGCTGCACGGCGGTGACAGGAACGGTTATTTGCGGGGTGCACACATGGTTGAACCTCACAGTGCAGACCATGCCAGGCAGCAGGCGCCCCGAGGGATTGGCGAGGTGAATCTGGATGCCGTAGCTGTGGGTCATAGCATCGCTGGCAACGTGTTTCACGATGCGTCCGCCCTGGAAAGTCTCGCCGCCGAGTGCCGCTACCTTGATGGTGGATGCGACAGAGGTCGGAATGCCGTTGATTTCGTTTTCAGGCACAGAGACTTTGACCTTGACATGGGATATGTCGAGTAGTGTCACCACAGGACTGCCGGGCATGGCCGTTTCACCGGCATCGACGAACTTCTGACCGACGATGCCGCTGACGGGAGCCACCAGACGGCAGTCAGCGACATTCTTCTTAGACAGTTCGTAGGCCGACTGCGCCTGCTGCAACTTACTCTGCACCTCCACCCACTGCATCTCGGGCAATGTCTGGTCGTCGTGCAACTGCTTCATGCGCTCATAGGCATCCTTAGCCTGCCGCAGGCTGGCCTCGGCGGCCAGCAGGGCATTGCGGGCGGAGGTGTTATCCATCTCGGCTATCAACTGGCCACGGCTAACACGCTGCCCCTCCTCTACATAGACACGGCTCACGGTGCCTGCCGACATGAAACTGACAGCAGTACTTGATGCCTCCTGAACTTGTCCCACGTAGGGACTTTGGGCGTAGTCCATCCCTAGACTTACTTTCTCTGTAGTCACTCGCACGGGAGCCGCCTCCCGTTTCTCTTTCTGCCCGCCGCAACCTGCCAGTGCCAGTAGCGCGAACATCATTAATACATGATTTTCCTTTTTCATACTTTTTGACTCCTGTATAACTCGAATTTTGTTTTGTAGGCGCAAAAGTAGCACAAAAGGAACATGCAATGATATTCCATACGGCGAAGGAAATGTGCTAAAAGGCGAACTTCACGGAAAAAGCACACAATTTTCGACGTAAAGGACACGACGAAAGAAAAATATTCATTACCTTTGCAACCGATAATGGATAAAAAAGACATAGACTATATCGACGAGTGCATCACGCAAATGCGGAACATTACCGACCTGTCGCGTCTGAACCATACACAAGCCGACGGCTACATATTTATTATGTGCCGTCAGGGACTGGTGAAACTTCACCTCAACGGACAGCCGCACGACATCGCCGAGCATACATTCATCATCTGCATGCCAGGACAGCACATCGACCACCTCTTGGTAAGCCCCGATACCAAGGTCAACGTGGTGCGGCTGTCTGTAAGGCTGGTACAGGAACTGATGCGCAATAACATCAAGCAGTGGAACCGTATGCTGTATATCAACAAGAGACAGGTAAACAATCTGTCAGAGCAACACCTGCAGCAATTGGCCTACTACGACTATCTGTTGGAGTCGAAGCTACAGACTCCCAATGAACCCTATCATAAGGAGATTATCCGTACTATCATTCATGCCTTGCTCTACGAGATTCTGTCGATGATGGAGCAAAGCGAGTGGCAGACCGACATGGCCGAAGATGCCAGTACTGGACATATGCACTTCAAGAGATTCCTCGACACGCTAACGAATGCCACCGTCAAGAAGCAGACGGTAGAATACTACGCCCGGCAGCTCTGCATCACGCCCAAGTATCTTGCCACCATCTGCAAAGCTTGCAGCCAAAAGTCGGCCCACGAGTGGATTGCTGATATGGTGAACGAGGACATCCGTTACTTGCTGCTCTCCACCGACCTTAGTGTCAAGGAGGTGGCCCTGCGGCTGGGCTTTGAGAACACCTCCTTCTTCGGCAAGTACTTCAAGAAACACTTTGGCTGCACACCAATGGAATATCGCATCAGCCATACTCAGTCCTCACAGACACCGGACATCCCATAAATTCATATTATCTTCACCACTCACGCTGATAGTATCTGCAACGACTACAGGCCGTCCGCCGTTCAAAGGCGAGAAGTCCAGTCCGTTGTGCGAGATGACATAGTAAACTTGTTACTCTG
>CAMHIS010000133.1 GCA_946185285.1 uncultured Prevotellaceae bacterium
CGTGAACAACATCGTGTTGTCACAGTTCCTCGGCATCTGTCCGTTCCTTGGCGTCTCGAAGAAGATTGATACCTCGCTCGGCATGTCGGCAGCCGTAGCCTTCGTGCTCACGCTGGCTACCATCGTTACATGGCTCGTCCAGCGCTACGTGCTCGACCCCTTCGGCCTGCAGTACCTGCAGACCATCGCCTTCATCCTCGTCATCGCCTCGCTGGTGCAGATGGTCGAGATTGTGCTCAAGAAGGTGTCGCCCGCACTCTATCAGGCCCTCGGCATCTTCCTGCCTCTCATCACCACCAACTGCGCAGTCCTCGGTGTGGCCATCCTTGTCATCCAGAAGGACTTCTCGCTGCTGCAGTCCGTCGTCTACGCCTTCTCAACGGCTGTCGGCTTCGGTCTCGCCCTCGTCGTCTTTGCCGGTATGCGCGAGCAGTTGGAGCTGGTGCGCATTCCCAAGGGCATGCAGGGCATGGCCATCGTCATGCTCTCAGCCGGTCTCCTCTCCCTCGCCTTCATGGGCTTCTCGGGTGTCGACGGCGGTCTGCGCACCCTCTTTGGCCTCGACTGATTGCTGAACAACAGATATGACAGCGTGCGTTCATGTCAGGAAAAATAAATTTGCCGAAAGTTTTGCTCTTTCGGCTTTTTTGTGTTATCTTTGCAGACTGAAAGGAAACTACTAATTAATAAGCATTGATATGAAACAGACAATTCTTGTGACGGGTGGCACCGGCTTTATTGGGAGCCACACCACGGTGGAACTGCAAGAGGCAGGCTACGAAGTGGTTATTATCGACAATCTCTCTAACTCTAATGCAAACGTCGTCGACGGCATCGAGAAGATTACTGGCGTACGCCCCGCTTTCGAAAAGGTTGACTGCTGCGACATGGAGGCCCTGGAGGGCGTGTTCAAGAAATACCCCAAGATTGAGGGCATCATCCACTTCGCCGCTTCGAAGGCGGTGGGTGAGTCAGTAGAGAAACCGCTGCTCTACTACCGCAACAACATCACGTCGCTCATCAACCTGCTGGAACTGATGCCGAAGTACGACGTGAAGGGCATCATCTTCTCCAGTTCATGTACTGTCTACGGCCAGCCTACGGAAGAGAACCTGCCCGTAACGGAGAAGGCGCCTATCCAGAAGGCACTGTCACCCTACGGCAACACGAAGCAGATAAACGAGGAAATCATTCAGGATTATATTCACAGCGGCGCTCCCATCAAGTCGATTATCCTGCGCTACTTCAATCCCATCGGCGCCCATCCGTCGGCACTCATCGGCGAACTGCCCAATGGCGTGCCCATGAACCTGATTCCCTTTGTCACGCAGACGGCAATGGGCATTCGCGGACAGCTGAAGATTTTCGGCAATGACTATGATACCCCCGACCACACCTGCATCCGCGACTACATCTATGTGGTCGACCTGGCCAAGGCCCATGTCAAGGCTATGGAGCGCGTGCTCGACAAGCCCGATACGGATGCCGTTGAGGTGTTCAACATCGGAACGGGTAGGGGACTCTCTACGTTAGAGGTTGTCGAGGGCTTTGAGAAGGCAACGGGTGTGAAGGTGAACTGGACCTACGCCCCACGCCGCGAGGGTGATATCGAGAAGGTCTGGGGCGACGTGACCAAAGCCAACGAAGTGCTGGGCTGGAAGGCCGATACACCTACCGAGGACGTGCTGCGCTCGGCCTGGAAGTGGCAGGTAAAGCTGCGCGAGGACGGCATCCAGTAAGGATTACGCCTCGCTTTTCACTTCTTCCTCTTCTTCTTCCTGATGGCTCTTCTTGAAGACGTGGTTGTGGAGGAAGTCCATCAGTTCGAGGCAGACGATAACCATAACAGTGGCTGCTACGGCAACGGCATACATACCGGCGCCGGCAGCCATGCCGATGGCAGCAGTGACCCAAAGGCCTGCTGCCGTCGTCAGTCCTCGGACGGCATGTTTCTGGAAGATGATGCAGCCGGCACCGATGAAGCCAATGCCGGAGACCACTTGGGCGGCAATACGTGACACGTCGTGGCGGACTCCCTCGTTCAATACGACGTCGCTGAAGCCGTGAGCAGAGAGAATCATAAACAGTCCGCTGCCCAGTCCGACGAGGAAATGGGTGCGGAAACCGGCTTCCTTGGCACGGTACTCGCGTTCGAGACCAATGGCTCCGCCAAGCAGTCCGGCAATGAAAATACGGAGGATATAATCTGTTGTCATACGCTATTTGTGGTATTTTTGTGCAAAGATACGAAATATTTCTGATTTCTCATTTCTGATTTCTGATTTATTTTCGTATCTTTGCACCCACTATGATAGAAGTGAAAGTAAAAGACGCTGACTTGCAACGGGCGGCAGAAGAGGGAGTGGATGCGTTCGTCCGCGTTTTCGTGGATGGCTTACGCAGTGCCATCGGCGGTGAGCTGACGGCAGAGACGATGGCCGAACTGAACGCCGACCAGGTGACGCTTCTGGCGTGGGACACCCTGCATGAAGAGGTGATGGACGGTGGCTTCGTACAGCTGATACACAACGGCTACGGTCCGTTCATCTTCAAGAACCCTTTTGCGAAGGCCGTGAAGCTATGGGGCCTGCGCGAGTTGTCGAAGCTCATCTACGATGCGCACACCCTGTGGCTGAAGCATCGTGACGAGATAGAGCGCGAACTGACTGATGAGGAGTTCATGGCGCTGTTTGAGCAGATGCCCGACTTCGACGACCTCGATGACCAGTTCATCGAGAGCGAGGAGGAATGGACCTCGGCAATTGCCCACTACATTGACGAGCACATTGAGAACTTTGCTGAAATCGAGCAATAGTAAATCGAGAATCTGTAAATCGTAAATAGATAAGGTGAATAAGCAAGAAGAAGAGATTAGGAAGAAGAGTCCTGTCAACATACGCAACAAGAAGGCCTCGTTTGAGTACTTCTTCATTGAAACCCTGACGGCAGGCATTGTGCTGACGGGTACCGAGATCAAGAGCATCCGTGCCGGCAAAGCCAGTCTGGTAGACAGCTACTGTCTGATTATCAATGGCGAGATGTGGGTGCGCGGCATGAGCGTGTCGCCCTATTTCTACGGGTCGTACAACAACCATGATATGAAGCGCGACCGCAAGCTGCTGCTGACGAAGCGCGAGATCCGTAAGCTGCAGAGTGCTACGAAGCAGACGGGCTATACCATCGTGCCCCTGCTGGTGTTCCTCGACGAGCACGGCCGTGCCAAGATGGACATCGCACTGTGCAAGGGTAAGAAGGCTTTCGACAAGCGGCAGACGCTGAAGGCAAAGGAAGACCGGCGCGAAATGGACCGTGCAATCAAACACTACTAAATGAGACTACAAGATATTATCAAGGAACGTGTGCTGGTACTGGACGGTGCTATGGGCACCATGATTCAGACCTACGACCTGAAGGAAGAAGACTTCCGCGGGGAGTTCCGCCTGTTCAGCGGTCAGATGCGCGGCAACAACGACGTGCTGAGCCTGACCCGCCCCGACGTGATACAGGATATCCACCGTCGCTACCTCCGTGCAGGGGCAGACATCATCGAGACCAACACGTTCAGTTCGCAGCGCATCAGTCAGGCCGACTACGGCATGGCCAGTCGTGCCCGCGAGATGGCATTGGCAGGTGCCCGCCTGGCCCGCCAGTGCGCCGACGAGTTCTCCTCGTCTGTGAAGCCCCGCTTCGTGGCAGGCTCTGTAGGCCCTACTAACAAGACCTGCTCCATGTCGCCCGACGTGAGCAATCCAGCCCGTCGCGACTTGACCTATGGCCAGCTGTTCGAGGCATACTTGGAGCAGATGGACGCGCTCATCGAGGGTGGGGTAGACGCCCTGCTCATTGAGACCATCTTCGACTCGCTGAACTCCAAGTGTGCCGTCGATGCCGCCATGACCGCCATGCGCCAGCGGGGCGTCGAGCTGCCCATCATGCTCAGTGTTACCGTCAGCGACCTGGCAGGCCGCACGCTCTCAGGACAGACACTCGACGCCTATTTGGCCAGCGTCTCTACCTATCCCATTTTCTCCATCGGACTGAACTGCTCATTCGGTGCCCGGCAGATGAAGCCGTTCTTGAAGGAACTGGCTCGGCGCGCACCTTATTATATTTCCTGCTATCCCAATGCCGGACTGCCCAACTCCATGGGCCTTTACGACGAGACGGCCGAGACGATGGCGCCTCAGATCGGTGAGCTTATCGACGAGGGGCTGGTCAATATCATTGGCGGCTGTTGTGGTACGACCGATGAGTTTATTGCCAAATATGTCCCTCTGGCCGAAGGCACGGCTCCGCATGTGCCAGTCAAGAAGCCTGATACCTTATGGCTCTCTGGCTTGGAATTGCTTGAAGGCGGAAAGTTCATCAACGTCGGCGAGCGGTGTAATGTGGCCGGCTCGCGGAAGTTCCTGCGGCTTATCAAGGAGAAAAACTACGACGAGGCTATCAGCATTGCCCGCAAACAGGTGCAGGACGGTGCCTTGGTTATTGATATCAACATGGACGACGGTCTGCTCGACGCCCGTCAGGAAATGGTTACCTTTCTCAACCTGATAGCCTCAGAGCCTGACATAGCCCGTGTGCCGGTGATGATTGACTCCTCGAAGTGGGAGGTAATCACCGCTGGACTGCAGTGTGTGCAGGGAAAATCCATCGTCAACAGCATCTCGCTGAAAGAGGGTGAGGAGGTTTTCCTGAGCCATGCCCGCGACTGTATGCGCTATGGTGCTGCCGTGGTGGTCATGTGTTTCGACGAGCAAGGTCAGGCTACTACCTACGAGCGACGCATAGAGATTGCTGGCCGTGCCTATCAGCTACTGACAGAGAGGGTTGGCATGAATCCCTTTGATATTATCTTCGACCCCAATATACTGGCCGTAGCCACTGGCATGGAGGAGCACGATGCCTACGCTGCCGACTTCACCCGCGCCACGCGCTGGATACGTCAGAACCTGCCGGGTGCCCACATCAGCGGAGGCGTCAGCAATCTGTCGTTCTCGTTCCGAGGCAACAACTACATACGCGAGGCCATGCACGCCGTCTTCCTCTACCACGCCATCCAGGCCGGTATGGACTTTGCTATCGTGAACCCCGCGACAAAAGTGACCTATAGTGACATTCCCGCCGACCTGCTGGAGATTATCGAGGACGTGGTGCTGAATCGTAAGAAAGGGGCGGCTGACAGGCTAATAGAATTCTCGCAAAAAGCCTCCCCAAGCCCCTCCGAAGGAGGGGGGGGCGTGATGCATAATACCGCCTCTTCATCTATTCAAACATCCCCTCCTTTGGAGGGGCTTGGGGAGGCCCTTGAGGAACGTTTGTCCAATGCTTTGGTCCGCGGCATCGGCGACCACCTGGAGGCTGACCTGAAAGAAGCCTTGGAGAAATACCCCAGAGCTGTTGACATCATCGAGGGCCCGCTGATGGCAGGCATGAACCGCGTGGGACAGCTCTTCGGCGAGGGCAAGATGTTTCTGCCTCAGGTAGTGAAGACCGCCCGCACCATGAAGCAGGCTGTCAGCATACTGCAGCCCTATATCGACGCTGAGAACGCTGGCAGCGGCTCTGCCAAGGCTGGAAAGGTGCTCTTGGCCACGGTCAAGGGCGACGTCCACGACATCGGCAAGAACATCGTGGCGGTGGTCATGGCCTGCAACGGCTACGAGGTCGTAGATATGGGCGTGATGGTGCCGGCAGAACAAATCGTACAGAAGGCCATCGAGGAAAAAGTCGACATGATAGGACTCTCGGGACTCATCACGCCGAGCCTTGAGGAGATGGTGAACGTAGCAACAGAGCTGAAGCGTGCCGGACTGAACATCCCCATTATGATTGGCGGAGCCACGACCAGCGAGCTGCACGTGGCCCTGAAGATTGCCCCCGTCTATGGCGGTCCCGTGGTCTGGATGAAGGATGCCTCGCAGAACGCGTTGGTGGCCGCCCGCCTGATGAACGACGAAGCGACCGTGGAGCATGAACTAAGTGAGAAGTATGAGCACCTGCGTCAGGACTACAGTCAGGAACAGCAACAGCTGGTCTCGCTCGACGAGGCTCGCAGGAACAAACCGAAACTCTTTGAATAATAACAGCAGTTATGAGAAGACTATACCTATTATTATTAGCGGCCCTCGTGGCTGTTGGCGCCTGGGCACAGCTGCCGAAGCGTGAGATGCGTGGCGCATGGATACAGTGTGTGAACGGACAGTTCCAGGGCATGGGAACGGCAAAGATGCAGCAGACGCTCATCTACCAGTTGGACGAGCTTTGGAAGGACGGTGTCAACGTCATCATCTTCCAGGTGCGACCGGAGTGCGATGCCCTCTACAAGAGTAATCTGGAGCCGTGGAGCCGCTTCCTGACCGGACAGCAGGGCAAGGCACCGTCGCCATACTGGGACCCGCTCGAGTGGATGATCAAGCAGTGCCACGCCCGAGGCATGGAGCTGCACGCCTGGATCAACCCCTACCGCGCCCGGACGAAAAACACCAAGATGCTGGCTTCCAACCATATACAGGTGCGCAAGCCCCAGAACTGCTTCGACTACGACGGGCTGACCATCCTGAACCCCGGCATCCCGGAGAACCGTGACTACATCTGCGAGGTGGCCCGTGACATCGTCACCCGCTACGATGTCGACGGCATCCACATGGACGACTATTTCTATCCCTATCC
>CAMHIS010000134.1 GCA_946185285.1 uncultured Prevotellaceae bacterium
ATTTCGATAATCAGCAATTTTACAGTCTGTTATCTTTCGTCGAACTCACGTTAATTACAGAACCATCGTTGGCTGCTGTTTCCGGATTTGCTTTCTTTGAACCGCAACAACATCCTTTCTTCTCTGCAGACTTAGCTTTGGCCTGTTCTGGCTTTTTAGCTGAACCGCACTTGCAACCATCACTGCCGCAGCAGCCACCCTTCTTCTGTTCTGCCAGGGGAGCACCCTCTGCCTGTGGTGTGGCTATTGTTGCCACATAATCAATCTTCTTGAAACCCTCGATGATTTTATCAACATCAGTCTTGTCGGCATCGTAGGTGACGGTTACTGTTTTGTCGGCCAGGCTGGTCTCGATGTTCTTCACTCCCTTTTCAAAACGGATGTTTGACTTGATCTTGTTTTCACAACTAGAACAATGCATTTCCGGTGCAGTGTTGAGCACTACGGTTTTGATGTCCTTGGCGCTGCAGGCCAGGGTTACTGCCAGCGCAATGAATAATGTTTTTGTTCTCATCTTTTTAAAATGGTTTAATGGGTTAATACTAACTATATTTTATTCCAATTCAGGCGTACGCCGATGTAAAAGACTGCTCCGTGGACTGGGCCCCAGATCATGGTGGAGTCGAAGTCCTGTCCCCAGGGGTCGTTGGCTCCGATGATGGGGGCTTTCTGCTTGAAAACCGTGAGGTTCTCGCCTCCGGCATAGATACTCCAGAAACGGAAGAAACGGGTCACCTGGGCGCTCAGCTGCTCATAGCCTTTATAGGTGTTGTCCCACGAGGGTGTGCCGCCGTCTGTGGTGTAGGCATCGGGCAGCCGTCCTCCGCCGTTGAGTTGCAGGGTGGCGTCGAACTGCCATTTTCCCAGTCCAGGCTTGTAGGAGGCTGTCAGCAGGCCTTTGTATTTGTTGGTGAGTGGCTTCTCGCGGAGCACTCCGCCATAGGTGCTTTTTACGTTGGTGCGGCGATAGGTGGCTGTGAGTGTGAATCCTTGGAAGAACGGGTAGGTGGCCTCCAGCTGCCAGGTGTGCGAATAGCTGTCGCCCTGCAGATTGGTGAAGTGAACGGCATGGGGGTCGCTGTCGAGATCGACCAGAAGCTGGTGCTGGAAGTTGGTGAAGTAATACTCTGCGCTGAGCTCGAGTGTTTTCTCGCCGACGGGGATGTTGCTGCTGGCACTGATGCCGTAGTTCCATGCAGCCTCCTGGTCAAGGTCTTCATCGACGATAACCTGTCGTCCGCTGGCAAGGAGAAAGTTGTTTTCGGCCAGCACATGGTTGGTGCGATAGCCTTTGCCTGCTGAGGCGCGGAGGGTGACTGCCTCATTGGGGGAATATTTCAGGTGGGCTCGCGGAGTGACGAAACTGCCATAGATGTTGCTGTGGTCCCAGCGAAGGCCTCCCATGAGGGTGAGTTTCTCGCCCAGCTTGAAAGTGTATTGCGCGTAGATGCCGGGGGTGGTTTCGTCGTCGCGCTGCTGTTGTTCTGTCCCGTGGTTGGTAAGCCTGTATCGCTGGTCGTAATAGTCGTGGTTAAGACTTGCGCCCACCGAGAGATTGTGATGCTCGCCAAAGTCGCTCTCAAACATCAGCGAGGCGTAGCCGTTGCGCTGGTCTGCGTTGTAGAGCTTGTGGCCGTATCCTGCATTCTCGTGGTGAAGCGATCCGCTCAGGATCAGGGCAATGTTGGTGGCGCGCTCTTTGTCGAATATGTAGGCATTCTTGGTGAAAGCCTCGTAGCGTTCGTTGGTGATGTCAATCAGATAGGGATGCTCGGCCTTGGCATGATGCCCTGTCTGTCCGCCCTTACGATGCTCCTTGAGTCCTTTGACAGAGGCCTGAAACACATAGTGGTCGCCCATCCATGCCCATCGGCTCTGCAGGGCACCCTGACGAACCTTTGGCAAGTCTGCGAATCCGTCGCCGTTGTCATCGTGTGCCTTGTCGAGTATCTCGTAATGTGCGAGCAGGGCTGTCCGCCAGCGTTTACTCAGGTGCAGATTGGCTCCCATGTTCGCCTCCAGCTTGCCTTTGCTGTAAAAATAGAGGTTGGCATCTGCGAAAGGTGTTGCCTGCGGTTTCTTGAACTCTACGTTGATCTGCCCCGTGATGCTTTCATAGCCGTTCTTTACAGACGAGGCTCCTTTAGACACCTGTATGCTTTGCATCCACGGTCCTGGGATATAACCCAAGGAAAAGGGAGCGGCTGCTCCGCGGTAGTTTGGAATATTCTCTGTAAGCATCTGCACATAGGTGCCGCTGAGCCCCAACAGCTTTATCTGTTGCGCACCTGTGGCCGCATCAGCATAGTTTACATCAACCGACGGGTTGGTGGTAAAACTTTCACCCAGATTACAGCATGCGGCGCGCAGCAACTCATTGGCATTAATCATCTCCGTGTTGCCAATGCCCGTGCTCTTCACCCTGCCGGCACGATGCGCCGACACCGTCACCTCGTTAAGTTGTTTGCCCTTCAGCGTCTCAACTTTCGACGTATCGTTTTCTTCTTCCAGTCTGTTTGCCTTTACAGGGCTGCCTGCAAGCAGGATTATACCTATTATAATATACAGTCTTGTCATAATGTCTCTTCGCTAAAAGAGAAATAAGAAATGAGAAATGACGCTTCGCTAAATGATAATTTGTTCTTTGAACTTTGAACATTGAACATTGAACTTTATGATTTGCATAATTATCAATTGTCAATTATCAATTACGAAGGGTTATATGTAAAATTCCGACGGGTCGACAAGTCCTGAGCGCACAGCATATTTGGTGGCTTCGTAGGCGGTGTTGACATGCAGCTTGCGGAAGATGTTTTTCTTGTGGGTATTGACGGTGTGGATGCTCGAGAAGCGCTCGGCAGCTATCTCGCTGGTGGTCTTGCCCATGGCCACGGCGCGCAGTATCTCGGTCTCGGTGGTGGTCAGTGTGTCGGTATCTGCGTCTTCGGCGGGACGCGTAAGCATGATCTCCATGGCTTGCTGGCTGATGTATCGGGCTCCGCGGGCGGTCTGGCCGAGGGCGCTGCGTATCTCTGGGAGCGGGCTGTTCTTGAAGACGACGCTGAAGGCGGGCGAGGCATAGAGCATGCGGGAGAGAAACGCTGGCGTGAGGCTGTCGCTGAGCAGCAGCCATCGGGTCTCGGAGAACCGCTCGCTCGTGGTGAGTAGCTGGTCTTCAGAGATGAAGTCGAACAGGGCATAGTCGAGCACCACCACCGAGTGCTCGTGCGCGGCGAGCAGCTCC
This sequence comes from uncultured Prevotellaceae bacterium, assembly GCA_946185285.1. Classification (GTDB taxonomy): domain Bacteria; phylum Bacteroidota; class Bacteroidia; order Bacteroidales; family Bacteroidaceae; genus Prevotella. Next base: position 3,245 of record CAMHIS010000134.1, read on the forward strand.
GTCAGGCGTGCCTTGTCGGAAGCGGTGTAGACGGTGTTGCGGCTGTCTCGCCTTATGATGCTCTCGATGGCAAAGCGCGTCAGGTCTTGTCTGTCGGCCAGGATAAAACTGTTCATTTCTTCATTTATAATTCATAATCGTCGCAGGCGACAATTCTTAATTGCCACTTCGTTCTCGCTGTCGCTCGCGATACCTTCGGCATTTTTGACTCTAAACTCTCAACTCATAATGCACCTGCTTGTCCACCACTTCGCCTCCCCTGATGGCAAACGAGTTGAGGTGGATGCCCTCGTGGAGCGAGAGGATGGCATAGCGGATAGTGGGGTCGTTGGCCAGCCGGAGGTCTTCAGCTGAGGGGCGTGAGGGCGATGCCGGGTGGCTGTGCCAGTTGGCCAGAATCTTCAGGCCCCGGCTGCGTGCATACTTCAGTGCTGCAAACTGGTCGCGGGGCGCAAAGGCGAAATGCTCTGGCGAGTGGTCGACGTTTTCCATCCAGTAGTTCTCGGTGACGGCGTCGCCCTGTCCCAGCAGGTAGCCGCACGATTCGCAGGGTGCGTCCTTCTGGGCCTGGGCAATCATTTCATCAATAACAATTTGTGGAATCTTCATAATGCTTAATTCTTAATGCTTAATCTTTTCGTGCGCAGCCAATTATGCATTATGCATTAAGCATTATGCATTGATTTCAGGTCGCATGCCGCCTGTTCGTAGTCTATCAGATGGTCGATAGTGGGGTGGCTGCCGCAGACGGGGCATGTGTCGCGATGACGGACGGGTATGGTGCGGAACTGCATTGACTTGGCTTCGAAGGTGAGCAGACGGTTGGTGAGCAATTCGCCTACGCCGGTGAAATACTTCAGCGTCTCGGCAGCCTGGATGGTGCCCAGCATGCCGGCGATGGCTCCGAGCACCCCCGCCTGCGAACAGGTGGGCACGGCTCCGGCGGGTGGCGGCTCCTTGAACATGCAGCGGTAGCACGCCGTGCTGGGCAGATGGGTGAACGTCTGACCGTTGAAGCGCAGGATGCCGCCATGAGAGAACGGCTTGCCCGCCATGACACACGCATCGTTGATGAGGAACTTCACGGGGAAGTTGTCGGTGCCGTCCACGATGAAGTCGTACTCCTTGATGATGTCGAGGGCATTCGTGGAGTCGAGGAACTCGTAGTAGGTGTCCACCGCGACGTCGGGGTTGATGGCCTGGATTTTCTCCTTGGCACTCTCCACCTTCGGCCGGCCCACATCCTTCGTGAAATGGATGACCTGCCGCTGCAGGTTGCTCAGGTCCACCACGTCGGCATCGATGATGCCGATGCGCCCGATGCCGGCAGCGGCGAGGTAGAGCGATACGGGGGCACCGAGTCCTCCTGCTCCCACCACCAGCACGCGGGCGTTCAAGATTTTCTCCTGTCCCTCGACACCCACGTCTTGCAGCAGTATATGCCGCGAATAGCGCTGTATCTGTTCTTCTGTAAAATCTATCATAACACTCATACGGTAGCAAATTGCTTTTCCCTTCGGCCAGCGACCGTTGGTTCTTCACTCTTCATTCTTCACTCTTCACTTAGCCTGCCTCCTCCCATGAAGTACAGGAAATCTACCACGTCGCCTTCTTTTATCTCCAGCGCGTCCCACTCCGTGCGGTCCACGAAGTCGTCGTTCACTTGCACCGAAACCATTTCGGGCTGTTCCACATTGTTCTGCTTGATAAGTTCTGTGAGGCTGAGGCCGGGCTGCACCTCCTGCACCTCGCCGTTGACTGTAATCTTTGCCATATTCTTTATCTGCCTATTATTTTCTTGACTGCTATCACTAATTTATCCACGTCGTCACGGGTGTTGTAGAGGGCGAAAGTGGGGCGCACGCTCATCTCGTAGCCGAGGGCACGCAGGGCGGGCTGCGCACAGTGGTGACCGGCACGCACGGCAATGCCTTCCTTGTCGAGCAGGGTGCCCACCTCGGGCACGGGGATGCCGTCGAGCACGAAGCTAACCACCGAGACGCGCTGCCTTGGATTGCCGATGAGCGTCAGTCCGGGAATCTGCCCCAGTTGTTCGCGGGCGTATTCCGTCAGTTGGTGCTCGTGGTGCTCTATGTTGCGTATGCCGAGACGGCTCACGTAGTCGAGGGCTGCACCGAGTCCGATGGCATCGGCCACGTTGGGCGTGCCAGCCTCGAAGCGTGCCGGCGGCACATTGTATTCCGTGCGCTCGATGGTGACGTCCTTGATCATGTTGCCGCCGCCCTGCCAGGGCTGCATCTTGTCGAGCAGTTCCTTGCGCCCATAGACCACGCCGATGCCGTTGGGACCGTAGATCTTGTGGCCACTGAACACGAAGAAGTCGGCACCCAGCTGCTGCACGTCGACGGGCGTGTGGGCTATCGACTGTGCCCCGTCTATCAGCACCGGAATCTGGTGCGAGTGGGCGATGTCGATGATGCGCCGCACGTCGTTGATGGTGCCAAACGTATTATTCACATGACCGACGGAGATGAAGCGCGTGCGCGGACCGATGAGCCGTTCCAATTCCGAGAGAATCAGGTCGCCGTTCTGGTCGGTGGGGATGGCCCTCAGCGTGGCGCCCCGCTCTTGGCAGACGCGCTGCCAGGGCACGATGTTGGCATGATGGTCCAGTTCCGACACGATGACTTCGTCGCCCGGCGTGAGATATTGCCGTCCGTAGGTCTGTGCCACCAGGTTGATGCCCTCGGTGGTGCCGCGCACGAAGATGATTTCCTCGCTGGTGGCGGCATTGATGAACCGCTGCACCTTTTCGCGGGCCTCCTCGTAGGCATCGGTGGCACGGGCGGCCAGCGTGTGGGCCCCGCGGTGGATGTTCGAATTATACGTCTTGTAGTAATCCGAAATCTTGTCGATTACCTGGATGGGCTTCTGCGTCGTAGCACCGTTGTCGAGCCATACCAGGTCGTGACCGTTCACCTGCTGGTTCAGCACGGGGAAGTCCTTCTTGATCTGCTCCGAGTTCAGCGTGTCGGCCTCTTCGTAGTGCAGGTCTCTGAGTTTCTGCGTCTCGGGGATGCCTATGCCGAAGCCGTCCTCCTGCGGGAGTGTCCGGGGCGTGGCGGCTTCGGTGTCGCCGATGTAGGGCAGCTCCTCGAATCCGCTGCCGCCCGCCAGCAACTGCTCGAATCCCGCCTTGAGCGCATCGAGGTTCAGGGGCTCGCCCAGCCATTGGCCTGCCGACAGCAGCTTGTCGTCGGGCAAAACTTGCCGTCGGGCGTCTTGCCATTCCATTCCCGAGCTAAGCTCGCCTACCCGTAGCCTTTCAGGGCAATACTTCTGGGCGATTTCCTTCAGCAGAGCCAGCGAGCTGTCCTGACCGGGGAAACTGTTAAGTTCTGAAAGGTTTATCATTTATTTCTCCACTTTATTAC
>CAMHIS010000135.1 GCA_946185285.1 uncultured Prevotellaceae bacterium
ACGCAAAGGAAAAGTTAGTAAAGTAATTATAAAACAAAATGAGTAGTACCCGGGTTATTCTGGAGGCCGCAGCGATGCGCCCTCCAGAATTTTCCTGCAAAAGATTATACCAACCACCCGCGGACACTCTGCTTTCGAGCTATCTCTACTCGCACAGGGCGGCGACGTACTTGTCAAGGTCGGTGCCGCTGCCGTCTCTTCCCGTCAGCTTGTGGTAGAGGCGGCGGCGCAAGTTGCTGACGTTTGGCTTGGAGGTGACGAGGAGGACGGACATCTGGAGGGGGCTGCAACGGATGACGATGAGGCCGACGACGTGGCGCTCCTGCTCGGTCATTGTCTGGTCGGGCTGGTGCTCGGCATACTGCTGCTGCAGGGTGGCGAAGAGCTGAGGATGCTGGCGGTCAATCTCGGTGCGGAGTGCCTGCCAATCCTCGGCCGTGGGGTGGGCGTCCTGGGCAGACAGGTCGTGGAAGCGGCGGGCGATGTCGGTGTCGAGGATGTCGTTCTTCGTCTGACTCCTGAGTGAGCGGATGGTGTCGGCATATTCGCGGTTTTGTTCCAAGGTCTCGCGATGGTGCGCCCTGAGCATGAAATAAAGGTAGACCATGAATGCACAGATCAGCAGGACTATTACCAAGACGTAGAAGAGTGTTGTGCTCCTGCGCTGCAATTCCAGCTCGTTCGTGATGAACTCATTCCGTTGCCTCCATTCGTCCTCGTTTTCCAGGAACTTGTCTTTCTGCACCTTGAAATAGTTGTGAACATATAAGTTGTTGTAAAGGATGCGGTACTTATATGTGGAGTCCTTCTGGCTGAACATCTCGTACATGTTGTATATGCGCCCGTAGCCGATGCCCTTGACATAGTACTTCGATTGGTCGACGAGTTTCTGATAATAGAAGAGTGCGGAGTCTATCTGCTCCTGATACTTGAAATAATCACCTTTTTGCAGGAAGTACTCCACGGCGGCCAGTGACTCAGCATGACGAATGTCCTGATGGGTATAGCGGGCGTAGCGGTCGAGCCACTTGGCAATGGAATCAGGCTTGGAGCCATTATTGTAGAATGCAATAATGGGGAAGAACGCATCGACTGACAAGTCCTTATGCCCCATCTGCCAGAGTTTCTTAGATGCTGTTTCGGCATCAGACAGCGATTGCTTGAATGAGTCATAGTCGGGATGCGGTTGCGTCCTGTAGAAGGTGTTCATTGAGACAAGTGCTCCTAAGCTCATGTACCGGTAATAAGCCACTGAGTCGCCGGCAGCCTTTGCTAATGTCTTGGCGCTGTCGGCAATTTGCCGATAGTCATAGTCCGTAGAGTACGATTGGTTGATGCACCACTCGCTGAGGATTTCAGCCACGGCCAGCGTGTCGAAGTCGGTACTGGTGGAGTCCACGCAGTCAATAGCCATCTGGTAGGCGAAGTCTTCGCCGAAGAGGGAGCCGTGCCGCTTATACATCTTCGCCATCATGCGCCATGCCTGTTGTTGTTCTGCGGGTGAGCCGTGCCGCTCCATATAGTAGAGGACCGCCCGCGCAAGGGAGTCGTTGGGCATGGTGTCGTACCGTTCGCAGGCATCCAGAAGCTCGTGCAACTGTTCCGTCTGCCGCTCATGTTCCGACTGGCAGGCACAAGACAAAGTGACAAGCAGCGTGAGGCACAGAAAGAGTCTTTTCGTCATGATCGTTTGTTTTTGGCCGCAAAATTACTAAAAAGCCACGTAAAAAGCGTGTGAACTGAGTTTTCAAATCAATTGAAAACCCATTGAAAACTCAAAAAAGAACGTTTTGAAGCATTTTCCCATACTTTTGCACCCAAAAAACGAATGTATGGACAAAAGACAACTCATCACCCTCATCCTCGTGCTCGCCTCATTGACGGCAGGAGCACAAGATAACATAACGCTGCAAGGCAGCATACAGGACTCGTTCTTGGAGCGCGGACTGTTCAACTGCACGGTCACGCTGATGCGGGCCGACAGTACGGCGGTGGAGTGCCAGCCGAAAGTCTATGAACTGGGCAACGACGAAATGCACATCTCCACCGTCTTTTACATCGACGTGCCGCGACAGGCCGCGAACTACATCATCCGTGTGCAGAAAGACGGCTACGAAGACGGCTGGGCGAAGGTGAGCGTTCCCGATGGTTACAAGGAGAAGACGCTCGCGGTGCCGATGGTGAACATGAAGAAGTCCATCATGAAGACCGTGGGGCTGCAGGAGGTGGTGGTGAAGGCCACGCGCATCAAGGTGAAGATGCGCGGCGACACGCTGGTCTATGATGCCACGGCGTTCCAACTACCCGAAGGGTCGATGCTGCAACACCTGATAGAGCAGCTGCCCGGCGCACGGATGACCGATGCGGGCGAGATATTCATCAACGGGCGGAAGATTGACGAGCTGACGCTTAACTCGCGCAAGCTGTTCAGAGGCAACAGTAGCGTGCTCATGGAGAATCTGCCTTACTTCACCGTGAAGGAGCTGAAAGTGTTCGAGCGGCAGTCGCTCTACTCGGCTTTGAAAGGCATCAAGGATGAGAACCCGGAATACGTGATGGATGTGAACCTGAAGGACGAATACTCCGTGGGTGTGATAGCCAATGCCGAACTGTCGGACGGCACACACAAACGCTATCAGGCCAAGGCCTTCGGGCTACTGCTCACCAAGACGCTGGCGATGTGCGGGTATGCCAACCTGAACAACATCAACGATGCCAACCGAGGCTCTGCCGGTGGGCGGGGATGGTTTCCCGGACAAGGCGTCGTAATGGGCAACCAAAACAGGCTTTCAACGCGCAAGGCGGCGGGCGTGGCCATCGATTACCAATCGACGAAGAAATGGGACGTGTTCCCTGCTTTTCCACGCATTGCCTTAAACGTGGACATCGATTTCGACCATATAGACGACACTGACGAAGCAGACACCTATCGCGAGCGCTTCCTGCCTGCAGGCACGGCTTTCTCACAGAATATGCGCAACGCCAGAAAGAAGATCACGGCATTTCAGGCTCAATGTTACTTTCATTGGTTGCCCTTCGTCTTCGAAAGTCACCCGAACATTTACTACCGCGAGACGGACAACACCCTACTTGAGCATCTGCGCCAATGGGACGATTTGCGTCCTACGGCTACACAGCTGACCCAGGGCCTCGGCAAAGAGAGGCTCTATGGCGTCGATATATTCAACGCCCGCTTTCAAGCCGTTCCCAAGCTGGTTGAAGGCAGACTGACAACCTACTGGAATCGCTCTGACCGAAAAGACTTCAACCGCCAGCAGGTCACCTATGCCGAATCAGCGCTGCCATCCGTCTCCCCCGCCTTTCGCCACGAATACAGGGACTATCATACAACGGACTATAAGTTCGAACCCAGCCTCTCCTACGACCACCGTCTTTGGAAACAGTTACACATATACCTCACCGAACGCTATTCGCTCACAGGCAATCACTCGGACGATCAATTATACATACTCAACAATCTGGCCGGATGGGGACTCCAAAACAGCACCGCCATCGACCTGCTGCCCTCGAACCGCGACCTGCTCCGCAGCGTCTATGACACGGAGAACAGCACCCGTAGCCGTCTGCAACAACAGGAGAACGAGTGTACCGTGGCCCTGAAATGGAACAAGACGGAGCACTTCCCCGTTGACGTGACACTGAGCCTGCCCGTCTATGCACAGCACGAAAGGCTCGACTACGAGCGGGGAGCCATCGACACCCTCGCCCGTCACAACCTCTTTACTGTGAATCCCTCACTGCATCTGAAGCACAAGGTCTGGTCGCTGCGTGTAGGCATGACCACATCCACGCCGGGGCTGATGAACCTGATGCCCTACCGCGATGCCCGCAACGCACTCAGCATCATGGAGGGCAATCCGTCGCTGAAGAACAACCGCCGCGTGAACGCCAGCATCACGTGGTCGCCCAATCTGGCAAGCCGTCGCACGGGCTTGACAGGTTCACGCATCGAGTCGCGCTACGTCTATCATATCCGCTCCGTGGCGCAGGGTTTTACCTACGACGAGCAGACCAGCGCCTACACCTACCGCCCCGAGAACGTGGAGGGCAACTGGTCGTGGAACACGTCTTATAACATGACCTTCTCGCTGAGCAAGAACCAGAAGTGGTGGATAGACAGCGGCACGGGCTGCGACGTGTGGCACTCCGTCGATTATGCCTCTGTGAACGGCATGACCGATGCACAGCTGAACAAGGTGGAGACCGTGAACCTCAGCGAGAACCTGAAACTGAGTTACAAGGCGAAGAACACGAAGGTGAGTCTTCTCGGCGACCTGCTGTGGCGGCGCACGTGGGGACACCGTTCGACGTTCAGCAATATCAGTGCCTTCGATTTCCGCTACGGCGTAAATGCCATGCAGACCATCCCGACGTGGAACACCACCTTGAATATCGACGGCATGATGTTGAGCCGTCGCGGCTACGGCAGCGATGCCATGAACAAGGACGAGTTTGTGCTCAACGCCTCCGTCACCCAGCCCATCCTCCACGGCAAGGTGAAGCTGACCCTCGAAGGCCACGACCTGCTGCACCAGCTCAGCAACACCACCTACGAGGTGAACGCCCAGGGCCGCACCGAGACCTGGTACCGCGTCATCCCCAACTACGTCATGCTCCGCGTGGCTTGGCAGTTTAATAGGAATCCAAAGAAATGATGTGCAACTCTACTCGCACAGGGCTGCGACGTACTTGTCGAGGTCGGTGCCGCTGCCGTCTTTTCCCGTCAGCTTGTGGTAGAGGCGGCGGCGCAGGTTGCTGACGTTACTCTTGGTGCAGACCATGAGGACGGACATCTGGAGGGGGCTGCAACGGATGACGATGAGGCCGACGACGTGGCGCTCCTGCTCGGTCATTGTCTGGTCGGGCTGGTGCCCGGCATACTGCTGCAGGAGGGTGGGGAAGAGCTGAGGATGCTGGCGGTCGATCTCGTTGCGGAGGGCTTGCCACTCCTCGGCCGTCGGGTGGGCATCCTGGGCAGACAGGTCGTGGAAGCGGCGGGCGATGTCGGTGTCGAGTATTCCACGCTTCATCTGACTGCGCAGCGAGTGGAGCATATCGGCATACGCGCGGTTCTGCTCCAGCGTCTCGCGGTGTTCGCGCCGCAGCTTATAGAGGTGGTAACCTGCAAAAGAAATGACCGCCAAGAGCAGCAACAGTCCACAAATGAACAGGGTGCGCTCATGTTCCAGCTCCAGCTCGTGATTGATGAGCACATTGCGCTGCCGGTACTCGTCCTCGTTCTCCAGGAAGCGGTCTTTCTTCACGGCAAAGTAATAGGTAACGGCCTGGTTGGTATAGTAGCTACGCTGGCGGTAGTCAGGGTCGCGGTCTGGGAATTTATCGTAAAGGTCGAAAAGCCTGCGGTAGCCATAGAAACGGACGTAGTTCCACGGGTGGTCGAGCTTCATGTAGTAATAGTGGGCAGAGTCGAAGTCACCCTGTCGCAGGTGGTAGTCGCCGCGCAGCTTCCAGTATTCGATGGCGGCATACGACCCCACATGCTCCAAATCCTCGCGGGTGTACCGCTCGTATCGCTGCATCCACATCGTCATCGAGTCGGCTAAGCTGGCATCGTTGATATCGAAGAACGGTCCCACGTCTTTGCTGCCATTGAAGAATGCCTCGGTGCCACCAGCATGGCTGATGAGTGCTTCAAGATTCTTGCGGTCGTAGCTCAGGAGGTAGGACATGTAGGGAGCGAAGGCATCAACGGCCCAGTCTTTCCGTCCCCGCTGCCACAGTTCGCTGAAAGCGCGGTAGGCGGTAGGCAGGAATTGAACATCGGCATTCACCGTCAGCGCCACATTCGCTTCCTGGCCCATGCATCTATAATATAACAAGGTGTCGCCAGCCAGCTGTGCCAGCCTCATGCCTCGCCGTGCCGTTTGCTTAGCTAACTCATCGTCGAAGGAGAACTGCCGGTTGATGCTCCACTCATAGCATATCTCGGCCAGGGCACGCGGGTCGAAGTCGGCACTCAGCGAGTCCACGCAGTCGGCAGCCATCTCGTAGGCGAAGCCCTCGTATATCAGTGCCCCGTGGCGGCGGTACATCTTCGCCATCATGCGCCAAGCCTGCTGCAGCTCAAGGGGCGACCCGTGCCGCTCCATGTAGTAGAGCACGGCGCGGGCGTCGGAATCGTTGGGCATCACGTCGTAATTGTCCGTGGCCTCCATCAACCGATCCAGTATCTGCACCTGTCGCTCGTGCTGCGACAGGCAGGAGGTCAGCATTGCCATCAATAGAACAACAGCTATATGTCTCATAACGGCTGCAAAGGTACGAAAAATCCCAGAAAACTGCTTGTAAACTGAGTTTACAAGTTGTTTGTAAACCGTTTGTAAACTGAAAACGAGTGCATCAACCCACTTTTTCGCCTATCTTTGCACCGATTTTTAACCCATAAAGCAATCAGATGAAAAAGATTCTTGCAACGATGACGGCCCTTGCGCTGACGATAGCAGCGCAGGCGCAAAACGACGGTTTGGACGACATCATGGCGGAGATGATAGCGGCCAAGGTTCATCAGGTGTGTATCG
>CAMHIS010000136.1 GCA_946185285.1 uncultured Prevotellaceae bacterium
CGGTGAGCGCAGAACAGAGGCCACATAGTGTCAGAATGGTGACCGTCATCCATAAGAATGTCCTTTTCATAACCTTATTATTTGTACCTCACACCATGGTTACGTTTTTAATCAAGTATGAAACCTATCTCAGCGACCGACAAGACATCAGCACCTTGGTTCTCTTGGATTTCCAGGCGGAAATACTTATAGATGTCGCGATTTTGGGGTAAAATCGTGAACCAATATTCCTTGCAGTTGATGTTGGCCATTCGGTAGATGTCACCGGTTCCACATAAGAATGTCCATTTTTCCTCGGAGAGATCACCCTTGGCAAGGAGTCTCCATCTGCCAGGGTTGCGCCCCTTGTATTTTGCGGCATCGTTAGCTGTCACTATCTTGACGGCTTTGGGATTAATAAGCTCCTTTGCCTGGAACTCCACGACCCAGGCCCCGTTTTGCTTTTGGTTTGTATGCGAACACCACTTCGTACGGGTGTTGTTGTCGAAAGCTCTTTCATATCCCTCGCCGTCGCGAACACCGTTACTACCGGCAGTGGCAGTCAGTGGGCATCTTAAGGCACTGTCGTCTAGCCAGTCTATTTTAAACAGATAATGTGCCTTTAACTCCCACTGCTTCGCGCCGTAGATAGCTCCGGACTCGTAATAAATGTATGACCAAAAACGTTCGAGAAAGGTAAGGTGGTTCTCGTTAATCCAGTATTTCGTGCCCTTTTCTAATTTACCACAGCCTGCTTTGTTGAAACAGGCGACATAGAAGTCCCAAGACGGGGAAAGGATGTTCGAAATGGTCTTTGCTATGCCAGGCTTAGGGCAATATTTCGTCTCTTCAACTCCATTAGCCGGGTTATAGTATGTGTCGTTGGAGATGGCACAGAATAAGGGTTTCACGCCTTTGGAAGCCTGACGTATGCAGACGAAATTGAGTGTCCTGTCGCGGTCTGAAATACCAAATTCCTGAATTCTTTGGGGGAATTTGTCCAAATCGAGCCAATAGGTAATAATATCCCCTTCATGGAAGAATGCGGGTTCGTCCTCATCGTTGGTGGGCCAGGCATCGTTCGACAGGAAGGTAATCTTGTTGAAGTGCTTCAGGCCGGTGTCGGCGCTGGCCGTCACCTCTGCCACACTGGCTCCGTTGCCGGGGGTGAAGTAGATGGTGCCCTGCGAATTGCCTTCCCTATCGGTAAGCGGACAGGTCAGCGAACCGTTGGCGGGCATGTCGGCCGTGGTCTGCACGTCGGGGGCGAGCCACTGGCTAAACAAGGTCTGAGCCTGCGCCAGGTTGTCGACACCGATATACAGGTGTTCTGGTTCTGCCTCGTCGAGAATCACGCCGTAGCTTCGGTTCATCATGTCGCCTACGGAGTCCACCTCGATGATGGCGTTCTGGAAGAAGTCCAAGTCATCGAAGGTGATGACTTCTGCGGTCGGGTTGTCGCCGTTGTCGTTATTGCTGTTCTTGTCATCGTCGGTACAGGCGGTGAACATCGTGGTGGCAGCAATGGCTATGCCGAGGAGCAATAAGCGTGAATTTCTGAATATGTGTTTCATTTTGTTTGCTTTCAATGTCAGTTACTTATTAATAATTATTGCATACATTGAGAATGTCAAGTGTCTTGGCCAGTGTGATGCCAGCGCTGGGGTTGTACACATTAATAGTCTGGTCATGCACTTTTCCTATTGGTCTCTTGTTCTGGCCATCCTCAGCATATTTCTTCAGGGCAGGATAGTAGGTCTCTCTTAACTGCTTATGTGTGATGAGTTCTATCTGGGGTATGTAGTGCTTGACGAACACGACGCCGTTAGGACGCTCTTTGCACTTGAACGACACGGTGACATTGACCACGAAGTCGGGAATCACCGGCGAATAGACGGTAGTGTTTTTATCCTCCGTACTGTAGGGCACGAACACCTGGGGGTCGAGGATGTACTGTCTGTCGAGTATGGTAGCAAATTGTCCATATAGCGGCACTTGGATTTCCTCTTTGGATGTTGTCTGGAACTTGAGTGAAACGCTGTCAGGGACGAAATTGGCTATCTGGTCGTTCTTGATGGCGGCAGCCTTCGACATCCTAAACAGATGGATAGGTGACTTTGGGGTGAGGTCATAGTTTGAAAAACTGCCAGGCAATAGCGAGAAGGTGGGACGGGGCTTGAGCTTCAGCATATTGCGATAGGAGTCGGAATTGCCGACGGTACGGCTTGTGTTGACACCGTATGTCACCATGACGAAGACGCTGTCGATTCCGGTATAGAGGTCGGTATTGAGGCACACCTCGACGCTTCGCGGGTCTACGAAGCTGACCAGTCGCACACTGTCCTTGCGCCATGAGGGTGCGGTGTAGTTGCTGCCGCTTTTCACAAGGTGGATGTTTGGGCTGGTGCTCAGCAGGTCCTCTTGGGAGACATAGACGACAGGGTCTTTGGCCAGTCCGAAGCATCCTGTTCCTACATACATCTTCTTCTCGGGCTCGGTGCCGTCGGGTGCCGTCTTATTAGGATTCGACTCCGCCAACAGCGCCGGGGTGATGAACACGCCTCGGTCGTTGACGGACTTCCAGCTTTTGATGACTCCGTTCAGGTTCACCTTGGCATCGAACGTCAGGTCGATGCTGCCGCGTGTCTCCTGCTCGGTGCTGGTCTTTTCGCCATAATAGTCGTCACTGGTGTTCAGCGCCGTGCTGACTCCCGATATGACCGACGAGATGACTGCTCCCGACCACATGAGTCCTTTGGCTGCCTTCGTCGGGTTGTTGACCGAGGCCAGCGCAGTCCATGCGCCGCCGAGGTTTATGACGGAATTGCTCAGTACGTTTGAGAAGCAGTCGAAGAACGACGTACATTTCGAGAGCGATGCGTTGCCGGTGGTCTCTTCTCGCGTCGCTGGCATTTCGAAAGCGCCATTCAGCCCGCCGGAAATCGCGCCCGTGAGGAACATGTCGCTCTCTGCGCGCGACCACGGACGGATGCTCATCAGCGTCCAGTTGCTTTCGGTATGGTCAGTCCACTTGACCGAGGGTGGCATATAGCCGGAGAGGTCGATGTCGGTGCAATGCCATCCGGCAGTGACAGCCTTCACCGACGTTGCCGTGGTGTATGCCGACACGAGCGTCTCGAAGGGGTGGTAGGTCGAGGTGCCGGTGGTCAGTGTTACGCCGGTGTCAAAGGTTGAAGGGTTGTTGTAGTCGTGACAGACGGGTATGGCGTACTCCATGCTGTTGTAGAGCGGATAGCGGGGGGTGCCGGGCGAACTCGGTGCCTGGAGCATAAAGCCGGCCTCGTTGCCATAGCCGGCTGTGGCTGGGTCCTTGATATAGTTGAACACGCGTAAGGTGCCTGTATAGCGGTTGTAGAGTCCAAATATGCGGCAGTCTTCGTTGTGGGGGTTGTTGAGTTCGCAGAATGCCATCTCCCAGCCTTCTTTCTTATGTATGTCGAAGCGCACGGCATGGCCGATGTCCATATAGGCTGAGCCGTTCCAGGGCGTGTACTGTTCTTCTGCGATGTTGCTGAGTCTGACGGTTTCGATGTTTTCCCAGTTGGTAAGGAAAGAGTTTGGCTGTTCTCCCTCGTTGGAGCCGCCACGGATTTCCTCCTCCATATTGGCGATATATTTCTTCCATCCGGCATCGGCCGTCTGCAGCAGGTAGCTGTCGGTGCCGTCGGTGCCATGAATGCCGTCAACGCCGTATTTCACGGTCCACACCTTCGGATGGCTCTCGTCGCCGTCGCCGAGGCGGGTGATGGTGATGATGCTGTCTTTGCCTACGGTGTAGGTGAAGCGGCCGTTGGTGATGTCGCCTTCACCGCCGAACAAACCGACGGGTTCGCCGGCTCGGTTGCACAGGAATCTGCTGCAGGTGCCGGTGCCGTCTTCATTGAAGGTCAGTACCTCGAAGGCGCCTACGTAATAGTGCTTATTGCCATTCTCTGTGACGAGCGTGCCTTTCTTTGCGTAGTGGTCGAACCAGGTGTTCACCAAGTCAGCCGGTTGTCCGGTGATAGGACTACTCGCGTCGATGTCTTTATCGCTACATGCGGTCAGCGCTGTAGTGAGGCCGCAGATGGTCAGGATGGCGGCCAGCATCCAAAGATTATACTTTTTCATTTTAGTTGACGATTACTATATATATAAAATAATGTGTAATGGCGAGCTTATTTTTCTATGAGCAGCACGGTATTGATGTCGTCAATCCTGCTCTCCCTATACGGCACGTTCATCTGGTTTTTGTCAGAGAGCATGCTCTTTAGTCCCGGGGAAATCTGTGTGTCGAACACGGTTCCGGCGAGCGACTCGATGAAACTGGTGGTAATGTCATGCTGGCCGACAGCTTGTGACCGGTCGTGCAGCAGCAGCTGCAAGTCGGTTCTCAGCTTTTCTACCAGTGTTGCCGACTCCGGGTGTTGCCACTCGTTGCCCTCGTTGTGAATCATAAACATCGTACACAGGTCGTCGCCGAGGTATTCGCTGATAAGCATCGTCAGCTCATGCGCATTTTCCGGGAGGAAATCTTTATTCAAACCCAGCAGGGTCAAATAGCCCTTTTGCTGGTATGACTTAATGTCGTCCCAAGCATAGTCGATGTGCCACTCCAGTCCGCCGTTGATGTTGTCGTAGAGACGCTTGTAGCATGTTCCCTGCACGTCAGCCAGCTGGGGTATCGACTTAATATATTCCGTGGCGATCTCCCAGCGGGTGAAGTCGTTGCTCACCCTGATGACGCGCCAGGGGTTGGGATAGGACACGGTAGACCCCGTAGCCACGTCGACGATACTGTCAGTCTTCACTTTCAGGGCATCATAGTATTTGTAGGCGGCAATGTCCTGCAGGTGGGTATGTCCGGTGAAGGCCAGGTGTACGCCGTGCTTACCCATCTTTTCACTGATGTTCTGATAGTCCGGTATAATGTATTCGCTCTGTATCGAACCCTGGGCATCGTGGTGCTGCACGATGTTGTGGTGCTCCACCAGCACTACCTGCTTGCCTTGTGCGCGTGCCTTGTCGGCCTCTGCCAGCGCCCAGGTCAGCGTAGCGGGGCGTATGCGGCCGGCGGTCTGGTTATAGTCTTTCTCGGCACCCTTCTCCTTAAACAGGTTCTCCTCATACAGATTGGTGTCGAGGCACAGCAGCACCAGTCCCTTCAGCGGCTCGCAGACGAACGACAGCGAGGCTGGGTCGGTAGCGTATGCCTGGTTATAGCCGAAGTCGGCATAGAGCTGTTTGAACTGCTCTGGCGAAGTGCGCTCTGCCGAGCGTTTCTCGTCGCCGTTGAAGTAATAGCCCTCCGGATTGTCTATGTCGTGATTGCCAGGCACCAGTATCACCGGTATTCCTGCTGTGCGCAGACGGGTGAGGATGCTCGCCACCAGCTGGTGGCTCACCAGTTCGCCGTCTTTGGTCAGGTCGCCAGGTATGATGACGAGGTCAGGCTTGCGCTTTATGGCTTCGTCGACAAGTGATTCCAGCACATCGGCACTATATTCCAGCAGCTTGGGGTCAAAATTCAGATAGCTGCTGTAGGCCGACCCTTCGCGTTCGAGCAGCTGCGGCGACATCACGTGGATGTCGCTAATCAGGAAGATGGTCTTGTAGCCCGTATTGGCATTTCCGCCATCATCGGGTGTCAGCTTGTCCTGGACTTCATCCTTGCTGTCGCTGCACGAGGTGAGCGTAGTGGTGAGGCCGCAGAGTGTCAGAATGGCGGCCAGCATCCATAGATTTAACTTTCTCATAGTTTCATTTATTTATTATTATAATGTTCAATGTTCAATGTTCACCGTAGATAATAAACTCGCTGGGGTTAGCCGTCGTGAGGTTGCCGAAGTGGTTGGCATTGACTATCCGGGCGTGCGAGGCGATGGTGTGTTTGGCCAGATAGAGGAACAGGTCGTGGTAGTTGGTGGCAGGATTGTCGTTGAGGCAGTCGTAGAAGTTCAGCGAGAATCGGTCGCAGAGCCATCCCCCCTTCGCACTCCAGTTGTCGCCCCACGACTGTTCGTAGCTGTTGGCACCGCAGATGCCCAAGGCACCACGTATGCCTTCCAGTGCGCTGAGGACGCTCTCGCCGTAGCACGGCTCTGCCACCACGAGCAGTTTGCGGCAGGTGGGTGCGTCGCTGCTGAGCATGGTCTGGGCGGTGGTTTGCATCAGCGAGGTGGTGAAGCCGTTGAAGAAGGCATCGTTGCGCCACTCAAAGGTATGGGTGCCACCGTGTCCGCTCCAGAACAGCAGCACGTTCTGTCCGGCATTGCGAGGCAGCACCGTGGGTGTGCGGCTGGTCTGGACGCCCAGGAGTATGTTGCTGATGTCCTGGGCGCTAAGGTCGGCATTGTCGTAGTCGATGACGGCTGCGGGCAGTCCTTCGGTGCCGCCCATCAGGTCGGGTCCGTTGTCGTCGGCACGAATGATGTATTTATTGTCGGCAGCGGTGGCTTTGTCGACGACGAGGATGATGTGGTCGTCAGGGAATCCGCCCTTGCGCAACAGCTGGTACATCATCATCACGTCGCCCATGTGGCGCACGTTGTCCGTCTCATGGCTGC
>CAMHIS010000137.1 GCA_946185285.1 uncultured Prevotellaceae bacterium
ATTCCTATCATTTCGGCGCTATCATGACTGCTCAGCCCCATGGATACAATACCAGTGGTAATAGAGAGTATGGACAAAATCTCTATTACCCGGTAAGAATATCGAAGGAGTGTTATAATTTTCATTTCTGCATTAATTGGCGTTTCGTGTGCAAACTTAGTATTTTATTATTAAAGCGACAAACCCGTCGAAGAACTGATTAAATGACAGAGAGCAGTCGATGACTGCCCCCTGTTCCAAGTTATTCTATACGGAAGATAAAACCTCCCCGAGGCTGGCAAGTAACGGTGGCGGGGAGTTTTTGTATGGTTTCGATGCGCCAAGGGGTGTCCTTGCTGCCGCTGTCGGCAAACATCGTGGCGGTGTATTTCCCCTTGAGGAAATCAAGGGGCACGTTGAGCGTCATTTCGTTGTCGGTGCCGTTGATGCCGGCCACGTACCACGTCTTGCCGCTGCGGCGGGCGAGCACACAGCTCTCGCCGGGATAGCCGCTAACGAAGCGGGTCTCGTCCCAGGCGGCGGGCAGGTTGGAAAGGAAATCCTGGACGGCCTGCGGCTGGGCCAGGAAACTCTCGGGACGGTCGGCCAAGTGCTGCAGACCGCTCTCGAAGAGCACCGTCAGCGCCAGCTCGTGGGCATGGCTCGTGATGTGCGGATGCTGCGAGTCACTGAAGGCACAGGGCGTATAGTCCATCGGTCCGATGACATTGCGTGTGAAGGGCAGCGTGGCATTGTGCGAGGCGGCCGCTTTGGTGAACGTCCCCACGTTGTTATACCACTCGGCACCGTAGACGCCCTCCGTCGAGAGCAGGTTAGGATACGTGCGCTGCCACCCACGGGGTACGGTAGCACCGTGGAAGTTCACGAGCAGGTGGTGCCGGGCGGCACTCTCCATCAGGTCGATGCAATAGTCCATGTTTTTCTGGTTCTCGCCGCTGAAGAAGTCGATTTTCACGCCGGCCACGCCGATTTTCTCGCACCAGGCGAACTCCTTCTCGCGGTCTTCGGGCCTGTTCAGGCGGAACTTCGGCGTCGGTGCACCGTCAACCCAGCCCACGCTGGAGTTGTACCATATCATCGGCTTCACGCCCTTCGACTTGGCGTAGCTGACGGCATCCTCCACCGTCTTGCCGTCCCCCTCCCGGGCTTCGCCCGCCCGCCCGTTGCCGCCCATACGGTCCCACTCGGCATCAATCAGCACGTAGGGCAGCTTCAGCGTGGCGGCCATGTCGGTATACTTCTTGATGATGTTATAGTCGTCCGATCCGTGGTTGTAGGCCCAGTAGACCCACGAGACCACGCCGGGCTTGATCCAGCTCGTATCCTCCAGCTTGCACGGTTCGCTGACGTCGGTCACTAACGTCGACTCCACCACGTCGCCAAGCGTACCAACGATGACTACGCGCCAAGGTGAGTGGGCTTTGTTCTCGCCCTCGTCGGGCACCACACGGTAGACCTCGCCGTCGTTGTAGAGGCTCGACGCACTCTGTCCGCGCTCGATGTTGGCCTCGGTCAGCAGTGCAAACAAAGGCTCCCCTCCTTGGGAGGGGCCGGGGGAGGCTTCCAGCAACACCGGGAAACTCCAGCGCACGCAGTTGCCGTCGGCATCCTTCGACACCGCGCTGAACGAGCGTTGCGCCTTCACCTTATATGTCGTCATCAGCGGGTAGAAGTTCTCGGCTCCGTCCGTCCACTGCATCATCCAACGCTTCATACCCTCGGGAATGACGTAGGCCGCCTGCTCCTTGACAGGCTGTTCGTAGCGGTAGGCAATGCCGTCGTTATAGAGTCGCAGCGTCATCTGCCCCACCCTATACTCGTTGGCCTCGTTCGTGCAGTGACTGCGCTTGCCTTCAAGCATCGTGTAGTCGGCCTTTATCTTCTTGGCCTTTACCATTTTCTGTACTCCAAAAGTCTCAGCACCTTTCATCGTGAGTACCTGCTGTCCCTGAAAGCCTATAATCCATTGTCCGTTATTCACTTCCACCGACAACTTCTTATTTGGCGACGTCAGCCGCTGGGCAGTGGCTGTCATTGTCAGGCCAGCCACAACAATCCAAAAGAATAGTCTCTTCATCATTTCTATACACTTTTTTCTATTTCCAAACTATCACTCCAGCACCATTTTATCAATATCCGGCATCCACGCGCTGTCATTACTCAGTCGGATGCTGTTGCGGCCCTTCTTGAGGTTCACGTCGACGGCAATGGTGGCAGGCTGGTTCCAGTCGCCGGCAGCAGTCTTCAGTGTGGTTATGCGCTGGCCGTTGACCGTGAGGTCCATCGTGCGCTCCTCGCCGCAGAAGTAGGTGATGGTCATCCGGCGCGTACCGGCTTTCTGCACATAAACATCGTTCCACTGGATGTCGTTACCCACACGACCGCCGAGCCATCCGGCCTTATAGCCACCGCTGGCCTCGGGGATGGCGGTGTAGTTGCCCGACTTCACGTCCTGATTGTTGCGCAGCTCCTGATAGGCGGGCAGCAGTGCCGCCTCGGCTTCATAGACCTTGCGCTCCAGGCGCTTCTGACCTTTCACGCGATAAATCTTCGTGCCGTGAGCGGGAATCTTCAGGGGAATGGTGTTCATGTCGTATAGATAGTCCTGCTGGGCAAAGCAGTCATAGTACTGCACAGCGCCGCCGAGGTCGATGGTTGCGGGGTTGAGGCGTACGGTCTGTTCCTCATCGCTGGGGTTATAGATGGCCACGGCGCGGGTATTGCCGTTCAGTTTCTTGATGTCCTTCACCAGGATGAAGCACTCGCCCTGCTTCTCGGCCACGTATGCCTGCAGGTGCAGCGGGTCCTGGTTCAGGGCAATGAGGTCGCGGTTGCAGAGCAGTTTCAGCGACTCGGGACGGATGTTGCGTGTATCGCAGCCGATGAGCAACGGCGACGACATGATGCACCACATTCCGAAGTGCGTCTCGTCCTCCGTCTGCGACATCGAGCGCCCTACCTCAAGCATATCCATGTCGTTGTAGTGACCGTCGTGACAGAAGGCGCTGAGATACAGGTTCTCGGCCAGGATGCCTTTCACGCTCTTCCAGGCATCGTAGATGTCGCCCGTCGTTCGCCAGCTGTCGGCCACGTCGGCACCCCACGTTCCCGGGAATGCCCAGCGGCACATGTTGAATACGACGTCCTTCTTGCCGCAGTTCTTGATGGCATTCGATATCTTCGTGTACTGCTGCTGCTCGTCGAGTCGCATGTGCATACCGCCGCAGTAGTCGACCTTGATGAAGTCGAAGTCCCAGTCGATGAAGTAGAGTTTGCAGTCCTGCTCCTCATGGCCAGCGAAGCCCACGCCAAGTCCCCAGGCATGTTTGCCTGCCGAGCCGCAGGTGTTGTCGCCGGCGTCGCTGTAGATGCCTGCCTTCAGGCCGAGCTTATGGATATAGTCCACCAACGGGCGCATCCCGTTCGGGAACAGTTTGGTATTCAGACGCAGATGTCCGTTCTCTCCGCGACCGTTCCAATAGCCGTCGTCGATGTTCACATAGAGATAGCCCGCCTGCTGCAACCCGTTCTGGTGCATGGCATCAGCCTGACCCTTAATGAGTTCCTCGTTGATGTTGAGGGCGAATGTGTTCCACGAACTCCAGCCCATCGTGGGTGTCCGTTGGGCAAAAGCGACGACTGTCAGGCAGGCAAGCATCGCCAAAAGCATTGTTCTACGCATAGTCTTGGTCTGTTTATAGGTTAATTGTCTTGTCGATTACTTGTTCTGCTGACTGAAGTAATGCTCGCGCAGTGGCTTGCTGACGGTCTCTCCTGTCAGGGCAACCGCCTGCTGCAGTTTGATGTCTGCCGACGAGGCCCCCACCTTGACTATGAATTTGCCAGGAGCGACGTGCCACTGCCGCTGGTCGTAATAGCCGAACTGCTCGGTATGGAGCTGCATCTTCACGGTCTTTGTCTCACCCGGCTGCAGCGACACCCGGGCAAAGCCCTGCAACTGGATGGGCCTGATGTGCTGACTGCTGTCCGTGGGCGACAGATAGACCTGCGCCACTTCGTCGGCAGCCATCTCGCCGGTGTTCTTCACCTCGAACGACAGATTGACCGTCGGTGCTGATGTCGACACTTCAGCGTCAGCCTGCAGGTTCGCATACTCAAACGTCGTGTAGCTCAGGCCGTAGCCAAAGGGCCACTGCACACGCGGGTCTTTTCCTGCACTGTAATTATAGCAGAGCGGCTCGTAGACCTCCGTATTGGGATAGCTGATGGATAGCTTGGCCGACGGCGATACGTTGCCAAAGAGGATGTCGGCAACGGCATTGCCGCCCTCCTCGCCGGGATACCAGGCCTGGACGACGGCGGCACAACGCTCGGCAAGTCCGGAGATGACCTGCGCACGACCGCCGAACACCACTAACACGACAGGTTTGCCGGTGGCCAGCAGCTCCTCGACATACTGCTCCTGACGGCCAGGCAGACGGAGCCCCTGACGGTCGCGGTTCTCGCCGCAAAGCATCACATTCTCGCCGACGGCAGCGATGATGACATCGGCCTGACGGGCCAGGCGCAGAGCCTCGGCCTTGTCGGCCTTCTCGCCGGCGTCGACCTTGCGGTGCAGAATCTCGTACTCCCAGGCCCGCTCGTCGCCCAGCTCGCTGTACTTCGTCTCTATCTCCTCCGTCCAGTCGCAGCCGCGCTCATACAGCAGGTTGACGCCCTCGGGCAGCCTGGCCTTCATTCCTTCCAGGAGTGTGATGGTATGCGGATGGTCCAGGTCGTCGGTGACTTTCTTCCAGAAGTAGGTCATGGCCGGGAAGGAGTAGTCGCCGCACATGGCCCACATCGTGTTGGCATTGGGACCGGTAAGCAGCAAGTTCTTCGTATCCTTTAACGGCAGAATGCCGTTATTCTCCAAGAGTACGATGCTCTGCGCGGCAATGTCGTAGGCCGTCTGCCGCTCCTCGGGGGTGTCAAGGGTTATCTGCTCCTTACTATATAAATAAGGTTGTCGGTCGAAGAGTCCGGCACGCTGCTTATAGCGCAGCACGTTCTTCACCGCGCTCTCTAAGGCCTCGGGCTTAACCAGTCCCTCGTCGATGGCCTGCTGCAAGTACTGGTAGTTGGTGCCTCGGGGGAAGTCGACGTCGTTGCCGCCATTGATGGCAGCAGCTGCCTTGTGCATCGCATCGTCGAGACCGGGAATCTGGTCGATGGCCGTATAGTCGCTGACCACCATCCCGTCGAAACCGACGTAGCCACGCAGGATGTCCTCGAGGATTTCGCTGTTGGCCACGCAGTTGGTACCGTGAACAGCGTGATAGCCCGGCATCACGGCCTTGCTGCCCGCCAGTCGTATCATCGCCTCGTGAGGCATCAGTATTTCCTCCATCAGTTCCTTCTCGTCGGCATCGCCGCCACCGCCGTAGCCGAGATAGTGCTTCGAACAGGCGCCGACGCCCTTCCTGAGGTCGCCCTGCTGCAAGCCCTTGACGAAGGCCACGCCCATCACGGCCGACAGGTAGCCGTCCTCGCCGTAGGACTCCTCCAGACGGTTGAACGAGGGTGTGCGACAGACATCGACCATCGGCGACAGCGACAGCACGCCGCCCATCTTCCTCATGGCGATGCCCGTCTGGCGGGTCTTCAGCTCGGCCAGTTCGGGATTGAACGAGCAGGCCTGCCCTATCTGCTGCGGATAGATGGTGGCACCACGGGTGTTCACCCCCGACAGCACCTCCTCGTGGAACAGGGCCGGAATGCCGTTGGGCGTATGCTTCATCAACCACTCCTGAACGGCAGCCACACGGTCGCGCAGCTCATTGGGGTCACGCGGTTTCTGGCTGGCATACTGCGAGAAGTGGCCGATGCCGTTGGGTATCAGCTCACGACACTTAGCCGTGTCCAACTGCCCTTCGTCGTCGAAGAGCTCATCCATATACATACTCCTCAACTGGGCGATACGCTCCTCCTGCGACATCCTGTCGTAGAGTTCGTCCACCAGCTGTTCTGTATCGGCGACAGAAGTACAGCCAACCATCAATGCAGTGATAAGCAATAATAACAGTCCTTTCATAACAGTCCGGTTTTCAGTTTGCTAATCGGCTACGCCGCCTCAAAGAATAACACCATGTAGTTCCTTGATAACGGTATCGCTTAATCCGAATTCCATATTCTTTTTGTCTTTGGGTGGCAAAGATAGCGAAAAGTTTTTGATTAAGCAAGGAATTGGTTGGAAAAATCTCGCGGCTTCGATTCCCTATAAGTTGCGGAATGACTCTCTGAAAATTTTTGCATAAAAACAATAAAAGCGTCACTTTCCTTGTAAACTGCTTTGGCTGAGACGGTTATGGCGGTGCAACTTTATTTCAAAGCTTCACTTTCTGGGCCCATTTTACAAGTTTTCATGTAAAAGTCTTGCAAATGTCGGGAAAATGTTGTAACTT
>CAMHIS010000138.1 GCA_946185285.1 uncultured Prevotellaceae bacterium
GCCATCCGCTGGATCTACAGCGACCTGCGCTTCGACTACAGCGAGGACTCCAAGCCCGCCTCGGCCTTTGCCGCCGACCTGGCCATGTACTATAACAACTACTTGATGCTCGGCAGCCGTGAGTGCCAGCTGGGACTGGGTATGAACATCCGCAACATCGGCTCGAAGATCAGCTACTACGGCGACGAGGAGAGCCAGTTCATTCCGGCCAACCTGCGTCTCGGCGCCTCGCTGATGGTGCCCGTCGACGAGTATAACCGCTTCTCGTTCTCAGCCGATGCCAACAAGCTGCTCGTGCCCACCGTGCCCCGTCAGGAGGAAGGCGAGAGCAACTCTGAATACCAGGACCGCGTGCGTCGTGAATACAGCGACGTCGGCTCTATCAAGGGTATGTTCCAGAGCTTCAGCGACGCCCCCGGCGGCTTCAAGGAGGAGATGGACGAGATACAGTGGTCGGTGGGTGCCGAGTACGTCTATCACGACCAGTTCTCGCTGCGTGCCGGCTACCACCACCAGGCAGAGTCGAAGGGTAACCTGAAGTACTTCACCATTGGCGGCGGCTTCCGCATGAGCGTCTTCTCGCTCGACGTGGGCTACGTCATCTCCACCGCCCGCTCGAACCCTCTCGACCAGACGCTCCGCTTCACCCTCGCCTTCGACATGGACGGACTTAAGGACTTGTTTAAGTAAGAAGTCAGAAGTCAGAAGTAATAAGTATGATTACCAGAGTAGGGTTTGGATTCGACGTCCATCAGTTGGTTCCTGGACGGGAACTGTGGATGGGCGGCATTAAGATTGAGCACTCACTCGGGCTGCTCGGCCACAGCGATGCCGACGTGCTGATACATGCCATCTGCGACGCATTGTTAGGTGCCGCCAATATGCGCGACATCGGCTACCACTTCCCCGATACCGCCGCAGAAACCGACGGTATGGACAGTAAAATAATCCTTGCTAAGACTATTGAACTGATAGCCACTAAGGGCTATCGCTTCGTAAACCTCGACGCAACCATCTGTGCCGAGCGGCCGAAGATGAATCCACACATCCCACAGATGCAAGAGTGTCTGGGCCGGATTATCGGCACCGACCCCGACAACATCTCCATTAAGGCCACTACCACCGAGCGCCTTGGCTTCACGGGGCGTGAGGAGGGCATTTCCGCCTACGCCGTCGTTCTTATCGAGCGGGATTAAGCCCTGCCTTCAGTCCACGGATGACGGACGAAGTAAAGCCTGCGTGCTCCATTTCGTTCAGGCCACGGATGGTGACGCCGCCCGGCGTCGTCACCAGGTCGATGGCTGCCTCGGGATGCAGGCCGCTGGCTTCGAGCAGTTCCACGGCGCCCTTCATCGTCTGCATCACAATCTTCTTGGCATCGTCGGCCTTGAAGCCTAACTCCACGCCGCCTTCCGAGGCTGCCCGGATGTAGCGCATGGCGTAGGCTATGCCGCAGGAGGCCAGCGTCGTACCAGCCGCCAGGTGTGCCTCGTCGGTAATCAGTGTCGTGCCCATCTCCCCGAATATCCGCTCCACCAGTTCTGTATGCTGCTGTAGTACAGCAGCACACGGCACGATGAACGTCATCGACGCCATCTCGGCAATGGCGATATTAGGAATGACTAAGAACAGCGGCGGGCACTGCTCGCCCAGCCACTCCTTGATGCTCTCCGACTTCACGCCGGCGGCAATCACGATGAGAATCTGCCGCTTAGGGTCCAGCTCGGGCTTGATGTCAGTCAGCACGCGCTCAACGAGCCAGGGCTTGACGACCACGCAAACCACGTCGGCCGTCTCGGCGGCCAGCTTGTTGTCGGTAGTCACGCAGACGCCCATCTTTTCAAACTTGTCGAGAACGGCCGTCGACGGGTCGCTGACGGTGATGTCCTCGTTCTTGAACATCTGGCCCTTGATGAGGCCTTCGACGGTGGCACCACCCATGGCGCCAGCGCCTATCATTGCTATCTTCATAATACTTCCTTTAGTCTGTTAATGAAATCGTCGGCATCCTGCTTTGTCAGGCAGAGCGGCGGCAGCAGGCGCAGGATGTTCTGGCCGGCGCAGCCCGTGAAGCAGTGCTGCTCGTATATCAGCGGCTTGCGAACCTCAGCATGAGGACAGTCAAGGTCGATACCAATCATCAGCCCTCGTCCGCGGACGTCCTTAATGCGACTGTCCCCCTTTGCTGCAACACTGTTGCAGCACAGAGAGCGCAGCTTTTCCATCAAGTACTCGCCCACCACGCGGGCATTCTCCACCAGGTTCTCCTCCTCAAACACGTCGAGCACGGCCAAGGCTGCTGCGCAGGCCAGGTGGTTGCCGCCGAACGTCGTGCCAAGCTGCCCATAAACGGGCTTGAAGGCCGGGCTGATCAGCACGCCGCCCATCGGGAATCCGTTGGCAATGCCCTTGGCCACGGTGATGATGTCGGGACGGATGTCGAGCCACTGGTGGGCAAAGAACTTGCCGCTGCGGCCATAGCCGCACTGTATCTCATCGCAGATGAGCACCGTGCCGTACTTCTGGCAGGCTGCCTGCAGTCCCTGGGCAAACTCCTTCGTGGCCAGCTGGATGCCGCCCACGCCCTGGATGCACTCTAAGATGACGGCGCAGACGTCGCCCTTCTGCAACTCTGCCTCCCAGGCCGGCAGGTCGTTCAGCGGCAGGTAGGTGACGTGGCCATTGTCGTTGATGGGGGCGATAATCTTAGGATTGTTCGTCACCTCGACGGCCAGCGAGGTGCGTCCGTGGAATGCCTTCTGACACGAGAGCACGCGCGTCCGCCCGTTGGTGAACGAGGCCAGCTTCAGGGCATTCTCGTTGGCCTCGGCGCCGCTGTTGATCAGAAACAGCTGGTAGTCGTCGTAGCCGCTGACCTTGCCTAAGCGCTCAGCCAGTTCCACTTGCAGTTTATTCACTACGGAGTTCGAGTAGAACCCAATCTTCTGGAGCTGCTCCGTCACCTTCTCTATATAGTGAGGGTGGGAGTGCCCGATGGAGATGACGGCGTGCCCGCCATAGAGATCCAGATACTCCTGTCCCTTGTCATCCCAAACTTTACAGCCCTGTCCCTTCACGATGTTCACGTCGAACAGGGGATATACGTCGAATAGCTTCATGTTATTTTCGTTTTAATCGCGTGCAAAGTTACGGCAAAATTATGAGAAACCGCCATTATTCTACGTCTTTTTGCATAAAATGCCGTTTTATACCTGTATAAGTGCCTGCGGATTGCATAATCATGCAATTCGCCTGACAACGACCTACATAGCTGACAGAATTCAACAAGCTTTCATTTCAGCGTTTTCTCTATGGCCTCCTTAAAGGGGTCAAGACCGGAGAAGCCAATCTTTTTGAAGGTCTGGTTGCCCTCTTCGTCGTAGATGGCGTAGGTGGGTATGCCCTCCGACTCGTACTTGTCGAGGATGTAGTCGTACTGTTCCTTCGTCAGGTAGTAGTGGTGGCCGTCGATGTCCTTGATCATCTCCTGCCAGGTCTTCAGCGGCGACGAGGGCGAGGTGATGTAGACGAACTGGATGTTCTTGCCCTTCAACTCATCCTTCCACGGCTTCATGGCCTGATGGCCAGCCTTACAAGGACCGCACCACGTGGCCCAAATATCGATGAGCACCACCTTGCCCTTGTAGCGGTCGAGGATGGTCTGCAGGATGTTTTCTGGGGCTACGTCGTCGAACTTCTGGAAGAAGACGCCGCCTTGATTAGCCAGCTCGTAGGCGATGCGCTTCTGCTCGGCCTGATACTCGCGGATGACGTTCTTGCAGTCCTCGTATTTCATGACTTTGAGATACATTTCCGTCAAGTGCGCTTGCTCAGGCTTCACAGCGTCCGGCACACATCTCAGCTCAACGTTATAGAGGTTCTTCTCTGCAGCATTATTATCGTATACGTTCAATGGCGCATCCCAGAAATCCTGGCTGCAGGGCGATGTCGGCTCATTCAGGTACTTCCAAGAGTAGGCCAGTTCCTCTTCTGAAAGCGGAAGCAGGTCCTGGTTCTTCTTCATGTTCTCAAAGAGATTCTCTTGAGACCAGACCACCCTTCCGTCCTTGTCCACATAATAATTGCTATATTTGTATTCGAAATTGTGCGTCCAGCTCACGTAGTTCGACTCTGCCATCATGCACAGCAGGTCCTTGGCCGCTGTGGTGAATTTCGATTTCCGGATAGTGGCCACGCGCTGGTCGAAGATGTCCTGCAGACATTGCAGGCGTTCTTCCTTTGTCTTGCATTCCTTCACCTTCAGGAATACCTGATAGTCATTACCGACGAGATCGACGGCTTCGTCGGATTTCTTCGCATTCACCAAGTCCATGTTGGTCTTGGCCATATAGCCTTTGAAGGCTACGAACGGCTTGTTGTCGCTACAGACCTTCATGAGAATCTCCGTTTCCTGTCCTGGGGCGATGACGATGTTGCCGAAAGCCAAACTCTGAACGCCAACAGTCACCTCTCGAGCCAGCCGCAGGGGAACTTCAACCTTCACCGTGCCGTCGTCAGCAAAGCGGAAGGTCTTGTCGAAACGTTCCTTCGAGCCTAACGGTATAAAGGTGCCCACAAAGAAATCCAAATCCATGCCTGGCTTGTAGCCCAGCATCTTCACCTTGATGGTGGCCACACCTTTATTGATCTTGGCGACGGGCAGGGTCTCGTCCTTGGCATATTTTACGTTCTTCCAGTCGGCAGGAATCTCCACCTTCTGTTTCGCCTTCGAGTCGCTGATGTTGAAGAATCGGAAGGCACCGTCGAAATCGCCCTCTGAGAAGTCCAACTCCTTTGTGTCTAAGGGCACGGGCTTGAAGTGGAGCGCCAGATGGGCCATACCGCTTTCAGGCATCCAGAAGAGAGAGTCGGGGGTGAGATTCGATTCCTTCTCGCTGGTCTTGGCACCACCCGTAAAGGCGTACTTCTTGCCGTCGGGCGTCTGCACGAACGACTCCTTGGCAAAGCGAATCCAATTGCCCGGACGGTAGTTGGCCAGGATGTGCAGCACCGTTTCCGTCTGCTTCAGCTCTACCTGGTTGATTACGAACTCAGAGTTATACGTTCCCATAAAGGCCGATGGCTCGTCCCAAACAACCTCTTTCTTCTGCGCCTGTCCTGCAATTGCTACGAAGGCTAGCAGGGCTGCAATGATGGTTTGTTTCATATTGTTTCTGTTCTTCTCTTTTCTTATTTGCTGCAAAGTTACTACTTTTTCGCCGATAATGGTCCTGTGGGCAGCATTTTTCACATTCTATAAGCTGTTTTCTCATTATTCTCCTCCCAAAGTTGTGCGTTATTGGGAGCTTTTCGTATAAAGGTGTGGCTGGACAATAACCTCATTCTGCACAGGAAGATTGTGTTTTGATTCAAAGATAAAGCCCAGCATGGTTGCCGGGCTTTTCCTTGTTGTATTGTTTAGAAAGCTGAGGCTTTCAGCTTGAGTCCTGCCGTCTCGTCGATACCGAACATGAGGTTCATGTTCTGCACGGCCTGACCGACGGCTCCCTTCAGCAGGTTGTCGATACACGAGGTGACAAGCAGCTTGTTGTCGAAGGCATCGATATGCACCAGACACTTGTTGGTGTTCACCACCTGCTTCAGGTCTATCGGTTTGTCGCTGTAATGGGTGAAGGCGGCATCGGCGTAGAAGTCCTTGTAGGCCTGAATCACCTCGTCGGCGGGAGCCTTCGTACGGATGACCTCCGTGCAGAAGATGCCACGGGCGAAGTCGCCGCGATAGGGGATGAAGTCGATGTCTACGTCCAGATGGCCTTGCACCTGAGCCAAGCTCTGCCGAATCTCCGCGATATGCTGATGCTGGAAGGGCTTATAGATGCTCAGGTTATTGTTGCGCCACGAGAAGTGAGTGGTGGCGCCGGGCTTCTGGCCGGCTCCCGTGGAGCCTGTGATGGCGTTCACGCTGACGTCGTACTTCAGCAGGTTCAGGTTGGCGGCGGGCAGCAGTCCGAGCTGTATGCAGGTGGCAAAGCAGCCGGGATTGGCCACGTGCTGTGCCTGCTGAATTTCTGCCTTGTTAATCTCGGGCAGACCGTAGACGTAGTCGTGGTCGCCCTTGATGCGGAAGTCCTGGGCCAGGTCGATAATCTTCACACCTTCTGGTATCGTATGCTCCTTGAGAAAGGCCTCGCTCTTGCCGTGACCGAAACAGAAGAACACGACGTCGACATCCTCGAAGGGCATCGCGTCGGTAAAGCGCAGGTCGGTGTCCCCGACCAACCCTTCATGCACGTCGCTCACCAGATTCCCTGCGTTGCTCTCTGAGTTGGCAAAGACAATCTCTGCCTCGGGGTGGTTCAGCAGCAGGCGGA
>CAMHIS010000139.1 GCA_946185285.1 uncultured Prevotellaceae bacterium
CTATTTATGGTTCGCGCGCAAGTAATGGTGTCATCATGATTACCACCAAGCGCGGTAAAGCCGGCGAGGCTCTGCTGACCTATGACGGCTACGTGGGCTGGCAGCAGATGCCCAAGAAACTGGACGTCATGAACCTGCGCCAGTATGCCGAACAGAACAACGCCATTGCCGATGCCCAGATCAAGACCCACAGCGGCACCTATATCCGCCCGGAACTGCTGGGTGAAGGTACCGACTGGCAGGACGAGATGTTCAAGACGGCCTTCATGACCAACCACAGTCTGTCGCTGACAGGCGGTACAGAGAAGACCACCTACGCCATCAGCGCCGGCTACCTGAAACAAGACGGTATTGCCTTGAACACAGGTTTCCGCCGCCAGACCATCCGTGGTAACATTGACACGGAACTGAAGAAGTGGCTCAAGGGCGGCATCTCGTTCTCACTGTCTGACTCAAGGCAGGAGATGGAGAAGAACTGGGACATCATCAATACAGCCCTGCGCTCGCAGCCTTCAGTGGCTGTCCGCAACCCAGACGGTGGCTATGATGGTCCGGATGACCAGTGGATGCCCGAGAATGCCGTGGCACTGGCTGAAATCAAAACCAACTATGCCAAGCGCCTCAACTTCCGCATCAACACTTATCTGGAAGCTACGCTCTACAAGGGCCTGACCTTGAAGACCGAACTCTCTACCGACTATAACCTGAACAAGACGAAGACTTATACTCCAGACTACAAGTTCGGTGTCAAGGAGAGTACCCAGCGCGACGGTGCGTGGTACAAGAACGACACGAAATACTGGTCGTGGCGTAACATCCTGACCTACAACGGCACCTTCGCACAGAAGCATAACATCAACGCCATGATTGGTCAGGAAATGAGCGAGAGTTACTGGGAGAATTTTGCCGTGGCCAACTCTGGCTACCTGTCCAACTCGGTGACGGATATCATTGCCGGTGAGACAACGGGTAATAACATCAACCTGACACAGGGTAACCAAGACCGCAACAGCCTGTTCTCATATTTCGGCCGCGTGCTCTATAACTATGACGACCGCTACTTGCTGACGGCTACGCTACGTCGCGACGGTTCCAGCAAGTTCATCGGCGACAACCGCTGGGGCTGGTTCCCCTCTGCAGCTCTCGCCTGGCGTGCCTCGCAGGAGGAATTCCTGAAGGATAACAAGATTGTCAACAACCTGAAGTTACGCTTAGGCTGGGGTGCCACGGGTAACCAGAACGTGGCTAACTGGATGGGCGATGCCATGCTTCGTAACTACACCACTACATGGGGTGTGGGCGTACTGAATGCTAACAATGCCAATGCCGATCTGAAATGGGAGACCACCTATTCGACCAACATCGGTTTCGACCTCTCGCTGTTCCATAGCCGCATCGACGTCGTGTTCGACTGGTACTACAAGAAAACCAAGGACTTGCTCATGATCAAGGATATTCCCGCCTTTGGCGGTTCCGGTGCCGGCAGCAAATACGGCGTGGCCAGCAACCCGTGGGCTAACGTAGGTAGTCTGCGCAATACGGGTATCGAGATTACCGTCAACACGGTGAACATCGAGAACAAGGACTTCTCATGGCGTTCGAACATCGTGTTCTCGCTGAACCGCAACAAGGTAACGGAACTTGACTCTGAGAGCGGCAGCCTGCCCCAAACCCTGCAGATTGGTTCTGAGACAGCCACTGTCACCAATACCGTAGTGGGTGAGCCTATCGGCCAGTTCTGGGGCTACAAGGTCATCGGCCGCTTCGACAAACCCGAGGACTTCTACTACAAGGATGCCGACGGTAACATCAAGCCTGTGGCACTGCCTGAGGGTGCTTCGATAGCCACCTCGCCCACATCGGGCGGCATCTTTATCGGCGACTACATCTATGCCGACATCGACAACAACGGTGTCATCGACAACAATGACCAGACCTTCATCGGCAACCCTGAGCCTAAATTCACTTGGGGCTTCGGCAACACTTTCTCCTATAAAGGCTTCGACCTGAGTTTCCAGTTCAGCGGTTCTTATGGCAACAAGGTGATGAACTACCAGCGCCGCTTCCTGGACATCACAGGTTCTACAGCCAACCAGCTGACCACCGTGCTTGACTATGCACGTCTGGCCAAGTACGAGGCCGATGGTCCTGACGACTATCGTAACTACTACGTGACAAACCCGGGTACCAACATGCCCCGTTTGTCTACTGAGAGTGGTGTCAACAAGAACAACCGTGTCAGCGATGCCTACGTGGAGGACGGATCGTACATCCGCCTACAGAATGTATCTTTGTCTTACACGCTGCCCCGCAAGCTGATTCAGAAGGTCTATCTGACCAATGCTAAGATTTACTGCAACATCCAGAACCTCTTCACCATCACCAAGTACGACGGTTTCGATCCTGAGGTGGGTTCACTGCGCGGCAATGCATTGCTGAACGGTGTTGACTACAGCCGCTATCCCTCACCTCGTATTTATACCATTGGTGTGAACTTGCAGTTCTGATAAAGGCAAAAAAGTAAAAAAACAACAAAGTAAAAAACTATGAAAACAAATATATTCAATAAGGTAAGGACTCTGGCGAAAACGGTATTACCCTTTTACCTTTTTACCGTTTTACCTTTACTGACAAGCTGTGCCGAGGACTTTCTGGACCAAAAGAACACCTACCAGTTGTCACAAAGCAATTTCTTCTCGAGTGACGATGCCGTGTCACAGGCCATCATCCCGCTCTACAGCCACGTATGGTACGACTTCAACGACAAGTTCTACTACGGCATGGGCGACGGACGCGCCAACAACATCACGGCTCAGTACTCTGACTATATCTATCCCTACACTAACTTTACCGAGACAGGTCTGTCTACAGGTCTGACCGAGGCGTGGGGTGCTCTCTATTCCGTTGTAGCTCAGTCGAACAACTCGCTGAACAACATTGCCAACTTCTCTACAGGTGATGTCTCTGAGACGGCCAAGACACATGGCATTGCCGAAGCCCGTTTCATGCGCGGCTTGGCCTACTGGTATATTGCCTCATTGTGGGGTTGCGCTATCATCTACGACAATACGCAGACCGTTATCAATAATTATGTGGTTAGCCCCTCTCGCATGACCGACGCCATGGAGTTTGCCATCCGCGACATGGAGTATGCTGCCGTCAACCTGCCCGCCACGTCGCCAGCCACGGGCCGCGTCAACAAGTATGCTGCCTACGGCATGCTGTCGCGCTTCTACCTGTCAATGGCCGGTCTGACCACCAGCGGCCGCTATGACGGCACCAACATCCAGACCAACTTCATCAGCGGCCAGCGCAACGAGTACTATCTTGACGCTGCACGCAAGGCTGCTGCCGTAGTCATCGAGAAAGGCCCCTACAAGCTGCTCGACAACTATGCCGACCTATTCTCGGCCGAGAATTTCAACAACAACGACGAGAGCATCTTCCAGCTGCAGTTCCAGGCTGGTGCTTCCAGCGGTCTGGCCCAATCGATGACCCGCTTCCTGGCGTGGAGCACACAGGTCAATCAGGGCAACTCATGGGGTGGCTCCACCTATTGCTCTTACGACCTGTGGGAGGAGTTCAAGGAGTATGACGACCCGACCTTAGGCACTGTCATTGACGACGCCATCCGCCGCCACAACTGCGTGGCCTCCTATGGCGAGTCCTATCCTGAGCTGTCGGCCACCGACAATCCATACGTCTATGGCGAGTCGGAGAATGCAGGTTCTCAGGGTGCCAACATCAAGAAGTATGTCATTGGTACTAATGCCGTCAACGGCTTTGCCGTCAACAACAACTCTGGCATCAACACCTACATGATGCGCTTGGCCGAGGTCTACTTGAACTATGCAGAGGCCGTACTCGGCAACAACAGCACCACTACCGATGCCCAGGCTCTGCAGTACTTCAACGCTCTGCGCAGCCGTGCCGGGGTTCCCGCCAAGACAAAGATTGGCTATGAGGACATCCGCCACGAGTTCCGTGTCGAGACGGCTTTCGAGGGCCTCTACTGGTTCTTCCTCGTGCGTCGCGGCTACTACCAGCAGCAGGAGGTGGTCAACTACGTCAACAACCAGTACCGCAATGCCAGCTACTACACCGCTTCTACCCACGAGTACAAGCTGTCAGACTCTTACAGCAAGCCTGGTCCCAGTGTTGCCGTTGCCACTGCACGCAACCTGACGCTGCCCATTGCCGACACCGACCAGACCAAGAATCCGCTGCTGAAGCCCGATACCGACGGCAACATCAGCACCGTCGCCTACGAGTTTGGCGAGCGTGAGGTCACGGATGCAGAGCTGTTTTAAAAGGTAAAAAAGTAAAAAGGTAAAAAAGTAAAACGATTATGAAAGCTACAAGATATTTCATGATGCTGTGCTTAGCTGTAGCAGCCTTCGGCTTCACCGCCTGTAAAGATGACGACGATTCCGGCTCGGCACAGATGACAATAGACAAGGTGTTCCTCGAGAACATCGACGACAAAGTCAACAAGGACCGCGAGGTAGACTTTGCCCGCTTGGGCCAGCTGCTGCGCATTCAGGGCTCGGGTTTCACCGGCCTGAAGAAAATCTACATCAACGGCTTTGAGACCTACTTCAACAACGCCCTGATGACCGACAACAACGTGTGGGTGACGCTGAACAGCAAGACTCCTGTAGACAAAGCAGAGGAAAGTGTACGCAATACGATTGTCTTCTACAAGAGTGACAGCAACCGTCTGGTGTATGAATTTACCATCCGGGCTGCAGCACCCAGCATCACCAACTGTGACAACACCCTGCCCAAGGCTGGCGAGACGGTGACCGTCTATGGCAGCAACTTGCAGGAGACCACCAAGGTGACGCTGCCTGACGGTACCGTTGTTGAGAGCGGCATCATCACCGACGAGGACGGCGAGTGGTACTCATTCACCGTACCAGCAAATGCCGACCTTAGCGTGGCAGGCTCGCTGACCAGTGAGGGTGCCAACGGAACGGCTGTGACTCCCGCCTACTTCAACGACTTCCGCAGCTTCATCACCGACTTCGACGGCAAGGGCGAGCTGGGTTCATGGAGTGCCACCTACGGCAGTGAAGACCTCGTGGACGACCCGCTGGGTACAGGCCGCGGCAAGGTGGCCATGCTGGTGCCCAACGTGAAGCTCGACGCTGGCGGCTTGGATGCTGGCTCGAATGCCCTGCTGTGGGCGACGGCTGGCAACGACAATGCCAACGACGACTGGTCGCGCATGTACAGCTACATCCCCGAGACCACCAACGCCTCAAATCTGGCTATCCAGTTCGACATCTACTGCCCTGAGGCATGGGATCTGAGCGGACAGCTGGAAATCTCGCTGCTCAACAACCTGTCGAACTACGGATACGGCTCCGGCTGCACCAAGTACAGTGCACAGTACACCAACGTGGCTACCGTCTGGGTGCCTTGGTTCAATGCCGCCGACGGCACACACGCTGCCTGGACGACGGGTGAGCGCTGGCAGACTGTCACCATCCCCATGACAGCCTTCGGTAACTACGATGCTGCTGAGAATCCTGACGCCACGCTGAAGAACGTCACCGACGACCGCAATGCCGGCTCGTACAAGAACCTCGTATTCCTGTTCTGCAACAGCGACTTGGAGGACGAAGCTCTAGGTGTCAAGTATCCTGCAAGCCTCTTCACTCAGAAGATCTATATTGACAACCTGCGTGTCGTGAACACTACCGCCATCCCGGTAAGCGACTTCGACGACGAAACAGAAGAATAACCACTAAAACGTATATTCATTATGAAAATCAATCAAATCATATTACCAGTAGTAGCATCGTCGATGCTGCTCACTGGGTGCAAAGACCAGATAATGGAGTGGAACACACCCGAAGGTCACAATAGCGTCACTAAGACTGAGATACCCCTCGAAGTGAAAGAGGTGCTGGCTAACTATGATGCTATCAAGACCTATGCTGCTGAGAACCACTCCAACATGGTGCTCGGTCTGGGTGTAGGCAAGGACATCTATATGGGCGAGGACGGCCGCCATGAGTTGTCCAAGGAAAACTTCCAGATGGTGACCTGGGGCAATGCCATGAAGATGGATGCCCTGATGAAGAGCAATGGCGACCTGAACTTTGCCAATCTGGACCCGGCGCTCGATGCCCTCAAAGAGGACGGTCTGAAGCTCTACGGTCACAACTTCTTCTGGCACACCCAGCAACAGCAGGGCTACCTGCGTTCGGTCATTGCCCCGAAGATGATCCTGCCAGAACAGGATGGCGACAAGTGCGAGAATGTGATTACCAACTCTGACTTTGAAGGTGGCGATGCTACGGGCTGGACGG
>CAMHIS010000140.1 GCA_946185285.1 uncultured Prevotellaceae bacterium
AACCTCTATCCTGCCCTCCATCACCAACAAGTCGCTGATGCAGGTGGCTGAGGACCTGGGCATGAAGGTTGAGCGCCGTCCCATTCCTGAGGAAGAGCTGGAGACCTTCGAGGAGGCTGGTGCTTGCGGAACAGCCGCTGTCATCTCGCCTATCTCTTACATCGACGACCTCGACACCGGCAAGCGCTACTCATTTGGCGACAAGCCCGGTCCACAGTCTAAGAAGCTCTTCGACACGCTGCGCGGCATTCAGTACGGTGAGATTGAAGACAAGCACGGCTGGACGACTGTCGTCATCGATTAACGGTTAATGGTTAACGATTAACGGTTAATGGGAAAAGGCAAACTGGCGAAATTCGCCGACATGGAAACCTATGAGAACGTGTTCCAATACCCTTATTCGGTAGTGGAACATGTTCCTTTTGATATGCAGGGCCACTGGCGCGAGGACTACTTCCACAACGACAACCCCATCGTCTTGGAGCTGGGCTGTGGCAAGGGTGAATATACCGTCGGACTGGCCAAGAAGTATCCCGACGTCAACTTCATCGGTGTCGACATCAAGGGAGCGCGCATGTGGACAGGAGCCACCCAGGCCCTGCAGGAAGGGCTGAAGAACGTGGCGTTTCTGCGCACCAACATCGAGATTATCGAGCGCTTTTTCTCCGAGGGCGAGGTGCAGGAGATTTGGCTGACGTTCAGCGACCCGCAGATGAAGAACCCGCGCAAGCGTCTGACGTCCACCTACTTTCTGGAGCGCTATCGTAAGTTCTTGTCCGATGGTGGCTTTGTACATCTGAAGACCGACTCAAACTTCCTCTTCACCTACACTTCCTATCTGGTGGAGAAGAACCATCTACCTGTGCTCGTCAAGACCACAGACCTCTATGCAACAGCGTCCAAAGACAGTGTCGCAGCCTCTATCCAGACCTATTATGAAGGTATGTGGATGGCCCGTGGCATCAACATCAAGTATATGAAGTTCTGTCTGCCACGTGACGGAGAACTGGAGGAGCCCGACATTGAAATCGAACTGGACGACTACCGTTCGTATCATCGCGACAAGCGCAGTTCAAAAGACAAAGCAAAATAAACTACAATGACATTATACCCCAAATTAATTATGGATGCGCTGGCTACGGTGACGTATGCCGGCACGAAGAAGAGTCTCGTAGAGAGCGAGATGGTGGCCGACCAGCCTGCTGTTGCCCAGCGTGAGGACGGTTCCTGGAAGGTTACCGTGGTACTGGAATTTCCCCGCGAGACCGACCCGTTCTTGAAATCGACGGTCAAGTCTGCCGAGGCCGCCATCAAGTACCAATGCAAGAAAGCCGCTGAGGAATCCGGCGACGAAATCGCCGGACACAGTGATATCCCCGTCGAGGTGGAAATCGTGACCGAGTTCAAGTCGAAGCCGCGTCCCAAGGGCGACGAGCTGCTCAGCGGCGTGAAGAACATCATTGCCGTCAGCTCTGGCAAGGGCGGCGTGGGCAAGAGCACCGTCTCTGCCAACCTGGCCATCGCACTGGCCCGCCTGGGCTACAAGGTGGGCCTGCTGGACTGCGACATCTTCGGACCGTCCATGCCCAAGATGTTCCATGTGGAGGACGAGCGCCCCTACGCTGTCGAGAAAGACGGCCGTCAGCTCATCTGTCCCATCGAGGCCTATGGTGTGAAGATGCTCAGCATCGGTTTCTTCGTCTCGCCCGACACGGCGACGCTGTGGCGCGGCGGCATGGCGACGAGTGCGCTGAAGCAGCTCATTGCCGATGCCGACTGGGGCGAGCTGGACTACTTCATCCTCGACACGCCTCCGGGCACAAGTGACATCCACCTCACGCTGCTGCAGACGCTGGCCATCACGGGTGCCGTCATCGTCTCGACGCCCCAGCAGGTGGCACTGGCCGACGCCCGCAAGGGTATCGACATGTACCGCAACGAGAAGGTCAACGTGCCCATCCTCGGTCTCATCGAGAACATGGCGTGGTTCACCCCTGCCGAACTGCCCGAGAACCGTTACTACATCTTCGGCAAGGAGGGCTGCAAGCAACTGGCTGAGGAGATGCAGGTTCCCCTACTCGCCCAGATTCCGCTGGTTCAGGGCATCTGCGACAGCGGCGACAAAGGCGAGCCAGCAGCACTGAACAGCGATACGGCCACCGGTCTGGCCTTCATCAATCTGGCCCAGGCCGTGGTCACCGTCGTCAACCGCCGCAACAAGGAGCAGCCCGCAACCAAGATTGTGGGTGTGAAATAGCATTTTCAGCAAAGACTACACGACTTAAAAACTTATATTGAGAATGAACAAACTACTTACTACCGCAGCGGTGCTGCTCATGGCACTCACTGCACACGCACAGACAAAGGACTACTCCAAGTACTACCAGAACCTGCCCACGAAGGTGGCGCAGGTTTCGGCGCCCGTCATCCCTGGCAACGAGGTCAGCCTTACCGAGGTGGGTGGCGTGGGCGACGGCCAGACGCTGAACACCGAGGCCTTCGAGAACGGCATCAAGAAGCTGCAGAAGGTGGGCGGCGGCAGGCTGACCGTTCCCCAGGGCATCTGGCTCACGGGCCCCATCCAGCTGAAGGACAACATAGAGCTGCACCTGGACAAGAACGCCATCATCCTCCTGTCGCCCGACAAGTCGCTGTTCGTCAGCGACAAGCCCGCCTCGAGGGTCTTCGCCGGCATCCGTGCCTCGAAGCGTAAGAACATAGCCATCACCGGCCAGGGCATCATCGACGGCAACGGCGACCACTGGCGCCCCGTGAAGCGCCAGAAGGTGAGCGACGTGGAGTGGAACAAGTATAAGAAGGTCATTGGCGGCGTAGAGAAGGACGGCGGTAAGCTGTGGTACCCGTGGGACGACCTGGGCGGCTATCCGAACATTGCCGACACGCCCGAAAAACAGGAGGGCCAGCGCAACGACCTGGTGCGCTTCGAGAATTGCGAGAACGTGCTCATCGAGGGTGTCACCATCCAGAACGCGCCCAGGTTCCACCTGCACCCGTGCTTCTCCAAGAACGTCATCGTGGACGGTGTCACCGTGCGCTGTCCGTGGAACGCCCAGAACGGCGACGCCATCGACTTCTCTGACGTCAACGTCGGACTCATCGTCAACAGCACCGTCGATGCCGGCGACGACGGACTCTGCATGAAGAGCGGCAAGAACAGGCCCGGCGCGCCCGCCAACGGTTGCGAGGACATCCTCATCCAGGACAACACCGTCTTCCACGCCCACGGAGGCTTCGTGCTGGGCAGCGAGACCGTGCAGGGCATGCGCCGCATCGTGGTGCGCAACTGCCGGTTCAGCGGCACCGACACGGGTCTGCGCTTCAAGAGCGCACTGGGTCGCGGCGGCAAGACCGAGCAGCTATTCATCAGCGACATCGTCATGAACGACATCAAGGACGAGGCCATCGTCTTCCAGTGCGACTACGTGAACCGCCAGGCCGGCAGCGACGACAACGCCGTGCCCACCTACA
The DNA here is from genome assembly GCA_946185285.1 of uncultured Prevotellaceae bacterium. Lineage (GTDB taxonomy): Bacteria > Bacteroidota > Bacteroidia > Bacteroidales > Bacteroidaceae > Prevotella. The sequence continues at coordinate 3,490 of CAMHIS010000140.1, forward strand.
CCGACGAGCAGAAGAAGGTGGCGCCCTACTTCCAGGACATACATATAAATAATGTGGTGTGCTACGGTGCCGGTACCGCCATCAAGGCTGCTGGCATACTCGGTCTGGACAACGTGCGCGACATCGATATCCAGAACAGCACCTTCATGTACTACGACAACGACCAGCAGATAGACCCGAAGACGGCCCGACTCAACCTCAGCAACGTCCGTCTGCTGCCCAACAAGAAATAACCTAACCAACATTATCTTACAACAATGAAAAAACTATTCCTCGTCAGCCTCGCGCTGATCACCCTGACGGCCGCACAGGCCCAGTTGAAAGTACTGCCCACCCTGAAGAAGGGCATGGCGAAAGTGTATGAAAGCAAGGCAACAATGACGCTGCCCGGACAGTCGGCCATCAACCTCTCGACCGACACGAAGTACACCGTCAGCGATGCCACTGCCGACGGTTACATCATCGACGTGATGACCACCTCGTTCACCAGCGACGCTGCTGCCAGCGACATTGCCGGCCAGATTCTGTCGGCCTCACAGGAAATGGTGAAGGACGTCAACATCCGCATCGCCACCGACAAGAACGGCAAGCCCACCGGGATTGTCAACTATGCTGAGCTGAGCAAGCAGCTCGACGCACGCAGCAAGCAGATGGTCAACAAAATCTACGAACTGATTCCCCAGGCCAAGAGCATGATCCCCGAGGAAACGCTGAAGCAGCAATTCATGGAGAGCCTGTCGGAAGAGACCCTCTTCAAGAGCCTGTCAGGCAACAGCAGTCCGCTGCTGCTCTTCGGCAAGACCATCATGACCGGTGCCCAGGAGGAGTTCGTCAACGAGCAGGGACTCAGCATGAAGCGCATGTACTTCGTCAACGGCAAGGACGTGACCACCAACGCCACGCTGAACATGTCGAAGGAGCAGGTCAAGAAGTTCATCATTGCCCAGGTAGAGAAGACCATGCCTGCCCAGGCCGACGCCATCAAGGGCCATTTAGACCAGCTGATGGAGAGCGGCATGCTGAAGCTCGACGCCAAGGAGACCACCACCTTCAAGCTGCAGGACGACTTCTGGCCAGCCTCATGGACCACCGAGGTCTCCACCGAGTCCGCCGGCCAGCAAATGGTCACCAAGACAACAACAACACTGAAATAGGATCATGGGGACGGTAATCATCTTTCTTTGATGTTGATACTGTACTTTTTCTCGTTGCACCCCTGAAACGGGGTTTCCGGACCGTCAACCAGCCCATTGCACCCCTGAAACGAAGGCTCCGGACCGTCAACTAGCTCGTTACACCCCTGAAACGAAGGCTCCGGACCGTCAACTAGCTCGTTGCACCCCTGAAGTGAGGGTTCCGGACTGTCAACCATCCCGTTGCACCCCTGCATCAGGGGTACTTACCCCTTCCGGCGGAAAAATTGCAAAAGGAGCAAAAGAATACACCGCCCGTCACAGAATCGTAGTTAATAAATTTGGCGTTTCTCGCATTTTTTCGTACCTTTGCCGACACCAAACGATAACGCGAAAAATTAGAAATCATGAGAAAAGCAATACTCCTGATACTTACGATATGGGGCACAGTAACGCTGAGTGCGCAGGACTCGCTGCGCATCCGACTGGACTCGCTGCTGCAGGACCCGATGTTCGAGACATCGCAGGTGGCGCTGATGGTCTACGACCTGACGGCCGACTCCGTTTGCTACCGGTACAACGAGCGCCAGCTGCTGCGACCGGCCTCAACAATGAAACTGGTGACGGCCATCACTGCCCTGGACCAGTTGGGACCACAGTACGACTTCCAGACAAGCGTCTACTATACCGGCCAAATCAAGGGCCACACGCTGGTGGGCAACATCTACTGTGTAGGCGGCTTTGACCCCACGCTGACCATCGGCGACGTGACCGACATGGCACTCAGCGTACAGCAGCTGGGCATAGACAGCATAGCCGGCAAACTGGTGGCCGACCGCACCATGAAGGAACAGGTGGACTACGGCGAGGGCTGGTGCTGGGACGACGAGAACCCGCTGCTGACGGCGCTGTCGATAGGCAGAAAGGACATCTTCCTGACAACCTTCGCCGAGGAGGTGGCCCGCCAGGGTATCAATCTGGAGAACGTAACGTTGGTGGAAGGCCGAATGCCTGCCAACGCCCGCCATCTGACCACCATCCGCCACAACATCTCGCTGGTGCTGGACCGCATGATGAAGAAGAGCGACAACTTCTATGCCGAAGCCGTCTTCTACCAGACCGCAGCCAGCGTCAGACGGCCACTGGCCAAGGCGTCGGACGCCACGGGTGTCACCCGCAAGTTGCTGAAGCGACTGGGACTGGACGCCGGCAGCTATCGACTGGCTGACGGTTCGGGGCTGTCGCTCTACAACTACATCAGCGCCGAGCTGCTGTGTACCCTGCTGAAGCACGCCTGGCGCACGCCCAAGATCCACGAAGCCTTGTGGGTGTCGCTACCCATTGCCGGTGTGGACGGCACCCTGGAGAAACGCATGACCAAGGGCCCCGCTGACGGCAACGTCCGCGCCAAGACGGGCACGTTGACGGGCATCTCGTCGCTGGCTGGTTATTGTCGGGCAGCGAATGGTCACCAACTGTGTTTCAGCATCATCAACCAGGGAGTCATGCGCAATGCTGACGGCAGGGCATTCCAAGACCGCCTGTGTCAGGTGCTGTGTGGAGAGAAAGAGGTCAACAAAGCGAAGGAGAAGAAAGCCGCTAAACC
>CAMHIS010000141.1 GCA_946185285.1 uncultured Prevotellaceae bacterium
TGATATGCTGGCAAGCCATTATTATGAAGGCAAGGTTGAGGCAGGTTGCGACGAGGCAGGGCGCGGCTGTCTGGCCGGTAGTGTCTATGCGGCAGCCGTCATTCTTCCTGACGACTACCAGAATGAACTGCTCAACGACTCCAAGCAGCTGACGGAGAAGCGCCGCTATGCGCTTCGTGAGATCATTGAGCGCGATGCCGTGGCCTGGGCTGTGGGCATCGTCACGCCCGAGGAGATCGACAAGATCAATATCCTCAACGCCTCGATACTCGCCATGCACCGGGCTCTGGATCAGCTTAAGGTACGCCCTGAGGCCATCATCGTCGACGGCAACCGCTTTAAGCCCTATTTTGAGTTTACAGTTGACGGTTTACTGTTTACAGATGATTACTCCGCGGCTATAGAAGGGCTTGCCAGCAAATCAACTGTAAACAGTAAACCGTCAACTGTCAACAAGATCCAAATCCCCCACACCACCATCGTCAAGGGCGACGGCAAATACCTGTCTATTGCTGCCGCGTCGATCCTGGCTAAGACCTACCGCGACGACTACATGAACCGTCTGGCTGAGGAATACCCCCAGTATGACTGGCTTTCTAATAAGGGCTATCCCACCAAAAAGCATCGTGAGGCTATCAAGCAGTATGGCATCACGCCCTATCATCGCAAAAGTTATAATCTCCTTGGCGACGGTCAGCTGAGCCTGGACTTCGGAGAATAAAGATTTGGTGGACGAAATCGCTTGAAGAAGACCCTCCTTTGGACACAAATCGGGGGCCTTCTTTGTGTTTTGTCCAAAGCCAAGCTCCTTGTCCATTGCTTTTGAGAAAAAAAGAAAGAAAAAGTTTGGAATGGGAGCAAAGCCGTCGTAACTTTGCATCGTCGAACAGAACAAACGACGTCTGAGCGACGAGACAAGAGAACTTATAATTAAACATTTAAATATTAACAATTAAAAAATTAAAGAAAGTAAACAAAATTATGGCAAAGACTCCAGTTTCAATGACCATTGATGGTTACAAAGACAGAGAAGTACTGATGGTGACTTACGAGTTCAATCAGGCAACAGACGTAGAAGGCCAGATGGCCGGTATCCCCCGAGGCGGCAAGATCACAGTCCGCGTGAAGGCCCTCAACGACGGCACCCCCGACCTGCTGGCCTGGATGACAGAGCGCAGCCTTCCGAAGAACGGCGAGATCAAGTTCTTGGAGACGAAGACCAACAAGGAGATGAAGTCGATCAAGTTCACCAACGGCTACTGCGTGAACTTCGAGGAGAAGTGGGAGGACAAGATGGGTCACTTCGAGGAGATCACCATCACCTGCAAGCAGATCGAGTTCGGCAACGTGAAGTACGAGAACGACTGGGCTTAAAGAGTTTACGGTTTACAGTTTACGGTTTACAATTTACAGATGATTAGTTAAGAGAATCAAAGAGAGTAAAAAGAATTAAGTTGAATAATTAAAGAATAGGAGAAAAATATTATGGCAGAGAATGTAACACCAGTAGTCCTGGCAATAGACGGATTCGCAGAGAGAGAAGTAATGATGGTAGACTACAAGTTCGATCAGGCAACAGATACAGAGGGTCAGATCGCCGGTATCCCCCGCGGCGGCAAGGTGAGCATCCGCGTGAAGGCGATGAACGACGGCAACAACGAGCTGATAGCCTGGATGCTCGACCCGACGAGCCCGAAGAACTTCTCTGTGAAGTTTGTGAACACGGTCGACGGCGCAGCCATGAAGGAGCTCAAGGGTACGAACTGCTACTGCATCAACTATGTTGAGAAGTGGGAAGACGGCCAGCAGCACTTCGAGCAGATTGAGATCGTGTGCCAGAAGTTCGAGAACGGTCCTGTCGGCTACGACAATCCTTGGAAGTGAGTGAATTAGCGAATGCAGAGCCAAGCTTGCTTGAGCTCTCCCGAGCAAAAACTAAATTAGTTTGGTGCCGGCCTTGCCCAGCACCAAACTAATTTTATAGTACAAACTATTCCGCTGCAGATTTATCCGTTATTCTGCACTAACACTAATCTCACTCCACGCTCCTCACTCCCGCGAATTGTTAATTTTACAAAAATCCTTGGGCGTGTCGATGATTATTAGTAGTTTTGTACGCTCATATTAAGTTAAGGTAAATGAAACAGACAAGATTATGGATGCTCGCCGCCATCCTTACCATTTTCTGCGGCGCAAGCATGCTGACATCGTGCGGCGGCGATGACGACAACCCGGTGGTAACCCCGAAACCGGCTCCGAAGAACTATTTCCAGTCGTGGAACAATTGTGAGGCGCTGACGGCCCTGAAGACTTATGTGGAGGACGTGACCGACCCGCAGTCGCCTCGCTTCATCAACGAGGAAGACCGTATCGCCACGTTCGACATGGACGGCACGTTCGTCGGTGAGCTCTATCCCACCTACTTCGAGTACAACATGCTCGAATACCGCGTACTCGACGATCCCTCCTACCGCGACAAGGCGCCCGAGGACGTGCGCGAGGCGGCTCAGGACATCAGGGACTTCGTGCGCACGGGCAAGGCCCTTCCCGCACAATTCGATATGAAGCACGCCCGGGCTGCCGCCAAAGCATACGCCGGGATGACCATCGCCGAGTTCGATGCCTACGTGAAGGCCTACGCCGCCCTGCCGGCCAACGGATTCACAGGCATGACCTACGGCCAGAGCTTCTACAAGCCCATGCTCGAGGTGTTCGACTATCTGAAGGACCACGGGTTCACCTATTACGTTGTCTCAGGCTCTGACCGCTTTCTCTGCCGCGCCCTGGTCGACGCCATCGGCATTCCCCGCAACAAGGTGATCGGAATGGACGTGATGCTCGAGGTGAGCGGTCAGGGCAAGGTGCAAGGTGTGAACTACACCATGGCCAGCGACGAGAAGTTAATTCGCACCGACAGCCTGCTGATCAAGAACCTGAAGACGAACAAGGTGCTGCAGATCACGCAGGAGATAGGCAAGGTGCCTGTGCTGTCGTTCGGCAACAGCAGCGGCGACTGCTCGATGCACAACTACTGCCTGAGCAGTCCGCTGAGCCATGCCGTGTTCATGCTCATTGCCGACGACGACATGCGTGACCACGCCAACCGCGAGAAGGCCCTCAAGCTGGGCGAGCAGTGGCGCGCCTCGGGCTACAATGTCATCTCGATGCGCGATGATTTCCGTACCATCTACGGCCCGGGCGTGGAGAAGGTGGACTTCACCTTCCCCGAATGACCCCGGGAGGTTGACGGTCATCTGTAGACGTCTTCCTTCTTTAGTTCGACGATCTTTCCGTAGCGGGCGAGGGCCTTCATGTCGGTGAGCTTCTTGTCGCCGATGACGACCCAGACACGGTTCTTGTTGCCGGCGACATGCTGCCGGTGGAACTGCACAATGTCCTGAGCGCTGACGCCCGGCGCGATTCTTGCCACATCGGCATGCGGGTCGCTGGTGTAGCCCAAGCCCCGCTGGTTGGCTACATACTTCGCAATGCCGCGGAATGTCGGATAGCCATTCTGGATGTCGCTGAGCACAGTCTGCCTGGCGGCATCCAGATTATTTTCCTTCATGGGCATCTGGCGCAGCAGCGAGTCGATGGTGGCAATGGCCTCCATCGTCTTGTCGGCCTGCGTGCCCGTGGCGGTGATATATCCCTGAGGCTCCTGGGGGTGCTGTGCGAGGCTGGTGGTGATGCGCTGGCCGGAGGTGGAGTAGGCCAGGGAGCGGAATTCGCGCACGTTTTGGAACAATACCGACGACATGCCGCCGCCAAAGAACTCATCCCACAGCATCAGCCTGACGCGCTCTTCGAGGGTCGGCAGGGTACCGAGACCGTCGTAGCTCACGACATAGTTCTGGCGCGACTTGGGCACGTTGTAGAAGAATACCGTCGGCTCCTGGTACTGCTGCAGCGGGCGGAAGGTGTCGGCCTTGCCGCGGCTGCACTGGCTGAGCGGCAGCGATGCCTGAGCGACGGCGGCGACATCGGCCAGCGACTGGCGCCCGCAGAAGAACAGCTCGCAGTCGTACTGCTGCAGCTCGCGGAACACCTCCATCAGTTCCTCGTCCTTCAGGGCCTTGATCTCCTTCTTCGACAGCTGGTGGAGGAACTCAGACTTCTCGCCGTAGACCACCTTGAAGAGTACGGGCTTCAGCACGCCGTCTTTCTGCTTGCCGAAGCTCTTGTGGTCGACCTTGTTCTCGTCCTTGATCTCGTCGAGGGCGTCCTTGTCGCCCTTGGCGGCACGCAGGAAGTGTGCCAGCAGCTGCAGGGCGGGCTTCAGCTGATGGCCGGGGCCTGTGAGGTTGAAGCTGAAGCGTTCGTCGCCCTCTGCCACCTCCATGGTGGTGCTGATGCGCTGCCAGGCGCTCTCGAGCTGCTGCTTCTTCAGCGAGTCGGTACCTAACTGTGAGAGGTAGGATGCCAGCTGCGCAAGCTTCGGGGTGTGGAGCGTTCCGTCCTGGTAGCGCAGGGTGAAGGTGAAGATGTCGTTGACGGGATTCTCCTTATAGTAGAGGGTGGCGTGGTCGCTTAGCTTCTGCACCGTCACGTCGTTCTCAAAGTCCACGGTCTTTACATCGGCCTGCTTCATGGGAATCTGCTCGAGCTGCCGGGCGAAGGCCGACTTGGCGTCCAGGTTCTTGGGCGAGACAGGCTTGTAGCCGGGCTGCTTCACGGTCTCCTTGTCGGGCGTGCCGTATTTCTTCGCGACGGTGATGTGGTTGGCGCTGTAGTACTTCTTGGCGGCCGTCACGACATCGGCCTTCGTCAGCCGGCGGATGCCGTCGATGCGGTCGAGCACGTCCTGCCACTTCTTGCCCTTGGAGAAGATCATCACCAGCTTCTGGGCGCGCTCGCTGATGGTCTCGAGCTCCTGCTGGGCCTCTAGCACCATCTCGTTCTTCAGGGTCTCCATCTGCTCGTCGCTGAACTGTCCGTCCATCACTTTCTGCAGCTGTTCTGCCACGCGCTCCTCGGCGGTCTTCATCTTGCCTAAGAGTTTGGGGATGATGGCGATGCCCGAGCCTGCGGCGTCGTCTAAGCCTACGCTGAGGGCGGCTGTCATCTGGATCTTGTGCTCGTTCATCAGCGAGTCGAGCAGTCCGGCCTTGCCGTTCGACAAGATCTTATTGGCCAGGTCGAGGGCACTGGCGTCGGACTCGTACTCGGTGGGAGCCTTGAAGATCCAAGCCTCTATGCCAATAAGGGGGATGGGTAGCTTGATCTCGTATTTCTCCCCGGCGTTGATGTCGGGCATGGGACTGTATCCGCGTTCAGGCACGGGGCCGGTCTGTACGCGCCCGAAGGTCTGTTCGAGCAGAGCCGTCAGCTGTGCATCGGGCGTGATGTCGCCGCAGAGGATGAGGCACATGTTCGAGGCCACGTAGTATTTCTTGTAGAACTCGGCCATGTCGGATAGTCTGGGGTTCTTCAGGTTCTCCGTCGAGCCGAGGATGGGGTAGGCGTAGGGCCGTGTCTTGAAGACGGCGCCGAACAGCTTCTCCTGAAGGTTGCCCGCCATATTGTCGGCCGCGCGGTTCTTCTCTTCGTAGACGTTCTCCAGTTCGCCCTGGAACCCCCGGAACACGGGCTTCATCAGGCGCTCGGAGTTCAGCCAGCACCACTGCTCGATGAACTGCGGCATGAAGGTGTTGTGATAGAAGGTGAGGTCGTAGCTTGTGCCGGCATTCAGTTCGCTGCCGCCGTATTTCGAGACGAGCCGGTTGAACTCGTTGGGGATCATGTAGTCGGCCGCCTTCAGGCTCAACTCGTTGATGTGCTGCTGGATACGGCTGCGCACGGCCTCGTCTCTGGTCTGCGAGAGCAGGTCGTACTGTGCCGAGATGCTGTCGAGCCAGGGCTTCTCGGC
>CAMHIS010000142.1 GCA_946185285.1 uncultured Prevotellaceae bacterium
CCTTTGCCTGTGAATACTTGTTGAGCTCTAAGAGTGGGGTGTTGCCGACGAGCTCGGTCAGCTGTTTTGCAATTTTAGTCATATCCTTACCATTTAAAATTTATGATAAACTTTTGATGGTGCAAAGGTACGGCGATTTCCGTACTCCCACAATCCCCTTCGTATGGCATTCCACATACCATAAGTTTGGTATATGCGTGGAAAATGACCTTCAATCATGGAAAAGAGGCTCATTTGACGATGAACTTGCGTCCGTTCTTGATGTAGATGCCTGGCGACAGGGCGCCCTTCACCACCTGTCCCTTCAGGTCGTAAATCACGTCCGGGCCGGCTTGCTGCTGTGCCATGACATCGCTGATGCCAGTCGGCGTAGGCTGCTCGACGGGTACGGCGTAGCTCGACGTGATATTGGCGCGGGCGATGGTGGGCACGTTCATCACGTAGACATCGGCACTGCCGTCGGGGTAGCGCCCTACGGTCTGGTCGGACTTATGAGCCGGATACCTGAAGACGTCGGTCCACGAACCGTCGGCAGCCGTCAGCTGCAGCTCGTCGCCCTCGGCGTCGATGTTGAACGTGGCGTGGAGCTGTGTCAGCGTGGGGTCTTTCTTGTCGCACCAGACGATGAGGTAGCCGTGGGCGGGGATGATGGTGTTGGTTTGTGTCGACTCCTTGCTGATTTGGTACTTCTTAGGCTTTTCGGGGTTGTCGGTCAGGTACATACCCTCCACGTCGATGGGCTCGTCGGTGGTGTTGTATAGCTCTACCCAGTCCTTACGCTTGAAGTACTCAGTGACGTAGATGCCATCGTTGGCGCTGACCTCATTGATACGCACGGGGGTGACGCCCTGGGCTGCCAACTCAGCTTCGGTGAGCGGCGTGAAGGTAGCCGTGAGGCTGACGGTGGCATCGGCGGGCAGGCTGACGGTCTCGCTGGCAGAATAGGTCTCGTTGCCCTTCTTCCATCCGACGAAGCGGTAGCCGGCAGGAGCCTTGGCCGTGAGCTGGACGGGTGCGAAGAGGTGACCGTCGAAGTCGGCGTAGGGCACTTCCAGACCGTTGATGAAGAGGGTAGCGCCCTCCGTGTCGGCGTTCAGCTTGACGGTCTGTGCGTTGGTGCTGAGCTGGGCGTAGGAGAAGCTCTTCAGGTGGCCTGCCATCTTCTTCGAGCGTCCCTTCAATTTATTCTTGATAGTGTTGGCGGCGCGGTTGGGTTCGGAGCCGTCGTTGATGCCCTGCTGGCGCATGAGCTGGCACATGGGCTGTACGACGGCCAGCAGCTCGTCGACGATATTGCCGGCACGTGTCGGCTCGAAGACGCTGCCACCGACGATGCAGAACGTGTCGATGAACTTGCGGCGGTAGTCGTCGCGGCCCAGGAGGTTGAGCAGCAGGCGCACGATTTCGCGGTTGAAGTTGCCCTCGTCGTAGACTCTGTCGGCATCCTTGAAGCGGACGAAGTACTTGAAGGGGTCGTCGTTGTCCTTGTTGAAGTTGCGCAGTGCGAAGGCGTAGTCGAGGTCGAAGCTGACGAAGCGGTAGCGGCCGTCGAGCCGGCTGCGGTAGGCCTTGATGTTGTTGTTGGGCCAGTCGTCGTTGTCGAGGAACATGGTGACGGCCATATAATTGGTGAACTCGTCGATGTCGAGCAGCGACTTCAGCTCCTCGTAGGCGGCGTCGTCGGTGCAGTTGCGGCCCAGCTCGAAGATGCGGTTGATGGCCTCATAGTCGCCGTTCTTGATGACCATGTTCTCGAAGGCGTCGAGCTCCTCGTCGTCGTAGCCCCAGTTGGCGTAGGCAAACTTGTCGTTGTTAGGCTCGCGGAGGTTCAGCACGCCGCGCAGCTCGCCGTTCACATATTCTATAACGGGCACGTACGACTGCACGTCGAGGTCCAGTCCCGAGCGCTGGATGATGGTCTCAAGGGCGGGGTCGAGGAATCGGGCGTTGTGGGTCCAGATGTCGTTGCCGCCGTTGCGGACGAGCAGCACCTTGCTGCGGATGTAGGGCTTCTGCGGGAAGAACGGGTAGTCGAGCTTGTTCTGTCCGTCGAAGATCTTGTTGGACTTCAGCTTGAACGAGCGATGAGCCTGCGAGCGCGTCCAGCCGCCCGAGACGCTGATGTTGACATCCTGATTGAAGAGCATCTCGCCGTCGGGGCTGAGATAGCTGAAGTTGACGGGGCGGTCCCAGTCCATGTTGTAGTTGCGGGGGTAGTCCTGGCCGTTGCCGGTCTTGCCGTTGGTGCCGTCGCCGTCGCAGTCGAAGCCAATCTTCGGGTCGGTGAAGTAGCGCTGGTCGCCCACGATCGAGATAATGGGCAGCGTGTACTTGTTAGAGGTCTGGATATAGGAGCGGGTGACGGGCACGCTGGGCAGGTAGCCATCCTGGTAGAGACGGACGGTGAGATTAGTGGTCCACGAGAAGTCGAAGACGCCGTCCATGCTCTCCTTTGTAGGCTCCTCGCCATAGCCCTCGGGGAGCGACTCCCACGAGATGTCGTCGAAGTAGTAGTTGTTTTCCAGTTTACTGTCCTCGTTCAGGTTAAAGGCAATACACTTCAGCGCATAAGAGGTTCCGCCGCCCCACCAGTCATACTGTTCCCCGGACTGTTCGTAGGTAATCACATCCTCGCATACGATTTCGGTCCACTCCGTGGTGACGTTGTAGGTGCCTTTCAGCATGGTAACCGGCGTAGATGAGCCTCCGCCCCAGCCCCATTCCTGTATGACGATGTCCTCGCCGGGCTTCTTCTGGGCATAAGCCTTGATCTTGGCAGCCTTGTCGGCACGCACTTTCATACGGAAACGGTAACGCACGTCTGTCTTCCACGTGAAGTCGGGGGTGTAGACATAGAACTGCGTCTGTGAAGCCTTGCTGGCATTCGCGACGGCATGAACCTTGATGCCACGGGAGTCGTCAGTGCCGACACCGGCGGTTATTCGCTTGACGATACTGTTGCTCTCGCCGTTCTTGTATTGCAGACAGCTGACGTCAGTGCCTTCGCAGTTGCCGTTCTTGACTTGTTGCTGCCAGGGTACCACCACCTCGCCTTCCACGGGTGCCTTCGGCAAACTGCCGTCCAGGGTGTACATCAGCCGGCATCCCTCCGGGATTTCGACTTTGACATTGAGTGAGCCGGTGAACAGCTTGCTGTCTTGACTGACCTTGGGAGCATCCAACCGCTTCTCGGCGAACTTCGCCGTGGCGTTTGTAGCGCCGGGCGTACAGTCGGCCGTCCATCCCCACTCGTCGCCGCCGTCGGTCTTGCGGGCCCAGGCGGTGTGGCTGAGGGCCTCGGGGTAGGTCTGACTGGCAATGATGTTGCCGCTGCCGTCGCTCAGGATGATGGTGCCGCCGTCGCAGTTGAGCTTGAAGGGAGCCTGGTCGGCGCGAATCTCGTCGGAGCCGAGCCAGACGACCTTGAAGCCCTTGGCGGGTACTTCGCCGATGTCGGCTGGCAACTGCCAGCGCTGCAGGTTGTCGGCGTTGTCACTCAGATACATTCCGGCCAGGCTGACGGCCTGGTCGGAGGGGTTATACAGCTCAATCCAGCTGTCGAAATTGATAGCGGGGCTCATGGCTTCGCCCGCATTGGCGGCCATCAGCTCGTTGATGGCCAAAACTACTGATAGTAATGCTGAAAACATCTTTTTCCTAAATACTTATTTTACTGTGAAGTCGAAGCTCTTCAGGTCCTTGTCGAGCGACGACGTTCCGTAGAGGATTTTGTATTGTCCGGGCTTTACGCTCAGTTCGTCGATGGCCTCGTCGTAGTACTCGAAGGCCTCGCCGTCGAGGGCGATGGTGGCCGTCTTGGTCTCACCGGCCTTCAGGCTGAGCTTCTGGAAGCCCTTCAGGGCCTTGATGGGCGCACCCTCGTCGCCGAGACGCTTCACGTAGACCTGAACGGTCTCCGTGCCTTCGCGCTTGCCGGTATTGGTCACGGGCACGGTGACAGTCACCTTGCCGTTCTTCTTCATCGACTTGGCCGACAGCTTGCCCTGGCCCACGTTGAACGTCGTGTAGCTCAGACCGTAGCCGAAGGCATACTGCGGCTGACCGGTGAAGTAGCGGTACGTGCGGTTCTTCATCGAGTAGTCCATGAAGTCGGGCAGGTCGTCGTTCGAGCGGTAGAACGTCACGGGCAGCTTGCCGCCAGGGTTGTAGTCGCCGACGAGCACCTCGGCCAGCGCCTTGGCACCGCCCTGGCCGGGATACCAGGCCTGGAGCAGGGCATCGTACTGACCTTCGACCGAACCGAAGGCGATGGCCGAGCCTGAGCAGTTGACGAAGACAACAGGCTTGCCAGTCTTGTGCATGGCCTGGAGCAGCAGCTGCTGCACCTTCGGCAGCTCGATGGTCTGCTTGTCGCCGCCCTCGCCCTCCATGCGGGCAGAGATGCCGCCGATGATGATGATGGCGTCGGCCACCTTCACCTCGTTGGCCAGGTCGGTGAAGTCGGCCAGCTTGCGCTCGCAGATGTCGCCGCGCAGCATGGCGAAGTTGCCGTTGCCGCGGCGGTACTCTATGCAGACGTCGTATGTCTGGCCCTTCTCCACGTTGAACGACTTGTACTCAGGACCACGGCGGCCGAAGCCGAAGCCACGGCGGCCACCGCCGCCCTTATTCTCCTCAATCACCTGGCCGTTGACCTTCAGCACGTAGCCGTTGTCGGTCGAGAGCGTGTACTTCATTTCGCCGGTGAACGTAGCGGTGTACTTACCGCTGATGCGGACGGCGAGGTTGTCGTTGCTGATGCCCTCGGCAAAGCCCCAGGCACCGAACGTCGAGAAGTTCAGCTCGTTGTAGTAGCCGCTCTTGACGGGGTTCTCGAAGTTCGTCTCCCTGTCGTTCCAGAACTCCACCAGCACGCCCTTGCCGTCGTTGAAGTCCTGCAGGTGGTGGACGGTGGTGTATTCGTCGTTCAGCTCGCAAGCCTTCTGGTAGATGATCTTGGTGTTGGGCAGGGCAGCCTTGATGCCGCTGAGCAGCGAGTGCTGGTGGGCCTCGGTGGGCGTGCCGCCGTAGTTACCGTTCAGCAGCTCCACGTCGTCGGCGTTAGGACCGAGGACGGCCAGCGTACGGATGTTCTTCGAGAGGGGCAGTACGCCCTTGTTGTTCTCCAACAGCACCATCGACTCGCGGGCGGCCTGAGTGGCCAGCTGGTCGTGCTCCTCGCTGCTGATGTTCGAGGCAGGAATCTTGGCCCAGGGCAGCATCTCGGCAGGGTCGAACATACCTAACTCGAAGCGGCCGGTGAGCGTGCGGCGCAGGTGCTGGTCGAGGTCGCTCTCCTTGATGAGGCCCTGCTTCAGACCGTCGGCGAGGTTCATGAACACCTTACCGCACTCCAGGTCGGTTCCGTTGAGCACGGCGTCGACCGAAGCCGACAGCGGGTCCTTGTGCGTCTCGTGCTGACCGCGGTTGAAGAAGTTGTTGATGGCGTCGCAGTCGGTGACCACCAGGCCGTCGTAGCCCCACTTGTTGCGCAGGATGTCGATGAGCAGGCGGTCGCTGGTGCAGCAGGGCTTGCCCTCGAAGCGCTGATAGGCGCACATCACCTCGCGCACGTTACCTTTCTTTACAAGCGTCTTGAACGCCGGCAGGTAGGTCTCCCAGAGGTCGCGGTTCGAGGGCTCCACGTTCATCGAGTGGCGCAGGGGCTCCGGACCGCTGTGCACGGCGTAGTGCTTGGCACAGGCGTGGGTCTTCAGGTAGTGCGGGTCGTTGCCCTGCATGCCGAGCACGGTCTGCAGGCCGAGCACGGCGTTCATGTAGGGGTCCTCGCCGCAGGTCTCCTGTCCGCGTCCCCAGCGCGGGTCGCGGAAGATGTTCAC
>CAMHIS010000143.1 GCA_946185285.1 uncultured Prevotellaceae bacterium
ATGCCAATGAGTTTCTTGTCTTGCGAAATGAGATTATGCGTCTGTACCTTCGGTCGCTCGATTGTGAGACGGCATCCCAGATACGTAATGATGCTGCCGTGCTCCAGTCATTGCTCTCCGATTACCGCCAGCGCATCATTCACGACATACAAACCCGCCAACTCAACATCGAAGCCATGACCGTATTCCTGAGTGTCGTCCAGGAGTCTCAAGAACTCCTCAGTGCCCTTCGCCATCTGATGAGAGGGGAGAGTAAGATGGAAAGTTGATTTCCTTGTGTAATGGCCGATACCAGACCAGGATGATCGGGGGACGATGATCGGGGGACGGTTCCGTGATCATTTTTCGTCCGAATAATTTGGCAGTTTAAGAATATGTTATTACTTTTGCAAAGTTAAACAAGAAAACGATGGAAGATGCCACGACAAGCAAGAAAGTTTAGCGGTACGGGAATCCTCCAAGATATATGGTGCCGACGTTCGCCAGCCTGCAAGACTGACGCGCGTCTCTTTCGGCGTAATACAAAAATTGTAGCAAATGAAAAATGATCACCAGAACCGTCCCTGTGATTTTACTCGGGCACTCACAACTTTGCCGTCAGCTACGCCGAGCACCTGCGCAACGCCGCCCGCTACGCCAAAGCACTGAACGAACGGGGAATCAAGTAGACAGAAGACCCTTCACTTACTTGCTAAGCGTCTGCGCATCAGACTGTTATGGTGAATGTTTTTTGTGACTGATGAAGAAGAAAAGAATTTATAAAGCTCATATCCTCTATACGAAGGAACCGGGCCGTTTCGAGGTAATCGAGAATGGCTATGTCGCTGTCAGCACCGATGGACGCGTGACAGGAGTAGCTGCTGATCTGGCTTCGGTTCAACGTTCAACGCCCAATGCTCAACGGTTGGACAGTGAGGAAGGCATCGCCATGGACTTGGAACTGTTGCCGTGGCTCCAGCAGTACACCTTCCCCAGGCATTTTGGCTGGCCACCAAGTCGGCTGGCTGCTTTTTCGGCCAGGTGGGAAGCTTCGAGCCAGGCTATGAGTTCGACGCTCTCGTCATCGGCGACAGCGACTTGAATCACGACAACTATTCACTGCTTCAGCGTTTGGAACGTTACATCTATCTTGGCGACGACCGCCAGATTGAGCACCGCTTCTGTCGTGGAAAGGCAATCTGAAATCTTCTCCCATATCTCTGTCACGTTTGGAGCCGCCATTCAATCCGTTTGGGGCCGCCATTCGCATCGTTTGGAGCCGCCAGATGAATTGCTGACCAAGGTCAGCAAAGCAAAACCCGCCGCCTTTCGTCCGTAAACCGCCACTTTATCCACCAAAACAGCCCCTCAACATCAAGCCGTTTACTTTGACAAAGCTGCGTCATCCATACCAAAAGCAACCATTCACCGTAAGACGTTAACTATCAAGCAATTACCAACTACGTGAAAAGATTGAAGCACGGCAGGAAAAAGTATATTCTTTACTTTTTCTGTCGTTTTTCTTCCTGTTTTCCGCGTTGGGTCACTCATGTGCTTTGCCCCCATCCCGGATAGTTCCCGATGACATCATCCTTTGAGAGGCCTGTGTTGGTGACGTAGCCCTTGATGCCGTCCCATGCAGCGTCTGCCTCATACTTCGTCATGTCGATGCTGATGCTTACCTCCCCCTCCATCTTGAGCTACTTGTTGTAGCCCCGGTTGTTGATGTGCTGCTTGGTGAGCTTGCCCTGGGGTGAACAGGCGACAGATGACGATGTTGCGGAACATCTCGTTGCTGATGGCGTCGTAGCCTATGCGGTCGAAGAGCGTACCGAACACAAGCTCAGGGCCAATGACCTGCACCTGGGCATTGTTCAGAGTGCGGACGAAACCGTCTATCACCTCCTCCTCTTCATATATGTGGGGCAGCGAAGGTCCCTCCATCTCCTGAATGAAGGAAGAGGCTTGCTGCATCAGCTTCTCCATCGCAGCAGTGTCGTTGGGAAAGGCGGAACCAAACGACTTGACCAACCGCTGCTTGCGGTTCTTCGTGGTAGTGAGGACTAACATGCTGACAGTCCCTGACTTGTTAGGCTTCTTGCGGATAAACATGATGCAAAGTTAGCACGGGGCACTCACTTTTCCAACTTTTCGGCACACAACTGCCTGATTTTTAGGATAGTTTAAAATTTGAGGCAAAGGGGCGCGGAAAACGGAAGCCTATTCGAAGAAGATCGTCGGCTGATGCTTGGCTGATTCCCTTGCATCAATTTTCACTCTCAAAGCCCTCCGCACGACCGGTGTAAACACATTCAGGATGATATTGTGATAGTGACAAATGACAGTTATGAAAAAAGAAGGTATAGCAGGCAAACAAAATCCAAATTTTCCTATATTTAGTTTGCGTGAACGGAGTTTTGTCTGTAACTTTGCAGGCGAATTGCGAAAACAATAAGGAAGATTATGGTTAGAAAAGCGAATAGGGACGACGTCGGGCGGATTATCGAACTGCTGCACCAGGTGAACATGGTACACCACGTCATCAGGCCCGACCTGTTTAAGCCCTACACGACGAAGTACAACGAGAGTGAGCTGGAGGAGCTGCTGGGCGACGAGAGCAAGCCGGTGTTCGTGTTTGACGACGGCGAGGTGCGCGGACATGCGTTCTGCCAAGTGACCGAGGTGAAGGGGCACCAGCTGCTCGAGGACGTGAAGACGCTGTATATCGACGATATCTGCGTCGACGAGGCGTCGCGCGGCAGGCACGTTGGGCGGGCGCTGTATGAGTATGTGCGCGACTATGCCCGCTCTATTGGCTGCCACAACATTACGCTGAACGTCTGGGAGGGCAACGAGGCTGCGCTGTGCTTCTACCGCAACATGGGTATGAAGGTGCAGAAGACGGGCATGGAGGTGATTCTGGACTGAGTGAAAGGGGGGACTGAATAAAACGACTGCGAACTATACGGATTTTACGAACTATTGCCTGGCGCAGCAATTCGCAGAATTCGTATAATTCGTAGTCGCGCTTAGTTGTTGACGGAGCCTCCGACGATGTCGAGCAGCTCGCTGGTGATGGCCTGCTGACGGCTCTTGTTGTACTGGAGGTTCAGCTGGCGCAGCAGCTCGTCGGCATTGTCGGTAGCAGTCTGCATGGCCACCATGCGGGCGGCGTGCTCGGAGGCTACGCTGTCGAGCAGGGCTGTGTAGAGCATGAGGTGGGCAAGCTTCGGTATGAGCTGCGAGAGGACGGTGTCCATGTCGGGCTCGACGATGAAGTTGTCGTTCAGCGGTGCCACTTCCTTGCCTTCGGCGTTGAGCTTCACCTTCTTCTTGCGATTGCGCTTCAGGTACTCCTGACTCTCCTTGGTGGCGGCTATCGAGGTGAGGTCGCGCTCATGGTCGCGCTCGAGTTCTTCCTCGATGTCGATGGGCAGGAAGGTCTTGCGGGTGAGCACTTGCGAGCCGGCCGACTTGAAGTGGTGGTAGATGAGCTCTACCTTGTCAATCTGTCCGTTGCGGAACTTCTCGCCAAGCTCCATGGCTATGTCGATGCACTGGCGGACGTTGGGCTTGTCGGCCAGCGCCGAGAACTCGCCCTGCACGTCGTAGCCCAGCTTCTTGGCCTTCTCGAACACCTTGCGGCCTATGGGATAGACCTCGATGGAGTCGACGCCCTGCTCACTGTACTCGTCGACGATATGCTGCATGCGCTTGATGATGTTGGCATTGAAGCCACCACAGAGCGACGAGTTGCTGGAGAAGACCACGAGCGCTACCCGATGTACGGGGCGCTCCTGGTCGTAGATGGTCTGCGAGTCGGCCTCGGCAGCAAGAAACGACTTGAGGATATGCTCGAGCATCGTCTCGTAGGGCAGCATGTTCTGGATGGCTACCTGGGCGTGGTGCAGCTTCGACGACGCCACCATCTTCATGGCCGACGTTATCTTGCGCGTGGAGTTGACGGAGGCTATGCGGCCTTTGATTTCTTTTAAACTTGGCATAATTCCTATTTTTAAGGAGTTATTGGGAGTTATTGGGAGTTAACGGGAGCTAACGGACATCACTTCTGCCCTAATAAAGTCTTGGACTATCGTCCGATAACTCCTACTAACTCCCACGAACGTCAGTTCGCTAACTCCCGTTATCTCCTAAACATTACTTATACGTGCCTGCGATGTCAGCCATCACGGCTTCTATCTTGGCCGTCGTTTCGTCGTCAATCTTTCCGCTGGCCAGCGTCTCGATGACCTCGGGAGCCGTCGAGCGCAGCTTGTCGAGGAACTGGTCCTGGCACTGGCGCACCTTGTCGATGGGCACCTGGCGCATGAGTCCGTGCACGCCACAGTAGAGAATGGCTATCTGCTCGCCGACGGGCATGGGTGAGTACTGAGGCTGGATGAGCAGCTGGTTGTTCTTGCGCCCGCGGTCGAGCGTCATGGCCGTCACGGCATCCATGTCGCTCGAGAACTTCGAAAAGGCCTCGAGCTCGCGATACTGTGCCTGGTCAATCTTCAGCGTACCGGCCACCTTCTTCATCGACTTGATCTGAGCCGAACCACCGACACGCGATACGGAGATACCGACGTTGATGGCGGGACGGAAACCCTGGTTGAAGAGGTCGCTCTCGAGGAATATCTGACCGTCGGTGATGGAGATGACGTTGGTCGGGATATAGGCCGACACGTCGCCGGCCTGCGTCTCGATGATGGGCAGGGCGGTCAGCGAGCCGCCACCGCGAACGTGGCCCTTCATGCAGGCGGGCAGGTCGTTCATGGCCTCGGCCACCTCCTGCTGCTCGTTCATCTTGGCTGCACGTTCCAGCAGACGGCTGTGCAGGTAGAACACGTCGCCGGGATAGGCCTCGCGTCCTGACGGGCGGCGCAGAATCAGCGACACCTCACGGTAGGCCACAGCCTGCTTCGACAGGTCGTCGTAGACCACGAGGGCGGGCAGACCGCGGTCGCGGAAGTACTCGCCGATGGCGGCGCCTGCAAACGGTGCGTAGTACTGCATGGCAGCAGGGTCGGCAGCGGTGGCGGCCACGACGATGGTGTAAGGCATGGCGCCGTGCTCCTGCAGCGTCGAGACGAGGGCTGCAACGGTCGATGCCTTCTGGCCGATGGCGACATAGATACAGTAGACAGGCTTGCCTGCCTCATAGAAACTCTTCTGGTTGATGATGGTGTCGACGGCGATGGCGGTCTTACCCGTCTGGCGGTCGCCGATGATGAGCTCACGCTGTCCGCGCCCGATGGGAATCATCGAGTCGATGGCCTTCAGGCCCGTCTGCAGCGGCTCCTTCACGGGCTGGCGGTAGATGACGCCGGGGGCCTTGCGGTCGAGCGGCATTTCGAAAGCGCCCGTCAAGTCGATGTCGCCCTTGCCGTCGATGGCCTGTCCCAGCGGGTTGATGACGCGGCCCAGCATGTTGTCGTTGACGCGGATGGAGGCGATGCGCTTGGTACGCTTCACGACCATGCCCTCCTTGATGCCCGACGTGGGACCAAGGAGCACGCAGCCGACGTTGTCCTCCTCGAGGTTCATCACGATGGCCATCGTGCCGTTCTCGAACTCCAGCAGCTCGTTGGCCTCAGCATTGCGCAGGCCGTAGATGCGGGCCACGCCGTCGCTGACGGTAAGCACGGTGCCCACCTCGTCGA
>CAMHIS010000144.1 GCA_946185285.1 uncultured Prevotellaceae bacterium
AGGTTAGTCAGCTGGCTGACGTCGAGCGCCGTCAGCTTTGGTGTGCCGTTCAGATTGATTTCTTTCACGCTGGCTGGCAACGAGAGGGCGTGGACGTTGGGGCAGCGCGACAGTTCTATTTGCCCAAACATCGTGTTCCTGCTGAAGTCCAACGCCGTCACACCATGACATTCCTGCAAGGTGAAACGATAGAGCTTGGGAAACACGCTGGGGTCAATCTCCCGGATGCTTTGCTCTTCCGAATAGCCCCACAAGTGGAGTTCTTCCAGGTTCGTGAAGTGCTCGGCGCCCTTCAGGTTCAGGATGCCGCCGGCATTGATGCTAGTAATCGTAGCCAGTTCCGCGTCGCTCAGCGTGCCGTTGCCGTCCTCGTCGTACTGCGATGCATAGCCGCGCAACGCCTCGTCGGGGAAGTTTGTTTCGTTGATTACCACGCTGGCCTGTGTGCTCGTCAGCGAGAGCACGAAGACTGCCAATGAAAGTAAAACTATTCTCATAATCTAAACGTTTAAATGAATGAATATTGTGAATATCGGTCAAAGTTACGCTATTTATTTCTGTTTCCTGCTACCCAAAAGGGGAAAAATACAGCTGACAGTGCGAAATTCCACCCCATGGGGTGGAGAATATGGATAAAAATGTGTAACTTTGTGGCTGTTATGAAGCATTTGTATCTGACGCTTTGCCTGTTTGCCTGCCTGTCGGCTCTGGCTTACAACGACCATCGCAATGCCCGTATTGACTCCCTGGAAGCGGCTCTGAAGAGTAACCACCCGCCCAAGGGCGATGACCTGCTGCGTGCCTACGACGAACTGATGCGCGGCTGGCTGCCCTACGACGGCAAGAAGGCCGAATACTACGGTCGTAAGGCGCTGGCCCTGAGCTATCAGCAGGACGGCCTGTACGTGCGGCAGAACGTGATACGTCATTTTGCACAAATGCACTATGGCCGTGAGGAGTACGACGAGGCCATCGGTCTGTATCAGCACGCGCTGGCCATCATCGACACGATGGTCACGCAGAGTCGCTATGACACAAAAACCATCGACGATGCCCGCTCCGTCGTCTACGGTAGTCTGGGCAATGTCTATAACATGCAGGACAAGGCTCATCTGGCCATCCACTACTACCAGCGGGCACTGCCCATCTTCGAAAAATACGACTGGCAGGAGAGTCAGGTGGTGCTCTATTATAATATAGGTGAACTGTACGGTCAGATGGGCAACTATCTGGAGGCAGAGCGCAACTACCTGAAAGCCATCGAGAAAGCAGAAGCATCGGGAGACTCACTGATGATAACGATGCCCAGAAAGGGACTCGCAGGAATCTACTACCAGACGGGCGACTATGACAAAGCCCTGCAAACGGCAGACTTGGCACTGTCCTACTACAAGGTTCACCGCAAAGAAGCCCCCACAGCGTATGTCTACATGCTATCCCTGAAAGCCCGCATACTGCTCATGGAGGGACATGAAGAGGTGGCGAAGGCCAAAGCGTGTGTGCATGAAGCATTGGAGAATATCCCCCAGGAAATCATGTTCGACGATGTCAGCGAGGTGTACATGGCAGCCTGCGAGGTGGCGATGGCTGAGCAGCGATGGCAAGAGGCACTGGATTATGGGCTGAAAAGTGTCCACCCCGATTCCGCAGCGACCATTGCCGACAAAAGCGGCTATATGCTGCTGGCAGAGATATACGCTGAATTAGGTGACAAGACCAGGGCGCGCGAGTACATGAACAAGGCATACGACCTGATGACCCGCTATGCCACCGACCACTATCAGAGCGGCCTCTCGCAGATGGAGGTGCTCTACGAAACGGAGAAGAAAGAAACGCAGATAGCACAACTGGCCAATGAGCAGCGGCTCTGGCGATGGCTGTTGTGCCTGGCCGTAGCGCTGCTGGCCGCAGCCGTAGCCTTGATGGTCTATTTGCATCTGGCTCACCGTCGGCAGAAAGCACTGCTGGCCGCCAAGGTAGCGTTAGAGACAGAGGCGAAAGAGCGACATATCCTGGCTCGCGAGCTGCACGACTCGCTGGGCGGTATGCTGTCGTTGTTGCGGCTGAAAATAGGGGGAAACGCGAGCAAGGACGAGACCTTGCGACTGCTTGACACGACGCATACCGAGCTGCGCCGCATCTCGCACCATCTGATGCCTGAGGAGTTGTTGCGAGGGGGACTGGTGTCAGCCCTTCGCGACTTTGCACGCTCCGTTCCAGGCGCAGCATTCCAGACATACGGCGACATCCGACTCAGCAAAGAGCGGGAACTGACGCTCTACCGCTGTGCCTACGAACTGGTGAACAATGCCATGAAGTACGCCGAGGCTACCCATATTGACATCCAGCTGATGCAGACCGTGCACGAAGTGACACTCACCGTCAGCGACAACGGTAAGGGAATGGGTGACGGAAACGGCATGGGCTTACAAAATATCCGCGAACGTATAGAACCCTACCACGGAACACTACGGATAGTTTCCGGCGAAAACGAAGGAACAGAAATCAACCTCACATTGCCATTATGAAATATAAGATAGATGTGTATATCGTAGATGACCACACGATGTTCAACGAAGGACTGACGGATGCCGTCAACCATAGCGATACCGTACATGTCAGCCGCTGTTTCACAACACTCAATGACTGTCGACTTGCGATGCTGGAACGCTGTCCGGACGTGCTGCTGCTTGACATCTCCATGCCCGATGGCGACGGTACGACATTCTGCCAATGGGTCACGACAGAGTTCCCCAAAGTCAGGATAGTCGCTGTCACCATTCACGACGAATATAGCGTTATACGGCGGATGCTGGATAGCGGCGTTCATGGTTATGTGCTGAAAAGTGCCCCCATCAACGAACTCATCAATGCCATAGAGCTGATATGGAAAGGGCAGCGCTATATCAGTCCGACGGTAGAATACATCGTCCGGCAGTCTGCCAGCAAGGCCGTGCGCCTCACCATTCCGGAACAGCGCATTCTCCATGATGTCTGCAAGGGTTTTTCCAATCCGGAGATTGCCGACCGCCTGCACCTCAGCGTTGAAACTGTGAAATGGTATCGGAAACGTTTGCTGGCTAAGTTTGATGTGAAAAACACGGTCAGTCTGGTGTCCTTGGTACTGAAAGAGCATATCCTGCCTGATTGCGGTGATTGAACCCTAAAACAACAAATTGTAAGGTTCTATGGTGTTTTCAGAGCAAAAAGAATGGGAAAGAGGGTAGTGATACACCTAAAACTTTACAAAGTGTCAACATGACGGGATTTTAACATTCAAAAGTTAAGGCAATGAATTGGAGGTAATGGAGAAATGATTAATTTTGCAGTCCATAAAATAGATTCGTTTTATGGATACAAAGTACATTTTCGTCACAGGCGGCGTGGTGTCCTCGTTAGGCAAGGGAATCATCTCCGCCAGTATCGGCAAACTGCTGCAGGCGCGCGGCTACAAGGTCACCATCAAGAAGTTCGACCCATACATCAACATCGACCCGGGAACACTGAACCCCTACGAGCACGGCGAGTGCTACGTGACGGAGGACGGCTTCGAGACCGACCTCGACCTGGGCCACTACGAGCGGTTTACCGACATCCGCACCACGCGCGACAACTCCATCACCACGGGCCGCATCTACAAGACGGTCATCGACCGCGAGCGCCGTGGCGACTATCTGGGCAAGACCATCCAGGTGGTGCCGCATATCACGGACGAGATCAAGCGGCGGATGTTAGCCCCCCTTTCGCCCCCCGAGGGGGGCACAGATGCCCTAAAGAGTAATGAAGCCCCCTCGGGGGCCGTAGGGGGGACTTCGGGGACCGTAGGGGGGGCTTTCGTCATTTGTGAAATTGGCGGCACCATCGGCGACATCGAGAGTGCGCCGTTTATGGAGGCCATCCGTCAGCTGCGCTGGGAGTTGGGGCGCGACGCGGTGTGTGTACACCTGACCTACGTGCCTTATCTGAAAGCCGCTGACGAGTTGAAGACGAAGCCCACACAACACTCGGTGAAGGAACTGCAGTCGATGGGTATCCAGCCCGACATCCTCGTGCTTCGTACCGAACGCCACCTTGATGACGCGATGCGCATGAAGGTGGCATCGTTCTGTAATGTCGACTTGGAGTGCGTGGTGCAGAGCGAGGACATGCCCAGCATCTATGAGGTGCCGGTGAGTATGCAGCAGCAGGGACTTGATGCGGCCATACTAAAGAAAATAAGCCTCACCCCCAGCCCCTCTCCCAAGGAGAGGGGAGCAGATAGTCCTTCCGCAGAATTATCCAGTGACAAAGGTAACTACTCCCCTCTCCTTGGGAGAGGGGTCGGGGGTGAGGCTGGCATGGCCTCCTGGTACGTTTTCCTTGACAAACAGCGACATGCCACCCGCGAGGTACACATAGCGCTGGTGGGGAAATACGACCTGCAGGATGCCTACAAGAGCATCCGCGAGAGTCTGAACCTGGCCGGTATCTACAACGACGTGAAGGCGAAGATTCATTTCATCAACAGCGAGGGAGTGACGGCGGAGAACGTCGCCGCACAGCTGCAGGGCATGGCTGGCATCGTCATCTGTCCTGGCTTCGGACAGCGCGGCATCGAGGGGAAAATCATTGCCGCCGAATACACACGTACTCACGACATTCCTACCTTCGGCATTTGCCTGGGTATGCAGATGATGGTCATCGAGTTTGCACGTGATGTGTTGGGATGGAAAGATGCGACAAGCAAAGAGACCCTCCCCCAGCCCCTCCCTATAATGGAGGGGAGTAATTACCAAAAGCCTACCTATGTCATCGACCTGATGGAAGAACAGAAGAATATCACACAAATGGGAGGTACAATGAGACTGGGGGCATATGCTTGCCAATTAGTTAAAGGCAGTAAGGCGTTTACGGCATACACACAGTCAGAACTATCTACTCCCCTCCCTTATAGGGAGGGGCCGGGGGAGGGTCTGCTTATCAAGGAACGCCATCGCCACCGCTATGAGTTCAACAATAAGTATAAGGAGGAATACGAGCAGGCTGGCATGAAGTGCGTGGGCATCAATCCCGCCGCCAACCTTGTGGAGATTGTCGAGATACCCGATAAGCGCTGGTACATCGGTACGCAGTTCCACCCTGAGTACTCGTCGACGGTGCTCCATCCGCACCCCCTGTTTATGTCGTTCATAAAGGCTTGCATCTGATATGGAACAGCTGAAGCATGAGTGTGGCGTGGCGATGATCCGCCTGTTGAAGCCGGTGGACTACTACGCCCGGAAGTATGGCACCGTCCGCTACGGGCTGAACAAGCTATACCTGATGATGGAGAAACAGCACAACCGTGGTCAGGAAGGTGCTGGCATTGCCTCGGTGAGTCTGGACAACAAGCCTGGCACGGAGTACATGTTCCGTGAGAAAGCAGAAGGCAAGGATGCCATTACCGAGATATTCAAACAGACAAAGGCCCACCCAAGTGGCACCTTGTGTAACCAAACATCCCCTCCTTTGGAGGGGCTTGGGGAGGCCTGGAGTGCTTGCCAGCTCCTGATGGGCCACCTGCGCTACTCGACCACGGGCAAGAGCGGACTGCAGTATGTGCATCCTTTCCTGCGCCGCAACAACTGGCGGGCGAAGAACCTCTGTCTGTGCGGCAACTTCA
>CAMHIS010000145.1 GCA_946185285.1 uncultured Prevotellaceae bacterium
GCAAGGCCTGGGCTTACGAGTTTGCCCGTCCGTTGCCCGACGACGGCAGCCATCCTGAGGTGACGCAGCGTCTGCGTGGTGCTTTCCACTCCAGCGACCTCTGGTTCGTCTTCAAGTCGTTGAAGCACTGCTGGCGCCCCTGGACTAAGGGCGACTGGGACCTCTCAGAGAAGATGCTGACCGCCTGGACCAACTTTGCCAAGTACAGCGACCCCAACGGCCCGAAGGGTGGTGCATGGCAGCCCTGCACCGAGAAGAATCCTAAGTTTATGGTCTTCAAGCTCAACGACAAGGATGCTGAGGCTTCTGTCTTCGGCGAACCCGAGATAGCTCAGCAGCAGGGCTTCGGCGGCTTTGGCG
Source organism: uncultured Prevotellaceae bacterium (assembly GCA_946185285.1). Taxonomy (GTDB): domain Bacteria; phylum Bacteroidota; class Bacteroidia; order Bacteroidales; family Bacteroidaceae; genus Prevotella. The sequence continues at coordinate 361 of CAMHIS010000145.1, forward strand.
GCTTCCCCGGTGGCGGCCGTCCCGGTGGCGGGAGATAGTCTCTCGCTATACAGAACAAAAAAAGGTGGAAATGCTGTAAAGCATTTCCACCCTTTTTTTGTTGTTATCGTTTTAGCACTGAGCGAGCTTGCCGTCAGAACCGAGCACATCGACAATCTTGTGGATGTACATCTTCTTCATGTTCTCGCGGGCGGGCTTCAGATACTGACGGGGATCGAAGTGGTCGGGATGCTCAGCCAGGTACTTACGCACAGCGGCGGTCATGGCCAGACGCGAGTCGCTGTCGATGTTGATCTTGCAGACGGCGCTCTTCGAAGCCTTGCGCAGCTGCTCCTCGGGAATACCGACGGCGTCGGGCAGGTTGCCACCGTACTTGTTGATGGTATCGACCTCGTCCTGGGGCACAGAGCTGGAGCCGTGGAGCACGATGGGGAAGCCGGGCAGCTTCTGCTCAATCTCGGCCAGCACGTCGAATGCGAGGGGAGGAGGAACGAGCTTGCCGGTCTTCGGGTCGCGGGTGCACTGCTCGGGCTTGAACTTATAGGCACCGTGAGACGTACCGATAGAGATAGCCAGCGAGTCGCAGCCCGTGCGGGTAGCGAAGTCGATGACCTCCTCGGGCTTGGTGTAGTGGCTCTCCTCAGAGGCTACCTCGTCCTCGACACCAGCCAGGACGCCGAGTTCGCACTCAACGGTGACGTCGTACTTGTGAGCATACTCCACAACCTGACGCGAAATCTTGATGTTCTCCTCGTAGGGCAGGCTCGAGCCGTCGTACATCACGCTTGAGAAGCCCATGTCGATGCAGTCCTTGCAGAGCTCGAAGCTGTCGCCGTGGTCCAGATGGAGCACAATCTCGGGATGCTCGCAGCCCAGCTCCTTGGCGTAGGCCACGGCGCCCTCAGCCATGTAGCGCAGGATGGTAGCGTTGGCATAGTTACGGGCACCCTTAGACACCTGCATGATGACGGGCGACTTGGTTTCGACGGCAGCCATGACGATGGCCTGCATCTGCTCCATTGTGTTGAAGTTGAAAGCGGGGATGGCATAGCCACCGGCCACTGCTCTCTTGAACATCTCGCGGGTATTCACGAGACCTAAATCCTTGTAGTTTACCATAACAATTTTGTATTTTGAATATTGGGTTTTATTTTTCCGAGCGCAAAGGTACACAATTCTTCCCGAAAACGGAAAAGAAAAGGGCACGGATTGCGCCGTTTTCACGGTTTTTAATTCTTTTCCGTGACCTTGGCGCAAGCCGTGCCCGCAAAATGCAACGCGCAGTTTGCAATTCTATTCGTGGCGGATAGCCTCGATGGGGTCCATGTTGGCTGCCTTCTGGGCGGGGATGTAGCCGAAGAGGATGCCCAGCAGGACGCAGACGAGGAACGACACGTAGATGCTCCACGCCGGCACGCTCGACGGCATGCCGAACGACGAGACGAACGTGCTGGCCCCGACGCCCACGAGGACGCCTATCAGTCCGCCGGTGACACTGATGAGCACCGACTCGATGAGGAACTGCAGCGAGATGACGGGTCCGGTGGCGCCGACGGCCATGCGCAGGCCGATCTCCTTGGTGCGCTCGGTGACCGAGACGAGCATGATGTTCATGATGCCGATGCCGGCCACGAGCAGCGAGAAGGCGGCGGCCACGACGAGGATGATGGTCACGGTGTCCATCGTACTGGACATCGTCTCCATCATCTCGGCCTGCGAGCGGATGGTGAAGTCGTCGGCGTCATCGTCCTTCAGCTTGTGGTTGTCGCGCAGCATCTGCGTCAGCTCCTCGATGGCGGCGTCGGAGAGTTCCTCGGTGACGGCCGAGCAGACGATGCTCGAGAACCACGTCTGGGCGGCGATGCGCTTCATGACGGTGGTATAGGGGGCTATCATGACGTTGTCCTGGTCCATGCCCCACGAGTTGTAGCCCTTGGCCTTCAGCACGCCGACGACGCGCATGGGGATGCTCTTGAAGCGGATGGTCTTGCCGATGGGGTCGGCACCCTCGCCGAAGAGCTCCTTGACGACGGTGGCGCCGATGACCACCACCTTGGCGGCCTTCTTGATGTCCTCCTCGGTGAAGCACTCACCCTCGTCGATGGTCCACTGGCGAATGTCGAGGTAGTCGATGGACTCGCCGTACATCGACGACGTGGTGTTGTTGTTGCCATAGATGGCCTGGCCTGAGGCGGTCACCTCGGGCGACACCTTCGTCACGAACTTCTTCTCGCGCAGTATGCGCTCGTAGTCGGCCATCTTCAGCGTCTGCATGGCCGAGGGGTCCTGGCGCACGCCGCCGCGCATGTCGGCGCCGGGGCGTATGGTGAGCAGGTTGGTGCCCATGGTCGACAGCTCGGCGCGTATGCTCTCCTTCGAGCCCTGTCCGATGCTCATCATGATGATGACGGCGGCCACGCCGATGATGATGCCGAGCATCGAGAGGAACGAGCGCATCTTGTTGTTGGCCACAGCCCGCAGGCTGACTTTAAATAGATTCAATATGTTCATAAGCCCACCCCCGACCCCTCCCCAAGGGAGGGGCGCATGGATACTTTGCCGGGGGGTATTCCATCTTGATTAAACTGTTTTCATACATTAGCCTGTTTCCCTACCTTCATTAGCCGATAACAGCCTCGAAAGCCTCCCCTCCCTTGGGGAGGGGCAGGGGGTGGGCTTAATCGTCTTTTGGAATCGGCAGTGCGGCCAGGGCCTCGGCAGCCGACTTGATGTTGGTGTTAAGCGTGTCCTCGCGAATCTTGCCGTCGCGCAGGTTGATGTTGCGGCTCGAGTACTCGGCAATCTCGGGGTTGTGGGTCACGAAGATGATGGTGTGGCCCTTGCGGTAGAGCTCCTGGAAGAGCACCAGCATCTCGAACGAGGTACGCGTGTCGAGGTTTCCCGTGGCCTCGTCGGCCAGCAGCACGGCAGGGTCGTTAACCAGCGCACGGGCGATGGCCACGCGCTGCATCTGTCCGCCCGACATCTCGTTCGACTTGTGGTACAGGCGGTCGGCCAAGCCCACGGCCTCGAGGGCCTTGATGGCCTTCGCCCTGCGCTGGGCGGCGTTGTACTCTGAATTGTACATCAGCGGCAGCTCGACGTTCTCCACGGCGGTGGTCTTGGCCAGCAGGTTGTAGTTCTGGAACACGAAGCCGATCTTGCGGTTGCGCAGGTGGGCCCGCTGCGACTTCGACATCGAGCGCACCGACACGCCGTCGAGGAAGTACTCGCCCGAGGTGGGCGTGTCGAGACAGCCGAGCTGGTTGAGCAGCGTCGACTTGCCTGAGCCCGACGTGCCCTGGATGGTGACAAACTCGCCCTCGTAGATCTTGAACGACACGCCGCGCAGGGCCTTCACCGTCTCCGAGCCTACCTGGAAGTAGCGCTTCACGTTCTGCAGTTCGATGACTATACGAGACCCATCAGACCCACCCCCTGGCCCCTCCCTGTGAGGGAGGGGAGTGGTTACCTTGTTGTCAGATTTATTCTCCATTAAAATAGTTCTCTATTTGGTTTAGCACATTTTCTATATCGTAAAGCACTTCTTCATTAGTGAAGCTCAATGACTAACCCACCATGTCGAGACACGAAATCCACAATGTAGTCGCCTATCACATGCTGTCGTAAGAACTTCTCTCCCAGTTCCCCGTCTCGAAGATATTCCCAAAGCACCGTTTCCGCCAGCGTCGCGTTCTTCCGATTCTCTCGTGCAAACGCTTTCAGCAGTCCATATCTGTCTGGCGACGCCGTCTTATAACTCATCTTTAGAAGTATCTACTCCCCTCCCTTCAGGGAGGGGTTGGGGGTGGGTCTTTTATTGCTTCTTTTGTTGCTGGTTGCCGCTCTGCTGGCGGTTGTTCCTTGGCCGCGGCATGAAGGGGTTCTGAGCCTGCTGAGCCTCAGGCATGTCCTGACCGCCGACGATGGTGAAGTCGGTCAGCACCTCGGTGCCGGCACTGACGCCGCTCACGATCTCGGTCAGCACGCCGTTGGTGGTGCCCGTCTCGACCTTGTGGGCCTTGAAGACGTTGCCCTCCTTGGTCCACAACTTCTTGGGAGCCTCCACGTCCTCGATGGACTGGCCCTCCTGCAGCAGAGCCTCGTTGGGCATGAAGCGCAGCGCCTTGGCGGGAGCCACGAGCACGCCGTTCTTCTCGAGCGTGAAGATGGTGACGTTGGCCGTCAGACCGGGCTTCAGCTTCAGGTCGTTGTTGCGGGCCGAGATGACCACCTCGTAGGTGACGACGTTGCTCTCCGTCGTAGCCTGCTGGCGCACCTGCGTCACCTGTCCCTCGAACTTGTCTTCGGGGAAGGCGTCGACGGTGAACGATACACGCTGGCCCTCCTTCACGCCGCCGATGTCAGCCTCGTCGATGTCGGCAATGACGCGCATGTCGGTCAGGTCCTGGGCAATGGTGAAGAGCTCGGGGGTGTTGAACGAGGCAGCCACCGTCTGGCCTTCCTCCACCGACTTCGACAGCACCACGCCGTCAATAGGACTGGTGATGGTGGCATAGCCCAGATTGGTCTGTGCGCGCTGCACACTCTCGCGCGCCGTCTTCACCTGCTCCTTTGCCTGGTTATACTGCAGCAGGGCACTCTCGTACTCGTTGGCTGAGACCAGCCCCTTGTCGTAGAGCGTCTTATACCTATTATAATTGGCCTGCTGGTAGTTCAGCGAGCTCTGTGCCGACGACAGGTTGGCACGCTGGGCCGTCAGCTCGCTGATGAGGTTGGTCTTGTCGAGTTCGGCAATGACCTGTCCCTTCTTCACGACTGAGTTGTAGTCGACATAGAGCTTCGACACGATACCCGACACCTGTGTACCGACGGTGACCGAGGTCACCGGCTCGATGGTACCCGTGGCAGTGATGGTGGTCTGGATGTTGCCCTCCTCCACCTTGGCGGTCTCAAACTCCACCTTCTCCTCCTTCTTGCCGCCCGAAAGCAGGAGATAAGCAATGACTGCCAGCGCAACGATGCCAATGGCAATCCACAGTTTCTTGTTCTTCATATCTCAATTCTTCAATTCTTCAACTTTTCAATTCTTCAATTCTTCAACTTTTCAATTC
>CAMHIS010000146.1 GCA_946185285.1 uncultured Prevotellaceae bacterium
TCATTTCAGGCGGAAGGTTACGGGGATGGTGTATTTCACGGCCACCGTCACGCCGTTCTGTCGGCCGGGAATCCATTTGGGCATGGCATTGACCACGCGCAGCGCTTCGGCATCGAGCAGCGGGTCGAGGCGCTTGATGACCTTCGCATTGCTGATGCTGCCGTCGCGCTCCACGACGAAGGTCACGATGACGCGGCCCTGAATGCAGCTCTCTTCGCACCCCGGCGGGTACTGTATGCTGCTCGCCAAATACTCCATCAGCTTCCTGTCACCACCCGGGAACATCGGCATCTGCTCGGCTATGTCGCCAAATACTTTCGTGGTATCGGGCGCCATCATCTGCAACTCGGCCATGATGCGGGGGGCTTGTACCCCTCCTAACACCTGCTCATCTTCCTCCTGCGTCACGAGCGGAGCCTTCGGGGCAGGGACGGCTTGCCTTGACTGTTGCTCCTTGACGAAACTGGCCGTGTCGGGCTCTTCGGGCACGGCAACCTTGCCCACTACCATTACGTGCTCTGAGTCGCATCTGGCTTCCGACTCGTGATAATCCACGTCGCCCCTCAACGCTTCGGGTTTCTCGGTGACGGCCTTCGTGCCTGCGGAGGTGCAGGCCGACAGCAGACCGACCGACACGCCAATCACAGATACCGCCCGGCCTAACTGCCGCCTCAGCCCCAGCTGCCGTTCCAGATAGCGCACCTCAGCCTCGCAGGCGGGACAGGTGCCGAGGCACGGCCCGTCGTAGTGGCACTCGCGCGGTTCATACTTAATGTCGTTGGCCTCGGCTATTTGCCTGCGGATGGCCTTCAGCGTCTTGCAAGTTGATTTTCCTTTTACCATAGTCTTCATTGCTTTTTAGGTTTCTGCCTGCAAAGTTAGGAATAAACAACGATTTCCGCAATACCCTTATCGCCTTTGACACGCCTTAAAACGGCGACATCGTTGAGAATCAGACAGATACGGATTCGCTGGATGGCCGCTTTGACACACGCTGCAACAAGCGTATCAAAAAATGTAGGAAGAAAAACGCGGATTAATGGTGCTATTGCCGAAAACGTTGTAACTTTGCAGCACATTTTTCGAATAGGCGAAAGGCCATATAACAAACTACTTGACGATAGATGAACAACAAACTAATTGCAGTGGCCCTCGCCGTCGGGCTGACTCTGTCGACGGCGAAAGCCCAGACTAATAACCTGAACAACCGCGCCCTCTGGGCCAGTATCAACGACAAGAAGGACGCCTCACTCGGCGACTACCAGCAGCATACGGGCAAGGTGCTCGTCACGTGGCGCATGCTGCCCGGCGACGATGCCACGACGGGCTTCGACCTCTACCGCGCCATCGGTACGGCCGCTGAGAAGAAGATTGCCACCAACATACGCAACCGCACGTGCTTCCAGGACGCCTCGGCCAGCAAGACCGCCGACAACCACTACCGCCTGACCTACTCGGGCAGCGACGAGACGCTGTCGGCGTTCACGCTGACGAAGGCTCAGGTCAGCGGCGGACTGCCCTACGTCAGCATCCCCCTGGCCGACACGAAGGACGTGTATGCCGACACCAGGAAGATTGTCTATACGGCCAACGACGTGAGCGTGGGCGACCTCGACGGCGACGGTGAGTTCGAGATTGTGGTGAAGCGCCTGCAGAGCGTGAAGGACGCCTCGGGCAACATCGTCAGCGACGGCTCCGGCGCCAGCTACTCGCAGCAGGACTGTCTCTGGGCGGTCATCTGGGATGCCTATAAGCTCGACGGCACGCTCCTCTGGCGCGTCAAGGGCGGCCCGGGCATCATCCTCGGCAACTCGTCCTCATTCGCCATTGCCGACTTCGACGGCGACGGCTGTGCCGAGATGGCCATCCGCACCTGCGAGGGCACCGTGTTCGGCGACGGCACGGAGATCCCTGACGTCAACGGCGACGGCAAGATCGACTACCGTACGTGGGGCAACCTCAATTCGAGCAGTCCCGGATGGGTCGACCACTACAGCTCGGCAGGGCCGGAGTTCATCAGCATCATCGACGGAAAGACGGGCCGCGAGCTGGCCCGCGACAACTTCATAGCCCGCGAGACCAGCAGCGCCTGGGGCGATGACTACTGGAAGCGCGCCTGCTCGTTCCGCGTCGGCGTGGGCTGCTTCGACGAGTCGGGGCTGCCCTCGGTGGTCATCGGGCGCGGCGTCTATGCCCGCTCCGTCATCGAGGCGTGGGACTGGCGCGACGGACAGCTCACCCGCCGCTGGCGCTTCGACACCAACGACAAGGGCACCGGCAAGGACGGCAAGAAACACAGCACCTACGCCGCCCAGGGCAACCACTCGCTCAACGTGGCCGACCTCGACGGCGACGGGCTCGACGAGGTGATGTACGGCTCGATGGCGGTCGACGACGACGGCATCGGTCTGTGGAACACCCGCCTGGGCCACGGCGATGCCAACCACGTGGGCAAGTTCCTGCCCAGTCGCGAGGGCCTGCAGATGTTCCACTGCTTAGAGACGGGCAAGACGATGGTGGCGCTCCACGACGCCCGCGACGGCTCCCTCATCTGGAAGAAGGACGCTGCCAGCGACAACGACATGGGCCGCTGCCTCGTGGGCGACTTCTTCCCCGAATATCCCGGCTGCGAGTTCTTCTACTACCAGAGCAACTACATCAGGCAGGACGGCACCGAGACCAGCATCAACACCAAGGGCCAGAAGGGCGGCTGCGGCATGGCCGTCTGGTTCGACGGCAACCTGTCGCGCCAGCTCATCGAGGACAACATCATCCAGAGTCCGAAGTACGGCCGCACGTTCACCATGTACCGCTACTCTGAGACGTTCATCAACGGCACGAAGTCGAACCCCTCGTGGTATGGCGACATCCTCGGCGACTGGCGCGAGGAGGTCATCCTGCCCGACGCCACCCGGCTGCAGGACATCAAGATATTCAGCACCTGGTACCCCACGACGCATAAGTTCCCGTGGCTGATGACCGACCACTGCTACTGGATGTCGGCGCTCAACGAGAACATCGGCTACAACCAGCCCACCAACACCGGCTACTACTTAGGCAGCGACGTGAAGCGCGATGCCGACGCATGGGCCGAGGCCGAGCGGGTGCAGAACCGCCATCTCACGACCGCCGTCACGACGGTCACGGCTCCTGCCGCCCGCCGCACCAACGGCCTCTACAACCTCGCCGGTCAGCGCGTTGACCGGTCGTACAAAGGCATCATCATCAACAACGGAAAGAAAGCATATAATAAATAAGGTATGAGACGTAGCTTCATCATAATCTGCATCATGGCGCTCTCCGCTGTAGGCATTCAGGCCGTGGAGCGACAGAAAATCAACTTCAATGCCGACTGGGAACTGCACATCGGCGATATAAAAGCCTCCCCCAGTGGGGGGAGGATGGAGGGGACTTCCTGGCAACATGTCACCCTCCCCTACGCCTTCAACGGCGACGAGGCGTTCCGTAAGGACATCGTCGACCTGACCGACACCGTCGTCTGGTACCGCAAAGTATTCAAAGCCTCCCCTTTGGGGGGAGGTCAGGAGGGGGCTAAATACTTCATCGAGTTCGAGGGCGCCCGTCAGGGAGCCGACGTCTACCTCAACGGCCATCACGTGGGATTCTCCGACAATGGCGTCATGGCCTTCGGCTTCGACCTCACACCTTATATGATAAAAGGTGAGAACGTGCTGGCCGTGCGCTGCGACAACTCCTGGCAGTACCGCGACCGCACCCTCAACAGCCGCTACCAGTGGAACGACCGCAACTTCAACGCCAACTACGGCGGCCTGCCCAAGAACGTGTGGCTCCACATCACCGACAAGCTCTACCAGACGCTGCCCCTCTACTCGAACCTCGGCACGACGGGCACCTACATCTACGCCACCGACATCGACGTCCAAAACCGCAAGGCTGTCATCCATGCCGAGAGCCAGGTCAGGAACGACGACACCCGTGCCCACAGTTTCACCTATCACGTCCAGGTGATTGATGCCGACGGCCGTGAGGTGGCCCGGTTCCAGAGCGCCCCCGTCACCATGCAGCCCGGCGAGACGCGCACCGTCAGCGCCCGTCAGCAGGTCGGCGGCCTCCACTTCTGGTCGTGGGGCTATGGCTATCTCTACACCGTCAAGACCTCGCTGAAAGCCTCCCCTTCGGGGGGAGGTATGGAGGGGGCTGACGTCGTCATCACCCGCACCGGCTTCCGCAAGACGCGCTTCGGCGAGGGCAAGATATGGCTCAACGACCGCTGCATGATGGTCCACGGCTACGCCCAGCGCACCAGCAACGAGTGGCCGGGCGTGGGACTCTCCGTGCCCGCCTGGCTCAGCGACTACAGCAACGGCCTCATGGTCGAGTCGGGCGGCAATATGGTGCGCTGGATGCACGTCACGCCGTGGAAGCAGGACGTCGAGTCGTGCGACCGCGTCGGACTGCCCCAGGCCATGCCCGCCGGCGATGCAGAGAAGGACGTTGAGGGTGCCCGCTGGCAGCAGCGCACCACCCTGATGCGCGATGCCATCATCTACAACCGCAACAACCCCTCCATCCTCTTCTATGAGTGCGGCAACGAGAGCATCAGCCGCGAGCACATGCTCGAGATGAAGGCCATTCGCGACGCGTACGACCCCCACGGCGGCCGCGCCATCGGCAGCCGCGAGATGCTCGACATCGACGAGGCGGAGTACGGCGGCGAGATGCTCTATATCAACAAGTCCCGGAAGCACCCCATGTGGGCCATGGAGTACTGCCGCGACGAGGGCCTGCGCAAGTACTGGGACGAGTGGAGCTACCCCTACCACCGCGAGGGCGACGGTCCGCTCTATCGCGGCAATCCTGCTCGCGAGTACAACCACAACATGGACCAGTTTGCCATCGAGATGGTGCGCCGCTGGTACGACTACTGGCGCGAGCGTCCCGGCACCGGCACCCGCGTCTCGTCGGGCGGCGTGAAGATCGTTTTCAGCGACACCAACACCCACCATCGCGGCGAGTCGAACTACCGCACCAGCGGTGTCACCGATGCCATGCGCATTCCCAAGGATGCCTTCTTTGCCCATCAGGTCATGTGGAACGGATGGGTGGAGCCTGAGACGCCGCAGACGTATATCATCGGGCATTGGAGCCTCACTGAGGCTAAACCCGTCTACGTCGTCTCTACTGCCGATTCCGTCGAGCTCTTCCTTAACGGCCGCTCACTGGGCCGTGGCCGTCAGAGCTATCGCTACCTCTATACTTTCGACGACGTCCACTACGAGCCGGGCGTGCTCGAAGCCGTCGGTTCCGACGGCAGCCGCTACAAGCTGGAGACCGCCGGCGAACCCTATCAGCTGAAGCTGACCGCCATCAGTAACCCCGAGGGCACGAAGGCCGACGGTGCCGA
>CAMHIS010000147.1 GCA_946185285.1 uncultured Prevotellaceae bacterium
AAGAACGAGGCTGTTTAGAAAGCCATCATGCATGCCTATCTTATTTTGAGAGAGTATGTGAATGTGCAAAAAACAGACAAAAGCAGATTTATGAATTATTAACGCGAGTCCGTATCAAGGGGTGCTGAGTAGTTACCACCGGGCGTTTTCCTGACAATCGCAATAAGAAGCGGTAAAAAATAACAGCAGAAGGGTTAGTTTCATTGGAATCTGCTTGCAAAAGAACACAAAAAACCGTAACTTTGCAACCGCAATGGCAATAATACTTACTGTTTTAGCATATTTCACAGTTCTGTTTGCCGTCGGCAGGCTGACGAGCCGACGGGCGACCAACTCGTCGTTCTACCGTGCCGACCGCCGCTCGCCTTGGCCGATGGTTGCCTTCGGCATGGTCGGTGCATCGATTTCGGGCGTGACGTTCGTCTCTGTTCCGGGCATGGTGCAGTCGTCGCAGATGACCTATCTGCAGCTGTGCTTAGGCTTCATCGTCGGCTACGTCGTCGTTGCCTTCGTACTGCTGCCGCTCTACTACCGTCTCAACCTGACCAGCATCTACACCTTCCTGGGCCAGCGGTTAGGCCGGCAGTCCTACCTTACCGGGGCCTGGTTCTTCCTGCTGTCGAAGATGACCGGTGCCGCCCTGAAGTTCTACGTCGTCTGCCTGGTGCTCCAGCAGTTTGTCTTCGCCCCCGTCGGCATTCCTTTCTGGCTGAACGCGGTGCTGATGGTGGTGCTCATCTGGCTCTACACCCACCGGGGGGGCATCAAGACGCTCGTCGTCACCGACACCGTGCAGACTCTCTGCCTGCTCACGTCCCTTCTCCTTATTATATATAAGGTGGCAGTCGACCTCGGCCTCTCGTTTGGCGAAGCCGTGCAGACCGTGGCCGACAGCCCGATGAGCCGCATCTTCGTCACGGACGACTGGACCTCGCCCCACTACTTCTGGAAGCAGTTCGTGAGCGGCGTGTTCATCGTCGTCGTCATGACCGGTCTCGACCAGGACATGATGCAGAAGAACCTGACCTGCCGCACGCTGAGCGACGCCCGGAAAGACATGTGCTCCTACGGCGTGGCCTTCGTACCCGTCAACCTGCTGTTCCTCTCGCTCGGCGTGCTCCTCACCATGCTCCCCGCTTCCTCCGGCGCCACTGGCGACGCCCTCCTCCCCGCCTACGTCAGCTCCTTCCTCGCGGACGGCGATTCCATCGCCGCGTCCGCCGGGGCCTTTATCCCCGCCATCTTCACCCTCGGCATCGTTGCCGCCTCCTTCTCGACCGCCGACTCCGCCCTCACGTCGATGACGACCAGCTACTGCGTGGACATACGCCAGCAAACGCATGACGAAGGCCTGCGTAAGCGCACCCATGCCGTGATGTGTCTGTTGTTCGTGCTTTTCATCCTTCTGTTCCACAGCGTCAACAGCACCTCGCTCATCGATGCCATCTACACGATGGTAAGCTACACTTACGGCCCCCTGCTCGGCCTGTTCGCCTTCGGACTGTTCACCCGCCGGAGCCCCGCCGACCGCCATGTGCCCTACATCTGCGTAGCCTCTCCCCTACTCTGCTTCGGGGCCGACACGCTGGCGCAGTCGCAATGGGACTATCACTTCGGCTACGAACTGCTGATGCTCAACGGCCTGCTGACGTTCAGCGGCCTTTGGTTAAGTTCTCTATATACTCGCTCGGCTGGACGCCAAACTCCTTCTTGAAACAGGTAGCAAAATATCTGGGGTCGCGGAAGCCAACCTTGTAGGCCAGGTCGCTGACGCGTATCTCAGGCTGCTGGGCCGCCAGACGCGTGGCTTCCTTCAGGCGGATGTCACGGATAAAGTTACCGACGTTCATGCCTGTCAGGGCGCGCAGCTTGTTGTAAAGCGACGAGGGACTGGATCCCATGTCGGCCGCCAAGGCGTCGCGGTCGTATTCGCAGTCAGAGAGGTGGGTGTACACACAGTCAATGGCGCGCTTCAGGAACAGGTCATCGGCCGTCGGCTCCTTCTGAGGCTCTGTCAGAGTCTCAGGTTCGCCCACATGGCGCAAGAACTCGGCCCTAACGCGAATGCGGTTCTCAACGATATTGTTGATGCGCAGCTCCAGGTCGCTCAACTTGAAGGGCTTGGTCACAAAGCTGTCGGCACCTATCTGCAGCGCCTCAACACGGTCCTCTTCCTGTGTCTTGGCCGTCAGCAGAATGATGGGCAGGTGCTGGTAGTTGGGGTCGGCCTTGATGACCTTTGTCAGATTCACTCCGTCCATGACGGGCATCATGACATCGGAAATAATGATGTCAAGTTCCTCTTTGCGGATGATTTTCAGGGCTTCACTCCCGTTCTCCGCCGTCCTGACGTGGTACTTCCCCCCGAGCAACTGGCTCATCAGCATGAGCAGTTCGACGTTATCCTCTACAACAAGCAGTTTGTAGGCATCATCGTCGACGGGAGGGGCAACCGCCGGCTCCTGTGGCACCGTCTTATGCATACGGCTGGCCATGCCGAGAATAGCGTTATGGGCGTCACCGAAGTCTATCTCGTGGCTCTCGTCACGTTGTGCCGACGAGAATGCCTCCTTGCCGATGGGCAGTGTCACGGTGAAGGTTGTCCCCACGCCCTCCGTGCTGTCACATTCTATGTTGCCGCCGTGCAAGAACACCAGCTCGCGCGTGAGGGCCAGGCCGAGACCCGTGCCTATTGTCTGCTGCTGGCGGTACTGGCCGTCATAGAAGCGGTGGAACAGTTTCTTCATCTTGTCCTGCGGTATGCCTATGCCGTTGTCGCTCACCTTAATAATAATATGGTCGTACTTCTTGTTGGTATGCACATGCAGTACCACCTCCCCGTGGTCTCCCTGGGTATATTTGGCGGCATTCGACAACAGGTTGTAGATGATTTTGTCAAGCTTGTCGGTATCAATCCACCCCATCATGCTCTGCGGCTCGCACTCAATGGTGAAGTCCAAACCCTTCTTGGCCATCAGCGGCTCTATGCAGAGGGCCGTCTGCTTGATGTAGCGCATGACATCGCCGCGCGACACCAGCAGCTTCAGTTCGCCCGACTGCGACTTGCTCGTCTCCAGAATCTGCTGCAGCAGTCTCACCATGCGCTCTATGTTCAGCTGCATCAGGTCGTAGTCCTGCTCGTGGGCCGGTTCCTTGTCGCGAAGTCTGTCCACTGAAGCCGAGATGACGGCGAGCGGCGTCAGCAGTTCGTGGGTGATATTGGTGTAGACGGCACTCATCTGCAGACGGTTTTTCATACGCACACCACGCTGGAAGAGTTCCCTTCCGACGAAGAAGACCCCCACGACAGCAGCTATGACAAGTATAATTATGACTGTTTGCAGACTCATAATGGTTTATCGTTGACGCTGCGAAGTTACAATTTTTTTTTCTAATTCCACAAAAAAAACAACAAAAAAACGACAAAGAAGGGGGAAATAGGGTTTAAAAAGCGCCATTTCATGTTTAAAATGCGTGATTTCATGTTTAAAATGCGTGATTTGGCGCATTTTAAACATGAAATCACGCATTTTAAACATCCATTACAAAAACTTGCATTACCTTTGCACCATCAGAAAAGATTTTTAATGGTTAAGGTTTATGGTTGATTAATTTATTTTTTATGGTTAGAAAAAGCCGCGCTGTGAAGCGAGGCTTTTTTTGTTGCACGACGCAAAGCCGGATGATAGGGATTTTCCCATCGCAGTTTAGGGAAAATCCCTTGCGAAACCCGGCTTTTTGTTGTTCCTTTGCAACGTGAAACTGAAACAAACATGTCGAACCTATAAAAATTATCAGATTATGAAAAAGATGATATTAGCACTGATGGTGATGCTGACCTCAACCGTGTCGGCAAGTGCAATGAGCTATGAGCAGGCCCGGAACGAGGCCCTGTTCCTCACCGACAAGATGGCCTACGAACTGAATCTGACCGATGCACAGTACGAGGCCGCCTACGAGATTAACCTCGACTACCTGATGGGGGTCACCAGTTACAACGACGTGTTCGGCACCTATTGGGAGCGCCGCAACCTCGACCTGAGCTACATCCTCTACTCATGGCAGTGGGACATGTTCCGCGCAGCAACCTATTTCTATCGTCCGCTCTACTGGGAGGCCGGCTACTGGCACTTCGCCGTTTACACCCGCTATCCGCACCGCGACTACTTCTACTTCGGGCGCCCGCACTTCTATGCCACCTACCGCGGCGGCCACAGCTGGCACATGAACGGCGGACGAAGCTACTACCACGGACGCGCAGACCACTTCCGTCCCCGCGTAGCCGACAACCACCGCCACTTTGGTATGCGCGACGGTTTCGACCGTGGTGACTTCAGGGGAAGCCGCGGCGGTAGCTCGACACGCGTCACCGGACGTCAGGACCGCAGAATCAGCGACCGTCCCAGCCGCAGTGACATCGGAGGCAGCCGCAGTGGCATCGGAGGCAGCCGCAGTGACATCGGAGGCAGCCGCAGTGGCAGCATCAATCAGAACAGCAACCGACGCTTCGGCGGCAACCGCTCCGCTGGCAACATGGGCCGCAGCACGGACGTCGAGCGCTCCTCAGGCAACATCAACCGCCCATCAAGTAGCGTAGGCAGCAGCCGTCCCTCTACCAGCGGCAACCCTACTCCTCGCTCGCTTGGCGGCAGCAACCGTCCGTCCAGCAGCAGCAGTGCCACTCCCTCGCGCTCGTTCGGCGGCAGCCGTCCGTCCAGCAGCGTCGGCAGCAGCAGTAGCCGCTCCACCGGCAGCATGGGCAGCCGTCCGTCAGCAGGCTCCAGCACCCGCTCCGCCGGTAGCAGCTCAGGCAGCCACGGCCACTTCGGAGGCTCACGCAGCCGCTAAAGCTTCAGGATGCGCACCTCGCAGTTTGCCATGCGCTCCACCTCACGCATCTGCTTGCCGTAGAACACTGCCTGTATCGCCTTGTTGATGATACCGTGTCCTACGGCAAGCACTGTTTTGCCCGCGTACCTTATTTTTAAATAATCCAAGAAACGGCCGGCACGAGCCAGCAAGTCGTCGAGCGACTCAATGTCGTCGGGCCACACCTCACCCTTCAGACTGGGTATATAGCGGCCGGTAAACGAGCCCCAGTCGCGCTCACGCAGCAATTCCGTTGTCTCCACCTCAAGCCCGTGAGGCTCCGCCAGGATGCGAGCCGTATCGACTGCCCGCTTCAGGTCGCTGGCCACCACGGCATCGAAATGCGTAGCCGCCAGCTCGTCGCGCAGCTGCCGGGCCTGACCGACACCCGTCTCGTTCAGC
>CAMHIS010000148.1 GCA_946185285.1 uncultured Prevotellaceae bacterium
AATTGGAGATGAAAAAGATTCTGTTATTAGGCTCAGGCGAACTGGGCAAGGAGTTTGTGATTGCCGCCATGCGTGCAGGACAGTATGTGATAGCCTGCGACCGTTATGACAATGCACCGGCTATGCAGGTGGCCGACGAGCGCGAAGTGTTTAACATGCTGGACGGCGATGCCCTCGAGGCTGTGGTGAAGAAGCACCAACCCGACATCATCGTGCCGGAGATTGAGGCCATCCGTACGGAGCGCCTGTTTAAGTTTGAGGAACAGGGCATTCAGGTGGTGCCGTCAGCTCGAGCCGTCAACTACACCATGAACCGTCGCGCCATCCGCGACCTGGCTGCCAAGGAGCTGGGACTGCGCACGGCGAAGTATTTCTATGCCAAGACCTTCGACGAGTTTAAGAAGGCTGCCGACGAGATTGGTTTCCCCTGCGTGGTGAAGCCCCTGATGTCGTCAAGCGGTCACGGACAGAGCTACGTGCATAACGACGGCGAACTGGAGCAGGCTTTCTGTGAGGCTATGGAAGGCTCGCGTGGTGATGTGAAAGAGGTGATTATCGAGGAGTTCATCGACTTCGACTCAGAATTCACACTGTTGACTGTCACCCAGCAGCACGGCTGGCCGACGCTGTTCTGCCCGCCCATCGGACACGTTCAGAAAAGCGGCGACTACCGTGAGTCATGGCAACCATACAAGATTTCTGATGAGGCTTTGAAGCAGGCTCAGACGATGGCCGACAAGGTGACGAAGGCCCTAACGGGTGCAGGCATCTGGGGCGTTGAGTTCTTCCTGACCAAGCAGGGCGAGGTCATCTTCTCTGAACTTTCACCCCGTCCGCACGATACGGGTATGGTGACGCTGGGTCACACTACGAATTTGAGCGAGTTCGAGCTCCATCTGCGTGCCGTACTGGGCTTGCCTATCGCTGGCATCCATCTGGAGCATGCCGGCGCATCGGCTGTCATCCTGTCGCCCACCGAGGCCAAGACCCCCGTTGACCGTTCCTTGTTGCCCTATAACTTCGTCGATGCACTGAAGGAAGATCGCACGCGCATCCGCATCTTCGGCAAACCCGAGGCGCACAAGGGTCGCCGCATGGGTGTCGTGCTCTGCTATGGTGAAGTCGGCGACGATGTCAATGCCCTTCGCGAAAAGGCCAAGCGACTTGCCAAGACCGTACTCGGCACAGATCCCTACACCAAGTTCGAACACTAAGTGATGTTTAACATACAGCGATACACGGCAGACAAGGCTGCAGAATGGAACCGGTTCGTGGCAGCTTCGAAGAACGGGACGTTCCTGTTCCATCGGGGCTACATGGACTATCACCAGGACCGCTTCGAGGACTGTTCCTTGCTCATTTACCGCAAGAACAAGCTCTTCGCCCTGCTGCCCGGCAATCGCAAGGGCGACGTCTTCGTGTCGCACCAGGGACTGACCTATGGTGGTTTCATCACGGACCAGAGAGCTACGGCAGAACACCTCTGCCAGCTCTTTGACACCGTGAATGCCTGGTTGAAGGCTGATAGTTTCCGAAAAGTGGTCTATAAGCCCGTGCCAGGAATTTATCACACGATGCCCGCCGAGGAAGACCTCTACGCCCTCTTCTTCCGTTGTCATGCACGACTGATAGAGCGCGACGCCTCCGCCACCATCTTTATGCCGAACCAAATCGGTTTTGCGGAATCCCGCCTGTCGGGTTTGCGGAAAGCATGCCGCGAGAGGCTGACCGTGCGTGAGAGCGACGATTTCCCTGCTTTCTGGAAGATACTTGCCGACAACCTCCGCACCAAGTACGATGCCCGCCCCGTGCACACCCTCGCTGAAATCCAGCTGCTCCATTCGCGCTTCCCGTCGGCCATCAGGCTCTTCATGACCTATCGCGACGATACCCCGCTGGGTGGTACCGTGCTTTATCTCACGTCGCAGGTGGTGCACACCCAGTACATTTCCGCCTCGGAGCAGGGCAAGCGCCTGGGCGCCCTCGACCTGCTGTTCCATCATCTCATTCACCTTACCGACTTTCACCGTCCCTATTTCGACTTCGGCACCTCCGCCATCGGCACTACCAACGAGCTCAATGCCCCCTTGATTTTCCAAAAGCAGGGCTTCGGTGGGCGCACCGTCTGCTACGACTGGTACGAGTACGATTTGTAAAGTAAGGTCACAGCTTCTTTTTGTGGCTTATGTTGCCTGCTATTCCGGCAGCAACAGCACGGTGGCACTGCGGGCAGCCTGGGCTCCCATGACCAGCACCTGCGCGATGTCGGCAGTCTTGGAGGGACCGCTGATGAAGGTGCCGTAGCCATAGTCGTTAAAGCTTTTGGCCATTGGCTCTTGGCTGTTGGTTTCTGCGGACAGGCGGGCGTAGGCCTCGTGCATGTTGTTGACAATCTCCGACTTCTTCAGCAGGATGACCAGGTGCTCGGAGATGAAGCAGACGGCCTTCTCCTTCATCTGCTGGGGAATCCAGACACAGGCGTTCTCGGCGACACCGAAGCTGCCGCGGATGATGCCGACGTCGGTGCCGTTCAGGTCGCGGGCGCGGCCCACCTCGTCGGGATTGCGCGTGGCAATGGTAATCTCGGGCAGGTTGGAGGCTATCTCCTTGGCGTCAGGGTATAGCTCGCGTATCAGCTCGTTCACGTCGCGCCCTTCTTCCACCTCGATGGCGTTGCCACCCACGCTCTTGGTCATGTTCATAAATTGCAACAGCGGGTCGGGATAGGTGATGGCTCGGATGTCGCTCAAGTCGGGCATATCGTACTGCTCACGAATGTTAGCCTTATATTTTTTCAGTATATCTTCTTTACTGCTCATAACTTCAATTTTTCAATCTTTCAATCCTTCAATTCTTTAATCTGTTCATGGAACGGTTTCTTCGGGAATTGCATCATCTTGTGACCCTCGGCCCATGGATTAAGGCTGCAATTCATGAGGGGCGATGGGATGTAGTTGGCCCAGTGAGCCAGATGCGTTCCGAGGTTATAGATGCTTTCGTTGCCATAGACGGCACTCATGGCACGGCACATCAGCTTCTTCTCAGGATTGGCGGTGCCGAAGTCGTCCAACTGCTGGCGCCACAGGTATATCTGGTCGCCAAGATTGACCTTGACGGGGCATACTGTCTGGCACGAGTTGCAGAGCGTGCAGGCGCTGACGTTGCCGGAGTGCTTCTGCGGGTCGCGCAACATGCCGAGGTTGATGCCGATGGGGCCGGGGATGAAATAGCTGTACGAGTAGCCGCCGGAGCGACGGTAGACGGGACAGGTGTTCATGCACGAGCCGCAGCGGATGCACTTCAGCGACTCCCAGTGCTCGGGGTTGGCTATCCACTCGCTGCGCCCGTTGTCCACCAGGATGATGTGCATGTGGTGAGCCGTGGGACGGGCCTTGCGGAAATGCGAGGTGTACGTCGTCGTAGGCTGTCCGGTACCTGCCCGGCAGAGCATGCGCTGGAAAACGGCCAGACAGTCGTAGTTGGGGATGACCTTCTCCAGTCCGATGGCTGCGATGTGCAGCTTGGGACACGAGGTGGACATGTCGGCATTGCCCTCGTTGGTGCATACCACGATGTCGCCCGTCTCGGCAATGCCGAAGTTGGCACCCGTCATGCCGGCATCGGCGGTCAGGAACTCGTTGCGCAGACTTAGCCGCGCCCTGTAGGTCAGATACGTGGGGTCGTGGTTGCCCTTCTCGTTGGAGATGCCCTTCTCCTCGAACAGCTCACCCACGTCATCGTGATTCAGGTGGATGGCTGGCATCACGATGTGCGAGGGCTTCTGACCCTTCAACTGGATGATGCGCTCGCCGAGGTCGGTCTCGACCACCTCGATGCCTTTCGACTCCAGGTAGGGGTTCATCTCACACTCCTCGGTGAGCATCGACTTCGACTTGACCATCTTCTTGACGTCGTGGTTCTTCAAGATGCCATACACGATTTCATTGAATTCCTCGGCATCCTTCGCCCAGTGCACTTCCACACCGTTCTTCTCGGCATTCGTGGCAAACTGGTCGAGATATTCGTCCAGATGGGTGATGGTGTGGCGCTTGATGGCCGACGCCTTCTCACGCAACTGCTCCCACTCGTCCAGTCCGTAGGCCATGTTGTCGCGCTTGCTTCGTACTGCCCAGAACGTGGCATCGTGCCAGTGGGCATATTGCTGGTTCTTCAAGAACTTCTTGGCGGCTTTACTATGTTGTGTACTCATAATCCACTTGCTAATATTTCAACCACGTGTTTAAACGCTATCTTCTTGCCTTGCTTGCGGGCGATGCCTGCCATGTGCATGAGGCACGAGCAGTCGGGACCGGTGATGTATTCGGCACCGGTCTGCATGTGGCGCTCAAGTTTGTCGAGACCCATTTGGGCGGAGATGGCGGTCTCCTCCACGGAGAACATGCCGCCGAAGCCGCAGCACTCGTCGGGGCGCTCGGGCTCAACCACCTTGATGCCGTCAACCAACGCGAGCAGGTCCTTGATCTTGTTGAACTTCTCCACATGCTCCTCCGTGGGGGAGGAGAGACCCAGTTCGCGCACACCGTGGCACGAGTTGTGCAGGGAGACGGTGTGGGGGAAGGTGCCCAGTCGGCGGTCAACCTTCACCACGTCATGCAGGAACTCCACCACGTCCATGCAGTTCTTGGCAGTCTCGCATTCGTGATTCAACAGACGTGGGTAGTTCAGTCGGATGAATGCCGTACATGAGACACTGGGAGATACCACGTAGTCGAAATCTTCAAAGAGTGTCTCAAACTTCGCGGCAAGTGGAATGGCTTGCTTCTCGAAACCCGCGTTGGCCATCGGCTGACCACAGCAGGTCTGGTGCTCGGGATACGTCACGTCCAAACCCAAATGCGTCAGCAACTTATACGTTGCCAAACCGACCTCGGGGAAGACGGCATCCACATAGCAGGGGATAAATAGTCCTATTTTCATCATTTAATGTAATAAGTGTTAATTCTCACATTGGGACAGCGGCAGCAAATTTTTCACTTTTCACTGTTCCCTTTTCCCTTAAATAACGTGTAGTCCCAGGAATACCATGAGACCGTTCATCAGTATCCAGAAGAGGGCGA
>CAMHIS010000149.1 GCA_946185285.1 uncultured Prevotellaceae bacterium
TGACTAGAAGAGCTCTTCGTGGTCGATGCGGGGCATGCGGCGCACCAGTTTATGGACGGCAGCATGGGCCATCGCTTCGTAGGCTCGCTCGCTGGGGTGCAGATGGTCGCCGCTGTCGAAACCATCAGCGAAGGCCTTGGGATTGGTGACGCTACGCACGGCGGTATCGAAGTCGATACAACCGTCGAAGATGGGTGATGTGCGCAGCCACTCGTTCAGCTGCTGGCGCATCAGCTCGCGGTCTTCGTTATAGGTACGCCAGCCATAGATAGGCAGCAGGGTGCCGCTCCACACCTTCAGTCCCATAGCCTTGGCGGGGCGGACGTAGATCTGCTCTATCCCCTGCTCCATCTCGTCGACGGTGGGCAGGTCGCTCCAAGGACGGAAGGGATTGACATCGGTGCCTACGGGGTGGATGATATCGTTGATGCCGTGCTGGATGATGACATCGGTAGCTCCGGCGACATTCATCTCGATGGGGAAACGGGTGCTGCCCTTCAGACCATAGGCTTGATAGGTGATGCAGTCGTACTGACGCAGGATGCGGGTACCGCTGACCGCACGGCGGATGATGGCAGCATTGGTGCCAAAGGCCATGCGAGCCATATAGTCGGGCCACGACTGGGCGGTGATGGAGTCGCCGAAGCAGACGATGGCGTGATGGTCGGCAGCGGTCAGCACATCGATGGTGTTGAGGAAATAGTACCAGCCCGTATGGCGCGAGAGGTCGAGTGGCAGTTCGTCGGCATCGGCATAGTCGCCATAGGCATAGTAGCCCTTGGAGAGCGGACCGGTGACGAGTGTGCCGCTGTTCATCTGGGTATAGTCGGCCAGATAGAAGCTCACATCGAGGGTATCGCCGCGATTCACCTGAATGGCGATGGCGTCGCTCTCCTGTTCGCAACCAGGCTCGAGGGTGACGCGCTGCTGGCCTCCGAAAGTGATGGGCACATGGGCCACGAAGAGTTTGGTCAGCGTGACGGGTTCGGTGCCTGTGAGGTTGGAGAAACGGAAGCGCAACATCGAGCCGCTGAAGCACATGCGGATGGGATAACGCAGCGTGAGGTTCTTGGCATAGACAGCCTCACGACGGTCGGTAATGGAGGTGGCAGTACCCCAGCAGGCCACCCACTTGTTGTTATTGTCGGTCATCATAACTTTACACTTTCGTTGCAAAAATACAAAAAATAATTTGGAATTTATGCGTAATTGCCGATATTTTTATATCTTTGCATGAGAATAACGAAACAAAACGATATGAAAAGACTACTGACGATGGCTGTTGTAACGCTGGCCATCATGACAGCATCGGCACAGAAGGGTCGCGAGAAGTACGAATTCATGCGTAATCTGCCCGTCTATGCCGACTCGCTGATAGCCGACATGACGTTCCCGCTGGCTTGGGGAAACAGCGACATCAAGAACTTTGACGAATGGAGAAAGGCAGCTCGTCAGAAGGTATTCGACTGCATGCTGATGCCACCACCAGCACCCGCCAACGGCTATGAGGTGAAGGTGCTCTTCGAGGAACAGCGCAAGGGATACAAGGCGCGCAAGATGGAGATACGGCTGTCGCGATACTACACCGTACCGGCCTACGTGCTGATTCCCGACGGCAAAGGACCATTTCCTGCCGTCAATGTGTTGCATGACCATGGGGCTCATCTGTTTATCGGCAAGGAGAAGGTAATACGGCCACTGGCTTGTGAGGACTCTACGGTCATCAAGGATGCCGAAGCGTGGTCGGTGGGCTACGAGGGTCAGTTCTTTGGCGACTATCTGGCTCAGCACGGCTATGTGGTGTTCTCGACCGATGCACCCATGTGGGGCGAACGCGGACAGCAGGAAGGTCCACGTCGCGACCGCTACGACATGATAGCGGGAAACATGATGATGTATGGCATCGACCTGAGTGCGTGGATGACCTACGACGACATCGCTGCGACGGAATATCTGGCCACGATGCCTGAAGTGGATGCAAGTCGTATCGGTTGCACGGGATGGTCGATGGGTGCCTATCGCGCCTGGATGCTGGCAGCCCTGAGCGACAGGATAAAAGTGGGCGCATCGGTCTGCTGGATGGTCACCACCGACGAGCAGATGGGATTCAAATACAAGAGAACGGAGAATGGCGGCTTTGCCAATTGCTTACCAGGACTGCGCCGTTGGATGGACTATCCGCATATAGCCAGCATGGCCTGTCCGAAAGCGATGCTCTTCATCAACGGTTCGCAGGACAAGCTCTTCCCTGTAGCAGGCGTGGAGAAGGCCTTCCGTACGATGCACGACACGTGGCAGAGTCAGGGGGCTGGCGACAAACTGGAAACCGAGCTGTGGGACATGCCGCATAGCTGTGGTAAGCGGTCGCAACAGCGCGTGCTCGATTTCTTCAAAAAGCATCTATAGAACTCAAAAAAAATAAAGACTATGAAACGATTCAGATTTCTTTTCGCTACAGCGGCATTGCTGCTGCTCGTGTCGGCAGTACCCGACAAGACGACAACGATTTTCGTGATAGGCGACTCTACCGCTGCCAATAAAGACATCTCCGGCGGCAAGCAGGAGCGCGGCTGGGGTATGGTGCTGCAGAGCTATTTCGACGACAACATCCGTGTTGACAATCGTGCGCTGAATGGTCGCTCGTCGCTCTCATTCATCAACGAGGGCCACTGGGAAAAAGTGCTCCAGAGCATGAAGCCTGGCGACTATGTCATCATCCAGTTCGGACATAACGACGAGAAGCCCAACCCCAAGCGTCATACCGATCCGGGCTCTACGTTCGACTACAATCTGGCTAAGTTTGTCCGCGAGACGCGCGAGCATGGCGGTATCCCCGTGCTGATGAACTGTGTGGTACGCCGCAACTTCTTCGTTAAAGCACCTGAGAACGACGACGACGAGAAGCTGCGCACGCAGACCTTCAAGGACGGTGTGAAGATGGTGGAGGGCGACTCGCTCATCGACACACACGGACTCTATCGGGTGGCTCCGCGTGATGTGGCCCAGCGCATGAACGTACACTTCGTCGATGCCAACCAGATTACCCATGACCTGGAACAGGGTATGGGCACTGAGGCTTCGAAGAAGCTCCATATGTGGTTCCTGCCCGGCACTGAACCCAGTGAGCCGAAGGGCAAGCAGGACAATACACACTACAGCGTCTATGGAGCCCACACGGTGGCTCGCTTGCTGGCTGATGCGCTCTGTCAGGAAGTCCCCGTGCTGAAGAAATACCGCACCGATGCCGACTACACCGTAGATCGCAACGGTCGCGGACAGTTTCTGACCCTCGACGATGCCGTAGCTGCTGCTAAGGCATCAACGAAAAAGACGGAGGTGACCATCCAGATTCTCGGCGGTGAGTGGGACAAACCACAATTGCCTAAGAAGTCGAACATCAAGTTCATACTTCGCCAAGGCGCTTCCTGGAAATAAACGGGAGGATGGAACAAAAGAAAAATGACTGCTCAAATGGGCAGTCATTTCTTTTGTCGTGATTCCGTCGGGATTCGAACCCGAGACCCACAGCTTAGAAGGCTGTTGCTCTATCCAGCTGAGCTACGGAACCATCGTTTTCGGGGTGCAAAGGTACAAAAAAAATGAGAAATGAGAAAAGATAAATGAGAAATTTTGTATTTTTGCAAGCAATTATGGCAATTATCGAAATTACATCGCTGAAGGAACCTGGTATTGAGGTGTTCAGCACGCTGACAGAAGCACAACTCAGAATGGAACTGGAACCGGAGAAGGGACTCTGCATCGTAGAGAGCCCTAAGGTGATACGCGTAGCGCTGGATAAGGGATGGGAGCCCACTGCCCTACTCTGCGAACGGAAACATATCGAGGGCGACGCACGTGACATCATTGACCGCATCGGTGATGTACCCGTGTATACTGGAAGCAGAGAACTGCTGGCCAGTCTGACGGGATATACGCTGACACGAGGCGTGCTCTGTGCCATGAGGCGAAGACAAATGCCCAGCGTAGCGGAGGTGGTTAAAGAGGCCCGACGCATCGTCGTGATAGAGGCTGTGACCGATACCACCAATATCGGAGCTATTTTCCGTTCAGCAGCGGCTTTGGGCATCGATGGTGTGGTGCTGACTCGCGACTCGTGCGACCCACTGAACCGCAGGGCTGTGCGCGTTTCGATGGGCTCGGTATTCCTTGTGCCTTGGACGTGGTTAGACGGTCCTGCAAGCACGTTGAAGAATTATGGATTCAAGACGGCAGCGATGGCACTTTGCGACGATTCTATCTCCTTGGATGACGAGAGGCTGAGAGCGGAGGAGCGTCTGGCAATCATCATGGGGACAGAAGGCGACGGCCTCCCCTATCAAACGATAGAAGAGGCCGACTATACGGTGAAAATTCCCATGGCTCACGGCGTTGACTCGCTGAACGTAGCAGCAGCCGCTGCCGTAGCCTTCTGGCAATTGAGAGTTTAATCGAGTCCGAAGAGGACACGCAGTCCACCATCCACACCTGAGAAGCCCATAAAGGCGAGCGAGAGCAGACCGGCAGAAACAAGGACGATAGCTGTGCCACGCATTCCCTTTGGAATGTTGCAGAGCTCCATCTGCTCGCGCATGCCTGCGAATACCGTCAGAGCCACACCAAAGCCAATGGCTGTGGAGAAAGCATAGACGATAGACTGCAGCAGGTCATAGTCTTTCTGGATGACCAGAATGGCTACACCAAGCACAGCACAGTTGGTGGTGATCAGAGGCAGGAAGATGCCCAGCGCCTGATAGAGGGCGGGTGACACCTTCTTGAGAATGATCTCTACCATCTGCACCAATGCGGCAATCACCAGAATGAAGGCGATGGTCTGCAGATACTGCAGTCCGAAAGCATCGAGCACGAACTTCTGCACCAGATAGGTCACGATGGTGGCCAGGGTGAGCACGAAGGCTACGGCTGCCGACATACCCAGCGAGGTGTCTACCTTCTTCGAAACACCAAGGAAAGGACAGATGCCGAGGAACTGCGACAGGATGATATTGTTGACGAATATCGCGCTAATGAAAATCAGTATATATTCCATAACTT
>CAMHIS010000150.1 GCA_946185285.1 uncultured Prevotellaceae bacterium
TGCCGCGCTTGATGGCACTCTCGTCGGTGATGGAGTAGAACTTACCCACCATCTGGGGCAGTCCCATCGTGCCGAGCGACGTCAGGATGACCACGCCGAGCAGTCCCCACGGGTCGGGGCCGAACCAGGAGGCAAACATGCCGCTGCCCGGCTCGGTGGCGCCGTCGGCGGGCAGCTGGGCCAGCTTGTCGACGGCAGCCGACAGCCCGCCCTGTGCCGAGAGCACGGCGGCGATGATGGCCACGATGCCGAAGAGCATGATGACGCCCTGTATGAAGTCGTTCATGGCCGTTGCCTTGTAGCCGCCCAGAATCACGTAGACGGCCGTCAGGATGGCCATGATGATGACGCAGTACTCGTAGGGAATGCCGAAGCCCATCTCGAAGAGCGTTGAGATGCCCTTGTAGACGCCGGCGGTATAGGGAATCAGAAACACGAACGCGATGACCGAGGCCACGACGCGCAGCCCCTGGTCGCTGAAGCGGGTGCCGAAGAAGTCGGGCATGGTGCGGCTCTCAATGTGCTGCGTCATCAGCTTCGTGCGGCGGCCCAGCAGCAGCCAGGCCAGGAGCGAGCCGATGACGGCGTTGCCCACGCCGATCCACGTTGAGCTGAGGCCGTACTTCCAGCCGAACTGTCCGGCGTAGCCCACGAAGACCACTGCCGAGAAATAAGAGGTGCCGAAGGCGAAAGCCGTCAGCCAGGGACCCACGGCGCGTCCGCCCAGCACGAATCCGTCAACACTGCTGGCCTGCTTGCGGGTGTAGACACCCACGCCAATCATCACGGCCAGGAAGATGATGGTTAAAAGAACCTTGATAATCATAAAAAAGCCCACCCAAGCCCTCCCCAAGGGAGGGGTGTTTGATGACATGATACGGTGGGAATATCTTTTATTTGTTAAACTTACAATTCTTTGTCTTATTTGCCCTTACATTCAGACATCCCTCCCTTGGGGAGGGCTTGGGTGGGCCTTAAAATGCTACCTGTACTTGTGCCTGGAGCCAGTTATAGTCGTCGCCTAACATGTCGCCGCAGAGGCAGCGCGTGTACTGCAGCTGCAGACGGCACTTCTTGTAGTACCAGTACTGCAGTCCGACGGTCAGGTTCGTCTGGTCCCAGCCGTCGACCTTCGTGTTGCGGTCGAAGGTCTCGCCGCTGGCAACGATGTCGAGGGCGTCGACCACGGGGATGCACGTCGTCACATAGCCGCCGCGCGAGCCCACCTCGCCGTCCTCGCCGCCGAGCCACTCGGCACGTATGCTGGCCGGACGGGCCTCCTTATACTGGCCCTTGGAGTAGGGCTGCGTCTTGTACTCGGCACCCACCGAGTAGCGGTTGCGCTTGTAGTTGTCGCCAACGTTGATGCCGGGGTTCCATGCAGCCGTGTTCACGGCGTTGCCCGTACCCAGATAGCCCGAGGCCACGAGGCGCAGGCCGTCGATGGGCTTCACCTCCAGCTTGGCAATGAAGTCCTTCTGGTTGTTGCGGTCCTTGCGGTTGATGCCCTGTCCGCTCATCAGCGCCAGCTCGTAGTGCAGCTTGCTGCTCAGCAGGTCGCCGAAGACCATCAGACCCATGTCGCGGCCGTAGTTCACGCCGTTCAGGGGGTCGGGCCCCTCGCCGGCCAGGTAGAGCACGGCCTGCGAGTACACGTCGATGAGCTCCAGCTGCGTGGGCGACATCGGGTTTTCCATCGTGTAAGAGTGCTTGAACTGTCCCAGTCGGGCGGTGAGCGTGTTGTTCTTGGTAATACGGTAGTCGGTGTAGAATTCCTGGACTACGCTCGAGAAGTCATGCATAAACATAAACGACCATCGGTCAGTAATGCGGGCCTTGGCCCAGAGAAGTGTGCGTTTCAGGTTGTAGGAGTTGGTCTTCTGGCCGTTCGGGTCCTGATAGGACCATCCTCCTTGTGCATAACCGTTCAGAGTAATGCGGCTGGTGAAGTCCTTCATCCAGTCAATCTCCGAGTCACTCTTCTGTTGCCCCATGGCGGCAGTACTGCTGAACGCTGCCAGTGCTACGGCCAGCGTCAGGCTTTTCATTGCTTGTTTTTTCATTGTTTTTTTACCATTTGGTTAAGTTTTGTTGTTTATGCGCTGCAAAATTACATCTTTTTCGTGAAAAGCAAGCAAAAAAGTCAAAAAATTAGCGAAAAACTTACACTTTGTTGTTATTTGGCCCCAATCGGTCATTAGAAGTCTTTGGCACGGAAAAACACTGACCAACACGGTTTTTATCCGTCAATCCGTCACCTTCGCCCTAACTGCCACCTGCTGAGCGTGTTACGTGGTGACGGATGATGGTGACGGGTGACGGATGGCTATATGCTCCGACGGCTGTAATGATTCACGTGCGGTGAACGATGATTCACCGCACGTGAACAATTGGCACAGAGGTTTGGTGCCCGGGAATGCGCCGTGCATCCGTCATCCGTCACCATTATCCGTTATCACGTATCCACCTGATTGTCTGTTGTTTGCGTAGATGTGACGGGTGTGACGGATTTAGAATACTCTTATTTGTGAGATTGACGGCAGATTTGTAGTTCTCTCGAGCTTAGGACCTTAAATCTTCACGAATCGAACACAAAGCTTTTCTTTAACCCAAATCGGTCCTTAGCCCACGAAGATTTTGTTTCTCCTCCTACAGAGGGGAATAACGGGCGTTTCCCCGAAAAATCGTCATAAAGTGCAAAAAAGTTATAAAGAGTTTCGCGCGTAATACATCTTTTTTGTACCTTTGCAGTCTGTAACAAATATTTAGCTAAATAACAGACATTATGAAAAAGAGTAATTTATTAGTGTTAGCGACCTCTGCGCTGCTGCTTGCCTCGTGTGGAGGCGGTGGTGGCGGACGCCCGACATTTGGTGACAACGAGTACCCCGTTCTGGAGGTAGGTACCAGCAGTGCCTCGTCGCAGGCCACTTTCCCTGCGTCCATCAAGGGCGTGCAGGATGTGCAGATTTCGCCGAAGGTGGCGGGCTTCATTACCCAGATCAATGTGAAGGAGGGTCAGAATGTCAGTGCCGGACAGGTGCTGTTCGTCATCGACAACGCCACGTATCAGGCCCAGGTGCGCCAGATGCAGGCTGCCGTCAACACGGCGCAGGCCGCCTGCAACACGTCGAAGCTCTCGTATGAGAACTCGCAGAAACTGTATGAGAATAAGGTCATTGGCGACTTCGAGCTGCAGTCGGCTACCAACGCCTACGAGAGTGCGAAGGCCCAGTTGGCCCAGGCCCAGGCTGGTCTTGCTTCGGCCAAGGAGACGCTGAGCTTCTGCTACGTGAAGAGTCCAGCCGCCGGTGTGGTGGGCACGCTGCCGCTGAAGGTGGGTGCACTCGTCAATACGGCCTCGGTGCTGACGACAGTGTCGAACATCTCGTCGATGGAGGTGTATTTCTCGATGACCGAGAAGGACGCCTTGGAGATGTCGAAGAGCGGTGACGGCCTGTCGGCCCTGCCCTCTGTGAAACTGCAGCTGGCCGATGGCACCATCTACGGCCATGAGGGTAAGGTGACGAAGATGAGCGGTGTCATCGACCAGGCCACTGGTACGGTGCAGATGATTGCCGTGTTCCCCAACCCCGAGCGCCTGCTGAAGAGCGGCGGTTCGGGCTCCATCGTCATTCCTCACCAGAACTCGTCGGCCATCGTCATTCCGCAGGCTTGCGTGTCGGAGGTGCAGAACAAGAAGTTCGTCTACACGCTCGGCAAGGACAACAAGGTGGTGTATACCGAGATTAAGGTGGCTCCGCAGAACGACGGCATGAACTACGTCGTCACTGACGGCTTGAAGGTTGGCGACAAGTACGTGACCAACGGCATCACGAAGCTCTCGGACCAGATGGAGATTGTGCCCATCACGCCCGAGCGCTACCAGCAGAAGATTCAGGAGCAGGCAAAAGCAATGAGTGCCGGCGACATAGTTAACGCAATGAAGAAGTAAGCTATGACTTTTACAAACTTTATAAAAAGACCAGTACTGTCGACGGTGATTTCCATCCTCATCGTCCTGTTAGGCTTTATCGGTCTGGTGTCGCTGCCTATTGAGCAGTACCCGGATATTGCGCCGCCTACCGTTTCGGTATGGACCAGTTATCCTGGTGCCGACGCTGAGACAGTGAAGAACTCTGTCATTACACCGCTGGAAGAGAGTATTAACGGTGTGGAAGGCATGGACTATATCACCTCAACGGCATCGTCGGGCTCGGCTCAGCTGAGCATCCTGTTCCGCCAGGGCATGAACCCCGATATGTGTGCCGTGAACGTGCAGAACCGCGTGCAGCAGGCACAGGCATTGCTGCCGGCTGAGGTGACGCGTATCGGTGTGACTGTGCAGAAGCGCCAGACGTCGCAGGTGATGATGTTCACCCTGACCTCTGACGGCCGCTACGACGACGAGTTCCTGACGAACTACAACAACATCAACATCATCCCCGCCATCAAGCGTATACAAGGTGTGGGCGACGTGCAGAGCCCCGGTCTGAAGACCTACTCCATGCGTATCTGGCTGAAGCCGGAGGTGATGAAGCAGTATAACCTGATGCCGTCGGACATCAGTGCCGTGCTGGCCGAGCAGAATATCGAGGCTGCCCCGGGTAAGTTCGGCGAAGAGTCGAACGTTGCCTACGAGTACGCCTTGCGCTACACGGGTCGTCTGAAGACGGCCGAGGAGTTCGGCGACATCATCATCTCCAGCGATGCCAACGGACAGACGCTGAAGCTGAAGGACGTGGCCAAGATTGAGTTGGGCGGTCAGCAGTATAGCGTGTCGATGAGAAACAACAACATCCCGTCGGTGATGGGCATGGTGCAGCAGATTGCCGGCTCGAACGCCAACGAGATTGCCAAGCAGGTGAAGGCCGAGCTGGAAGAGCAGGCCAAGCTGTTCCCGCCGGGCATGAAGTACAAGATTAACTACGACGTGACCGAGTTCCTCTATGCTTCTATCGAGGAGGTGGTCTTTACCTTGCTGTTCACCTTGGTACTGGTGTTCATCGTCATCTACGTGTTCCTGCAGGACTGGCGCTCGACGCTCATCC
>CAMHIS010000151.1 GCA_946185285.1 uncultured Prevotellaceae bacterium
TGAAATGTATAAAAAAGAAAAGTCCCGTAAGTCATTGACCTACAGGACTCTTTCTTTGGCGCTTCAGGATGGGCTTGAACCAACGACCCCCTGATTAACAGTCAGGTGCTCTAACCAACTGAGCTACTGAAGCAGGTTGCGCGTCATTTCTGATTTGCGGGTGCAAAGGTACGGCGTTTTTTTGGAACTACCAAATTTTTTCGGAACTTTTTTTGCTTTACACTTGTTTTTTATGAAAATCCCGCAGATTCGGGTTTGAATCTGCGGGATAATTATCAGTTTAGCTTCACATTTTAGAAGTCCATGTGGTCGAGTGCGTCGCTGAAGTCTTTGGGTTCCTGCTTCTCAACGGGAGCTTCAGCCTGCTGCTCGCCGAGTTTTTCGTTCAGTTTGTCTGCGAAATCGCTATGCTGGGAACGACGGTCTCCACGATCGGGACGGCGGTCACGGCGGTCGTCACGGCGGTCGTCACGGCGCTCACCACGCTCACCACGCTCAGGACGAGGGCGGCGCTCACCGCGCTCGGGACGGTCTCCACGCTCACGACGTGCGGGACGCTCTACGTAGTCGGCGGGCTTCTCAATGAGTACGCGGTGCGAGAGTTTGTACTTACCAGTCTTCGGGTCAATTTCGAGGAGTTTTACCTGGATGTGGTCGCCCTCCTTGATGCCGGCCTCTTCGACAGTCTCGAGGCGTTTCCAGTCAATCTCGGAGATGTGGAGCAGACCGTCTTTGCCAGGCATGATCTCGACGAAGCAGCCGTAAGGCATGATGCTGCGTACAACACCGTCGTAAATTTCGCCCACTTCGGGGATGGCCACGATGGCACGAATTTTGGCGATAGCAGCGTCGATAGACTCCTTGTTGGGGCCGCTGACCTGTACCTTGCCCACGCCGTCTTCCTCGTCGATGGTGATGGTGGCACCCGTGTCTTCCTGCATTTGCTGGATAATCTTTCCGCCTGGGCCAATAACAGCGCCGATGAACTCCTTTGGAATCTCGAAGGCTTCGATGCGCGGAACCTGAGGCTTCAGTTCTGCACGCGGCTCGGCGATGGTATCGGTGATGCAATTCAGTATGTGCTCACGGCCGGCTTTTGCTTGCATGAGGGCCTTTTCGAGAATGTCGAACGACAGGCCGTCGCACTTGATATCCATCTGGGTGGCGGTCAGTCCATCGCGAGTACCGGTGGTCTTGAAGTCCATATCGCCCAGATGGTCCTCGTCGCCGAGAATGTCGCTGAGTACAGCATATTTATCTTCTCCCGGATTCTTGATAAGCCCCATGGCGATACCCGAGACGGGCTTCTTCATTGGGACACCAGCGTCCATCAGTGCCAGTGTTCCGGCGCAGACGGTTGCCATAGAACTGGAACCGTTAGATTCCAGAATCTGGCTTACCACACGGACGGTATAGGGGAAGTCTTCAGGAATTTGTCCCTTCAGACCGCGCCAGGCCAGGTGTCCGTGACCAATCTCACGACGGCCTACGCCTCGCTGAGCCTTGGCTTCGCCTGTGCAGAACGGGGGGAAGTTATAGTGCAGGAGGAACTTCATATAGCTCTTGTCGAGCACGTCGTCAACGAGTTTCTCGTCGAGCTTGGTTCCGAGAGTGACGGTGGTCAGCGACTGTGTCTCACCACGGGTGAAAATACTGCTTCCGTGAGGCATGGGCAGGGGAGACACCTCGCACCAGATGGGGCGTATGTCGGTGGTCTTACGGCCATCGAGGCGGATGCCTTCGTCAAGGATGCAGCGGCGCATGGCGTCGCGCTCCACGTCGTGGTAGTAGCGGTCCATCATGGCGGTGTATTCGTCGTCGGAGATTTCG
Source organism: uncultured Prevotellaceae bacterium (assembly GCA_946185285.1). GTDB lineage: Bacteria > Bacteroidota > Bacteroidia > Bacteroidales > Bacteroidaceae > Prevotella. The sequence goes on from CAMHIS010000151.1 coordinate 1,831, forward strand.
CCCTTGGCATCGTCGGCAAGTTCGGCACGCTCGGCGAAGAACTTCTCCTTGAAGTCCTCGAGCAGTTTCTCGAAGGCTTCGGCGCGCTCCTGCTTCTCGAGGGCCTGCTTCGTGATGTCGTAGGCAGGCTGGTACAACTCCTTGTTCATGCGGGCACGCAGGTCTTCGTCGTTGACCTCGTGGTTATACTCGCGCTTCACGTCCTTGCCGAGCTCCTTGCTCAGTTCGGTCTGCAGCTCACACATGGGCTTGATGGCATCCATAGCGGCCTTGAGGGCACCGAGCAAGTCCTGCTCGCTGACTTCCTTCATTTCACCCTCCACCATCATGATGTTCTCAGCAGAGGCACCGACCATGATGTCCATATCGGCCTCTTTCATTTGCTCGAAGGTGGGGTTGATGACGTACTCGCCGCCAATGCGAGCCACGCGGACTTCCGAGATGGGGCACTCGAAGGGGATATCCGAGCAGGCCAGTGCTGCCGAAGCGGCAAATCCGGCCAGTGCGTCGGGCTGGTCAACGCCGTCAGCCGAGAACAGCATGACGTTGACATAAACTTCAGCGTGATAGTTACTGGGGAAGAGTGGACGAAGCACGCGGTCCACGAGTCGCGATGTGAGGATTTCGTTGTCCGAGGCTTTGCCTTCGCGTTTGGTGAATCCGCCGGGGAAACGGCCTGCAGCGGCATACTGTTCACGATAGTCTACCTGCAAAGGCATGAAATCGGTTCCGGGAACTGCATCTTTTGCGGCACAAACAGTGGCGAGCAATACGGTGTTGTTCATGCGGAGCATCACGCTACCGTCGGCCTGTTTTGCCACTTTCCCGGTTTCAATGGTGATGGTCCTTCCATCAGCCAGTTGAAGGGTCTTTGTAATTACGTTCATCTTGATTTAAAACATCTGAAAAATAAATAAATAGCGCGCATTGCGCCAAAAACTGTGCAAAGGTACACATTATTCAATGAATAAACGAATAAACGACAATTATTTTTCGTTTTTTATGAAATCAGTTGTCCAAGCTCTCTGAAAAGAGAACCTGAATAATGGTCTGACCTACAGCCTGAAGGGTGTTGCGGTCTATGTGCTTCATATCGTCGTTGACGGTATGCCATGTGGGACCGAATGAGCTGGCATCGCAGTCGGGGTAGTAGGGTATGATATCAATGCAGGGGATGCGAGCCACACGGTTCAGGGGAAGGTGGTCGTCGGTAATGCCGCTGCCCTCCTCCTTAGGGAATAGGCTGCCGTATCCGATGGTCTCGGCAGCAGCCCATACTTTTCTGACGACATCGGGGGCGAAGTAAAGCGATACCTGTTCCTGATAGAAGCGTGCCCCCTCGCCGCCAACCATGTCGAGCAGTATGCCGTAACGGTAACGGTTGGGCGACTGCTGTTTGACGTATTGCATGGCCCAATATTGTGCGCCGAGTGCCCAGGTGTCAGCGTCGCCGTCCTTGCTTTCTGCCCATTGCGGCGTGCCCCAGTCCTCAGCATCGAAGCAAATGAAGTCAACGCCGCTGTGAAGTGAGTCGCTTGCTAACAAACGTGCCACTTCGAGCATGACAGCTATGCCGGAGGCGCCATCGTTAGCAGCCATGACGGGTTTGCGGTGGTTAGCGTCGTCGGGGTCGTTGTCGGCCCAGGGCCGACTGTCCCAGTGGGCGCAGAGCAGTATGCGGTCGTTCAGTTCGGGACGGTATGAGGCTATGATGTTGGTACTTTTCAGCTTGGTGCCGTCGTAGCCCGTGAGGTCGGTTTTCTGTAGTGTAACCTCCAAGCCATATTGGCGGAACTTTCCGGCAATCCATTCTGCGCAGAGTTCATGGGCTTCGCTGTTCATGGTTCGCGGTCCGAAGTCGCATTGCTGCTGGCAGAACAGATATGCAGAATCGGCCATAAATGATGGGCCGACAGGCTGTGCGACTACATCTACAGTGGTACTTTTATTGGTGTTGCCACAGGATAAAAGTAAAAAGGTAAAAAGGTAAAAAGGTAGAACGCTTCTTACCGTCCTTATTACTTTCCAAATAAATACGTTTCTCATCTTTTTTGCTATTTTACCTTTTCTGTATTTGCGCCATGACGCGGAGGAAGTTGCCGCCCCAAATTTTTTGAATGTCGCGCTCTGAGTAGCGGCGTGCTAACAGTTGGCGCGTGAAGTTGATAAGTTCGGACGAGTCGCGCAGGCCGCGGATACCGCCGTCGCCGTCGAAGTCGGTGCCAAGGCCGACGTGGTCGATACCCATGACGTGGATGGCGTGCTCCAGATGGGTGATGGCGTCGAGGATGGTGGCCTCGCCGTCTTTTACTAGAAAACCGTTGTAGAGTGTTACCTGCATGACGCCGCCCTTGGCAGCAAGGCGACGCATTTGGTCGTCGGTGAGGTTGCGGGGATGGTCGCAGAGTGCGCGGCACGACGAGTGGCTGCAGACGATGGGCGTCTGGCTGATGTCGAGCGCATCGAAGAACGATTTTTCGCCGGCATGGCTGAGGTCGACCATCAGTCCGAGACGGTTCATCTCGCGGATGACCTGCTCGCCGAAGCGGCTGACGCCGTCGTGGGTGTTGCAGCCGCGACAGGAATCGCAGAGGTCATTGTCGCCGTTGTGACACAAGGTGATATAGACGACGCCTCGGTCGGCAAAGTGCTTCACGTTGTCGAGTTGTCCGCCGAGGGCTAAGCCGTTTTCAATGCCGATCATGATGCTCTTGTGCCCGTGGCGCTTGTTCTCGTACAGGTCGCCGGGCGTACGTGCCAAAGCTATGTAGTCGGCGTTGGCGGCGACAATCTCCTCGATTTTGTCGAAGATGAGGTCGGCATACTCCGTCGGCCCTTGTACGTCGAAGGCCACCTTGCTTGAGAAGGTCTCGCCCATCTTCGGCTGAGGCAGGTAGGCCGCCATGATGGTGGCATCCTGTCGTCCCTCGGTCATTTTGTGCAGGTCAACGAGTATGCGCGGGTCGCGCTGCTCAAAGTGGATGCCCTGCGGGAAGAACATCGGCGTGTCGCAGTGAGTGTCGAGTGTCAGCACGCG
>CAMHIS010000152.1 GCA_946185285.1 uncultured Prevotellaceae bacterium
AGGTTATTTTGCTGTTTTGCAGGACGCGGAACAGGTACCCGTCCCTGCGGTTCTCGGTTCTCTAAGACTATTTTATATTTCGTTTAAACCAAATCTTGAAAACCGGATCTTCCAGATAGACACCGTCATTATCAAAGTCTATCATCTCCTTATCTTGTAGTGCAGACTTGATACGGGAGATGTTCGACTTGCTTCCGAGACTATAGTTCTCCAAAATGGCCTTGCTTCCAAAGTCGGAACTTACGCCATCACACAAAGCGCGCAGGAAATTCATCTGAAAACCTGTCAGTCCCTTCAACTGCTCTTCGAAGAGAGCTGAACACTGCGCCAGCAATGCTTCTACACCACGACAAAAATCCTGTTCTGTTGTGACCTTCTCTGTCTCAGCCAACACATTCCAGGCTAATTGCTGCACATACGAGGAATTACCCTCTACCGTTTCACATATACGCCGGGCAAAATCTTCAGAAATCTGTTTTCCTTGACTCTCGAACCTCGAACAGATAAAGGGCACCCAATCGGCTGTAGGAATCTTGTCCAAATACATCATTTCGCCGAACTGATAGAAAGGCATCTTACGGTTCAGGAACAGTCTGGTCATCATGTGCTTCTTACTACCGAAAAGACAATACGATACATGGCGCTGATGTTGCCAAATGCCGCGTAATCGCTTCTGAATGGTCAGCGAATCAGCCATCTCGCCTATCTGTTGAAATTCGTCGATACATACCACAATATGCATGCCTTGAGCCTGACCTATCACCTCGGGTAACTGCAGTATCTCTTCTGGGTCGTAATTCTGTGGAGTAATGCCCAATGACAGAGAGATTTCAGACATGGGCTCTGGCGAAAAAGCAATTTTGGGAGTCAGTCTGACCAAGAATCGTTTGATGTGATCTATGACTTGTTCAGTCTTAGAGGCCGTCTGCTTCAATAGTTCAGAGGCAAAGCGGTTATAGAAATCATATTCGCTACGACAATCGTAGATGTCGATAAACACGGTTTTTATCTTTGGATCAGTGATTTCATTCATGACCTTTCGCACGATCGAACTTTTTCCGATTCGTCGTGGAGAAACGAGGATGACATTAATGCCATTCTCGAAATCCATCTTCAGGCGTTTTGTCTCATTCACCCTGTCTGTGAAGTTATCGCCCTCAACAGACATACCATATACAAATGCTATATTCATGTCACATACATCTTTTCGGGTGCAAATATATATAAAAAAAACGAAGTACACAAGTTTGTGGTCCACAAATTTGTGTACCACCGCAACCATCTTTCGGTTTATCCTGTTAGGCGATCAGTGGAACCTTCCCCATGATTCACTTAAAAAAAAGCCCCACCGCCCGTTCCAGGGCAGTGAGGCCGATAGGTTATTTTGCTGTTTTGCAGGACGCGGAGCAAATATCCGTCCCTGCGGTTCTTGCAGGGGACTGGCCCCTGCGAGGGCCGGAGACTACGGCTTATAGGTGTAGGGGCTGGTGGTGATGGCTCCCTCCTTGCCGCCGATGGTCACTGTGCCGCATGGGCAATTGTAGCCTGCGCCGATGCTATAGTTCGCCAAACCGCCTCCCTTGGTGGCGGTTACGCTGGTCACGCCATTTGTGATGGTAATATTGCCGCAAGTGCCATACTTGCCGCCGCCGATACCAGCAGAATCCCAGCCGCCCTTGGCGTTGACGGTGCCGCCCGTGATGGTGATATCGCTGACACGGCCACCAATGGCGGCATTACCCCAGCTGCTGGCGGTGATGTTGCCGCCCTTAATGATGATATTGCCACCCGAGGAAGCTGTGCCATGGCCGCTGCCGATGCCGGAAGCTAGGTCAGGGCACGTCGCGGTGATATTGCCGCCCTCGATGACGATATTGCCGTAAGCCATACCATAGCCGCCGCCGATGCCCGCGCCGTAGCGGTTACTGCTGGCGGTAAGCGAGCCGCTGCCCTTGATGGTCAGCGTCGAGCCGCTCGGCACGTAGATGCCGGGATAATCCTCATAGAAGCCCTTGACGGTGTTCGTACCCTTGAGAATGATAGTGGCGTTGCCCAGGCAGGTAATGCCCGCCCACTTGTACATTGAGCTGCTCACGCCGTTGACGGTCAGGCCGTCGAGCGTCACGGTGGCTCCGTCGGCGATGCAGAGTTTCACTTTCGTGCCGTACGTGCCCCTGAGTGTCTCGCCGTTCTTTGCCACATAGCTGCTAACAGCTAACGAGCCGCCCGTGTAGACGAAAGGACTGGTGTCGACGGCTGCCACCCTGTCGCCGATGGTAACGGTGCCGCATGAGCCGTTCTTAGCCGAGCCGACGCTGTAACTGCTGGCGCTGCCCTTGGTGGCGGTGACACTGGTCACTTTGTCGGCAATGGTAATGTTGCCGCAAGAGCCATAGTGGCCGCTGCCGATGCCTGGTGAATAATCGCCACCCGTAGCCTTGATGACGGAGCCAGCGCCGATGGTGATGTTGCCGCAAGAGCCATAATAGCCGCCGCCGATACCAGCAGAACCCCAGCCGCCCTTGGCAGTGACGTTGGCTCCCTTGATGTTGATGTTGCCGCAGGAGCTTTGGTAGCCGCCACCGATACCTGCTAAACAACTGCCGCCAATGGCGTTGATGGTGCCACCCTCTATGACGATGTTGCCGCAGCTGATATTATAGCCGCCGCCGATGCCCGCACCCGAGCCGTTACTGCTGGCAGTGAGAGAGCCGCTGCCCTTAATGGTGAGTGTATGGCCCGCGGGCACGTAGATGCCGGGATAGTGGAAATCGAATCCCCTCACAGTGTTCGTACCCTCGAGAATGATGGTGGCGTCGCCGTTGCAAGTAATGCCCGCCCAATTGTAACCGGCGTTCACACCATTGATGGTCACGTCTTTGAGCGTCACGGTGGCACCGTCGGCGATGGAAATCTTTACGTTCTTGCCGAGCGTACCGGTGAGTATTTCGCCCTGTGCCTCATAGTCGCTGGTCAGCTTATCCAAGCTGCCCTTCACCGTGCCGCCGCCTCCGCTGTTCGGGTCATAACTGCCGCTGCTGCCCGAGCCGTCGTCGGGATACTTGAAGATGGTCCATTGCGGGCCGATGTCGAAGTAGCTGTGCCACTCGGCCACCTCGAAGCCGAAGATTTTGATTTTGGCTCCGGCCTCGCCGCCGATGCCGGCCTTACCCTCGATGGAGGCGTTTACGCGGTCGTCGCCTATCTGGTAGCTGAGCTGGGCATCGACCATCACCTGCGGGCCGACGTTGAACGAGGGTCCTGCCACCTTCTCGATGATGACATCGACGCCGAAGTAGAGGCCGACGCCGCCGATGTAGCGGAGTGACACCTTGGGGTTGATGAAGCTGAACTCGTCCTTCACCTTCTCGCCCTCGGCAATGCCGCTCCAGCTGTTGCCGTCGTACTTCACGCCGGCCTTGAACTTCGTGGCGATGTCATACTGCACGCCGAAGTAGGCGTCGCCCATGAGCGTGGAGGTGAACTTGAGATAGACGCTGGGGTCGAGGTCGATGGTCAGGGGCACGGGGCCAATCATAAAGGTGAAGCCCACACCGGAGAAGGAGAAGAGCGTGATGCGCTCCTTGTCCTTGGGCAGGGTGACCTTCTTGGAGAATCCGATGCGCAACTGCGGGTTGGCCTCGAAATAGCCGTCGATGTAGGTCTCCAAGTAGGAGGGGATGGGCACGAATGCAGTCGCGATGCTGCCGCTGGAGCGGATGTTGAGGGTGTAGTCCAGGTCGAACTCGATGGGGCAGCGGAAGCGGAGCGAGATGGTGTCGCCCTTCTCGGGGCCGGCGTTGAACTTGATGTCCTTCGAAATCATCGAATTGGTGTGCAGAAGGGTGATTTTCTTGTTGTCGTTCCAGTTGTAGGATGTCTTTTCTACGACTTTGTCCCACACGTCTTCCAGCCAGTCGAACCATCCGTTGGCGCCGCTAGGTGGATTGGTGTAGAGCTCCTCGATGGTGAAAGTGGCAGAGTTGCCGTCGTCGCCGCGGGTCATCCAGCTGCGTCTCGGAGCGTTGCTGCCGTCGTCAACCCTCCTCTGCACGGTGATGGCCGCGGGGTGGATGACGTTGTTGTCGTCTATGTACTTGTCGGCCTCGGGGTTACCCTCCGATGCCCGTGTCAGTCCGCTGCGGCTGACCATGCGCGTGGGGTTGTAGTAGATGCCGGTGTTCAGCGCCATCTCCTGGCCGTGGGTCACCTCGGCCACCGACGAGCGCACCACCTTCAGCACGTAGTGGTCGCCCTCGAGCCGCTGCTCCGTGGCGCGGCGCAGGTAGGCGCGGTGCTCCTTCTGGTCCCAGATGCCCATCGGGCGGTTCACGAAGTTGGTGATGCCCTTCTTGTCGGCCAGCGCCTTGCTGATGCGCAGTTCGGTGGTGTCGGCATTGTGGGTCACGTCGTTAGGGGTCAGGAAGTCGGTGTACACCAGTCCGATGGGCTCGCCCAACTTGATGCCCTCGCCGGTGTCGGGCTTGTCGGGTTCCTTCTCCGATGTGCCGTCCTTGTCGCCCGAGCACGCGGTGAACGTGGCTGTCGTGGCCAGCATCGCGGCCATCATCAGCAGGGAAAGGATTCTGTTCTTTCTCATTGTCGTTTAGTTTTAATTGTTATACATATTATTAACTATTTATACCTTATTTATTATACAGTATGAACTCTGCGGGGCCGGTGGTGAAGAGGTTGCCGTAGTTGGCGGCGTTCACTATCTTGGCGTGCGAGCCGAGGGTGTGCTGGGCGCAGTAGAGGAAGAGGTCGCGGAAACTGCTCTGCGGATTGTCGGTCAGGCAGGTGACGAGGTTCAGCGAGAAGCGGTCGCACATCCATACGCGGGCATCGT
>CAMHIS010000153.1 GCA_946185285.1 uncultured Prevotellaceae bacterium
AGCAGTCGATACATGAGATTGAGATGCTGAAAGAGATATACGACAATAAATTCACGACAAATAATTAATAACAATGAAGAAGATGATGATACTTGCAAGCACAGCACTGATGTTGGCCGCTTGCGGAAACAACGAGAAAGCGTATGATGCCACTGGCACATTTGAGGCTACGGAGACCACCGTATTTGCCGAACAGAGCGGCGCATTGCTGACGTTCGATGTCAGCGAGGGTGACTCTCTGCCAATGGGGCGCGAGGTGGGGCTTATTGACACCACGCAGACATGGCTGAAGATTCAGCAGCTGGATGCGACGAAGGAGTTGTACCAGAGTCAGAAGCCTGATATGGAACGCCAGATTGCCGCTACCCGTCAGCAATTGGCCAAGGCTCAGCAGGACGAGCAGCGATACCGCGAACTGGTGGCCGACGGGGCCGCTCCCTCGAAGATGCTCGACGATGCCGCGAGTCATGTGAAAGTGCTGCAGCGACAATTAGACGCACAAATCAGTTCGCTCTCGACCAGCACTCGCGCCCTTGACAAGCAGACGGCTGCTGCCGACGTGCAGATAGACCAGTTGCGCAACATGCTACGCAAGTGCCACGTCGTGACGCCTGTGAAGGGTACGGTATTGGAGAAGTATGTGGAGCGGGGCGAGTTCGTCAGTGTCGGCAAACCGCTGTTCAAAATAGCCGATACCGAGGCGATGCACTTGCGTGCCTACCTCACCTCGGCTCAGTTGCAGCACATCAAACTGGGACAGCAGGTGAAAGTGTTTGCCGACTACGGAGCGGGCCAGCGGAAGGAGTACGACGGCACCATCTCGTGGATTTCCTCGCGCTCGGAGTTTACGCCCAAGACCATCCTCACCGACGATGAACGCGCCGACCTGGTGTATGCCGTGAAGGTGGCTGTAAAGAACGACGGCTTCGTGAAAATAGGTATGTACGGCGAGCTGAAACTATGAACGCGATAGAAGTAAAAAACGTCAGCAAGAGCTACGGACGGGTGCAGGCACTCAGCGATGTGTCGTTTACCGTCGGCAAGGGCGAGGTGTTCGGCCTCATCGGTCCTGACGGTGCAGGCAAGACGTCGATGTTCCGCATTCTCTGTTCGCTGCTGCTGCCAGAGGCGGGGTCTGCAAGCGTTGACGGCTTCGATGTGGTGAAGCAGATGCGCGAAGTGCGCTGCCGTGTGGGCTATATGCCCGGCAAGTTCTCGCTCTATCAGGACCTGACCATCGAGGAGAACCTGAAGTTTTTTGCCACGCTCTTTGGCACCACCGTCGAGGCGGGCTATGACAGCATCAAGGCCATCTACTCGCAGATAGAACGGTTCAAGGACCGCAAAGCGGGAGCGCTGTCAGGCGGCATGAAACAGAAACTGGCACTGAGCTGTGCGCTCGTCCATAGTCCGAGCGTGCTGCTGCTTGACGAGCCGACCACGGGCGTTGACCCTGTGAGTCGTAAGGAACTCTGGGAGATGCTCTTGACGCTGAAGGAGCGCGGCATCACCATCGTGGCCTCGACGCCCTATCTCGACGAGGTACGGTGCTGTGAGCGTGTGGCTTTCCTCGACCACGGGAAGGTCAGGGGCATCGATACGCCCGAGGTCATCCTCGACCGCTTTAAGGCTATCTTCAATCCGCCAGGTGTTGAGTCTGTTGCTGTAGTACAGCAACAAACAGAACTGGAGAACGTCATCGAGGTGGAGCACTTGGTGAAGGCCTTCGGCTCGTTCCATGCCGTCGATGACATCAGCTTCAGCGTGAAGCGGGGCGAGATATTCGGCTTCCTTGGTGCCAACGGCGCGGGTAAGACCACTGCTATGCATATACTGACAGGACTGAGCCAGCCGACCAGCGGCACTGGCACCGTTGTGGGCTACGACATCCGTACCGAGCACGAGCAGATTAAGAAGCACATCGGCTATATGTCGCAGAAGTTCTCGCTCTACGAGGACCTGACCGTAGCAGAAAACATCCGGCTCTTTGCAGGCATCTACGGCATGAAGGACGAGGACATCCGTCGCAAGACCGACGAATTGCTGGACAGACTGCAGTTCACGGAGCACAAGAACGACCTGGTGGGCTCGCTGCCACTCGGCTGGAAGCAGAAACTCGCCTTCTCGGTCGCTATCTTCCACGAGCCGGGCGTGGTTTTCCTCGACGAACCTACGGGCGGTGTCGACCCTGCCACACGCCGCCAGTTCTGGGAACTCATCTACGGCGCTGCCTCACGCGGCATCACCGTCTTCGTCACCACGCACTATATGGACGAGGCCGAGTATTGTGACCGCATCTCGATTATGGTGGACGGCAAAATCAGCGCCCTCGGCACGCCCGACGAACTGAAACGACGTTTCCGCCAGCCCGACATGGACCATGTGTTCACCTATCTGGCACGCCAATCCACCCGTTCAAGCGATTAAGCCTATGAAACAGTTTATAGCATTTGTGATAAAGGAAGCCCGCCACATCCTGCGCGACAAGCGCACGATGCTCATCCTCTTCGGCATGCCCGTCGTGATGATGTTGCTCTTCGGCTTTGCCATCACCACGGACGTGAAGAACGTGCGCACCATCGTGGTCACCTCGCAGACGGACCACCTGACGCAGGCTGCCGTAGAAAGACTGGCGCAGTCGGAATACTTTACCATCACCCAGACAGCCAGCACACCTGGGGAGGCTGAACGGCTCATCCGCAGACAGAAGGCAGATATGGCCGTGGTCTTTGCACACGACTTTGCCAGCAAGAAGAACGGCATGCAGATAATAGTCGATGGCTCCGACCCCAACATGGCACAGCAATGGACCAACTACGCACAAAGCATACTGACGAACAGACAGGGAGGAATGGTGAACGCCAAGATGCTCTACAACCCGCAGATGAAGTCGGCCTACAACTTCGTGCCTGCCATCATGGGTATGCTACTGATGCTCATCTGTGCCATGATGACCTCCATCTCCATCGTCCGTGAGAAGGAGAAGGGTACCATGGAGGTGCTGCTCGTGTCGCCCGTGCGTCCGCTGATGGTTATCATTGCCAAAGCCGTACCCTATCTGGTACTCGCCTTCGGCATCCTCATCACCATCCTGCTGATGGCCCGCTATGTGCTGGATGTACCGCTACAGGGGTCGCTGTCCTGGATTCTGGCCGTCTCCACCCTCTATATCATGCTGGCCCTCTCGCTGGGTCTGCTCATCTCGAATGTGGCACAGACGCAACTCGTGGCCCTGTTGCTCTCGGCCATGGTGCTGCTGATGCCTGTGGTGATGCTCTCGGGCATGATATTCCCAGTGGAGTCGATGCCTGCCGTGCTGCAATGGATTGCCGCCGTGGTGCCGCCACGCTACTACATCGAAGCCATGCGCAAGCTGATGATTATGGGCGTAGGCATCGACGAGGTGATGAAAGAGGTGAGCATCCTCGCGTTGATGACCATCGTCTTCCTGACCATCGCCCTGAAGAAGTTTAACGTAAGACTGGAGTAAGCCATGACACTGAAATATCTCATACAAAAGGAGTTCGTGCAGATTCGGCGCAATCCGTTCCTGCCCAAGCTCATCATCATGTTCCCCATCGTCATCATGTGCGTGATGCCGTGGGTGATGCAGATGGAGGTGAAGAACATCGTCGTCGATGTGGTCGATAACGACCGCTCTACCCGCTCGCAGCAGATTGTCCACCGCATCGAGGCCAGCGACTACTTCATCTTTGGCGGTCAGAAGCCTACCTACCGTGACGCTCTCGCAGAGATAGAGCACGGACGGGCTGACGTGGTGCTGGTCATCCCGCAGGACTTCGCCAAGGACATCACCCTGGGCAAGATGCCACAGGTGCTGATAGCCGCCAACGCTGTCAACGGCACCAAGGGTGGCATAGGCTCGGCCTACCTCTCGCAGATTGTCACCCACACTGTCCCGTCTGCTGCGATATCATCGCAGCCCTCCACCCTCCTTCTCTACAACAAACACCAGAACTACAAGCTCTACATGATTCCCGCCCTGCTGGCCATCGTGATGATGCTGATGACGGGGTTCCTGCCTACGCTCAACATCGTCGGCGAGAAGGAGTCGGGTACCATCGAGCAGATCAACGTCACACCCGTGTCGAAGTGGGCATTCATCCTCTCTAAGCTCATCCCCTATTGGCTCATTGCCCTTTTTGTCGTCACCGTATGCCTCCTGCTGGCCTGGCTCATCTATGGCCTCACGCCCGCCGGACCGCTGTGGCTCGTTTATGTGCTCGCCATGCTGCTGGCACTGTTCTTCTCGTCGTTCGGGCTCATCGTCTCAAACTACAGCGACACCATGCAGCAGGCCGTTTTCGTTATGTGGTTCTTCGTGGTTACTATTATGCTGCTCAGTGGTCTCTTCACCCCCACGCGCTCCATGCCTGAATGGGCTTACCTCACTACCTACGTCAACCCCATGCACTACTTCATCGACGCCATCCGCACCGTCTTCATCCGCGGCGGCG
>CAMHIS010000154.1 GCA_946185285.1 uncultured Prevotellaceae bacterium
TGAGCTATTGAGTACCAACTACTCAAAATCATCCTGCAAAATGAGCTATACGCCCAAAATTAGGATGAATAACAACGACAAACAAAGAATCTCACGATTTTCGCTCCGAGTAGTAGCGTCTGGGAAAGAAAAAGGCGACACCCTTGGGTAGGTGTCGCCAAATGTGACGCTTGGAATGCTGAATACTGCTATTTAGAGAGGAATCTTGTAGCCGACGGTCAGCATGATGACGCTATTGCGCGCATCGTTGCTGTCAATATTCCAGCCGTCAGCATGACTCTTGAAAATCTTGGTAACACCGAAGTTGTAGCGGGCATCGATGACGAAATCACTGATCTCGTAAGAGAGGCCCACGGGGATAGAGATGTCCACCTTGTTGCAGAGAGACTTGACATCAATATCTTCGCTCTTTGCCTTGGTCAGGAAACCAATCTGAGGACCGGCCTTGATGGCGAGACCCTTGGTGACATAGACATTGGCCAGCAGAGGGAAGTTGATGTAGTCATAGCTGGCCTTGTCGCCATCATCATTCTTGGCACCCTGCATGGTGTAAAGAGCACCTAAGGTCACACCGAAGTTCTCACTGAAATTATAACCCAGTTCGAAACCGCCGACCAGGCCGAGCTTCATCTTGGCTTCAGAGTGATTGGTAACGGTAGTCAGCGTTCCACCGACCGTGGGTTTGAGATAGACTTCACCAGCTGTCTGTGCATTGATACTTGTGGTAGCCATGAAGGCGGCTACGACCATCAGAAATAACTTTTTCATTTTTCCTTTTCGTTTAATTAAACTTATATCCATTTTTCGTTTATGGCGCAAAGATAGACATTTTTTTTGACTCCGTGTTGTTTTTTGTTTAAATAATGCTTTTTTTTTTTGTTCAAAAACATGACCTTTGTCGCTTTTTGGCTATCTTATTCATCGCGCGTGAAGAGCAGGCGGTACTCCACGGGGGTCATGCCGATGACGTCCTGTAAGCGGCGTTGCAAGGTGCGGATCTTGCCCAGTCCGCTCTCCTCGGCGATGGCGGCGATGCTGTAGTTCGGCTTTTCGCGGAGCAGACGCATGGCCTCCAAGGTGCGCAGGTTGTCGAGATAGGCCTCGGGCGTGCGATACATCGAGAGGTTGCGGAAGAGCTTTCCAAGCCGGGCCTGACTGATGCCTAGGAGTTCGGCCAGCTGCGGTGGCCCGAAGTCGGGTGCCAGGTGGGCATGGTTCTCCTCGAGTTTCAGCTCGATGAGTGCCAGCAGCTGGGCGTCGTCCTGCAGGTCGGCATTGCGCTGCCGCTTGGCGTTGCCCTCCATCAGTTCGCGTGCCACCTCGGCGCGGCGGCGCACCTCCACGTTCTCCTCCAGCTGTTCGCTGAGGGCGAGGTTACGGTTCATCAGACGGATGAACTGGTCCTTGAAATCTTCTATCTGCTGCCTGAGTTCGGTGATCTCTGCCTGCAGGCGCTCGTTGTCGGCTTGCAGTCGGCTTGCTTCCTGGTCTGTCATTTCCGTCGTGTTTCAAAAAGTTGTGTGAAACCGGTCTCCACAAACACGTCGTACATCTCGTCGTTGAGCCCCGTGATGATGGTGCGGCTGCCCTTGCTGCGTGCGTTCTTCAGCACGGCGAGGAACAGTCGCAGTCCGCTGCTGCAGATGTAGGTCAGCTGGCTGCAGTCGAGAATGATGTCGTGGCCCTCGCAGTTGTCGAGCGCCTTGATGTCCTTTTTCACCTGTGCCGTGGATGCAGTGTCGAGTCGACCTTCAAAGGTCATCACGTATTTCTGGTCTTCTTCTTTAAAAGTTGTGTTCATATCAATAATTGTTATCTAAGTTTCTTCGTCATTGTCAGCACGTTCATGCCGTCGCGCCGCTCGTAGCGCAGACTATCGGTGTAGCGACGCATCAGGTGGATGCCCAGTCCGCCGATGGGACGGTCGTCGGCATCGAGGCTGGTATCGGCAGGCTCAACGGTCGTGGGGTCGAAGGGCTGGCCGCTGTCGCTGACGGTGAGAACGAGGCAGCCGTCGGCGACGTCGGCATCGACACGCACCTCGCCCTGGCTGTCGGCGGGGTAGGCATAGCTCATCACGTTGACCACAGCTTCCTCCACAGCAATGTTCAGCTTGGTGGACGAGGCAGCGTCGAGCCCAGCCTGACTGCAAACTTGCTCCATGAACTCGCCCAGGCGCTCCGTCTGGCTGGTGTCGCAGGGGAGGACGATTGACTGTTGGCCATTGGTCATTGGTCGCTGTCCGTTGTAGCGGAGGGCGAGCATGGTGAGGTCGTCGCTCTGCTCGAAGCTGCCCACGAAATCGTGTACGGCGTGCTCCATGGTTTCTATCAGCTCGCGAGGGTTGTTGCTGTTGCTCTCTAAGATCTGTCGCATGCGGTTGGCACCAAACAGAGACTGATGGCTGTCCTCGGCCTCTGTCAGCCCGTCGGTGTAGATGAAGAGCATGCTGCCCGGCGAGAGAACGGTCTCTTGGGCCGTAAACGACCAGTCGGGCATGGCTCCCACGGGGAGGTTGCGGTCTACGGGCAGTGGCTGCGCATTCAGGAACGGCTGCTTATGACCGGCGTCGCAATAGCGCAGGCGTCCTGTTCCGAGGTCGAGAATGCCCACGAAGAGGGTGATAAACGAATCCAGGTCGTCGTGCCCGGCAATGCTCTCGTTCATGTGGGAGACGATGCGCTCAGGCTCCGTCTCGCTCTCGGCCATCAGTCGGAAGGCGCTGAAGGTCATCGTCATCACCAAGGCGGCAGGCACGCCCTTACCCGACACATCGCCGATGCAGAAGTAGAGGCGGCCGTCGCGCTCGAAGAAGTCGTAGAAGTCGCCGCCCACAGCCCTTGCAGGTGTCAGCGAGGCGTAGAGGGTGTAGGGGTTATGAAGTGCGGGGGTGGAAGCTGACGGCGAAGTGCCGGGAAGGGTGGCGCGGTGAGAAGTTGGCAGAATGGCCATCTGGATGTGTCGGGCCACGGCGAGCTCACTCTCGATGGATGCTTTCGCGGCGGTGGTCGTCTTGAGGTCGTCGATGTAGCGTGTGAGCGACTGCTGCATGTTGCCGAAGGAGTCGCGCAGCAGACGTATCTCGTCATTGCGGCGCAGGTTGTCGGGCAGTGCTGCATTGAAATTTCCGCGTGCCACCTCGTCGGCGCTCTCGGCCAGCATCTTGAGCGGTCGGGTGGCGCGCCAGATGCTGATGCGGCAGACGGTGGACACGGCCATCAGTCCTAAGGCCATGGCCAGAAGCATGAGCAAGGCAAAGGCGATGTTGGTTTCCCATATCATTTGTCGGGGCACGACGAAGCCGAGCGTCCACCCTGTGTGAGCCAGTGCCTTGTAGAACACGTACACCTTCCGGCCGTCGAGCTCCGTCTGTTCATAGCCTTCCTGCTGAGACTTGATGCTGAAGGCTTTGAATCTGTCGCGAAGCAACAACGATTTGTCGGGATGAGCGATATAGGAGCCCGTACTGCCCACGATGAAGCTGTAGGCCCGATGCTGGCTGTATTTGTTCAGGCGGATGCGTTTGGTGTTGGTCTCGTCCATCTGCAACATACGCTCGTGAAGCCAATCGAGGGACACGTCGGCACCGAACACACCTATCGTGCGCCCCTTTGCATCGTGGAGCGGAACGGCAAAGGTGCAGAGCAGCATGCCCGTACCCGTTTTATCGCGGTAAGGCTCCGACCAGTAGCCGTCGGCACTCGACAGGGCACGCCGATACCACTCGACGTTGAGATAGTCGTGCTCGGCAGAGCCGACCTGACGGCGCACGATGGTGCCGCCCTGCCTGACGGCGTATGGCTCATACCATCGGCCTTTCTCCGGATAGTAATCGGCCTCGAAGGCACAGAAGAATCCTGCAATGTGCGGGTGGCAGTTCAGCTCATACTCCAAGGCTTCGTATACCCCGTCGGGCGAGACCACTGCCCGCTCCATGTGGCGGATGCTGCTCTTGGTAGACAGCTCCACGCCATAGAGCTCCTTCTCCACGATCTCGCTCTCCGTGTCCATGATGCAGTAGAACATGTCTTTGTTGATGTCGCGTGTCAGCGAGGTGGCCAGATAGAAGAGTCCGGCAAAGATGAGTGCCAGCGTCAGCGTCAGGACGATGATGATGCGCTTGGTCAGTCGTTTGGAGAAGGGTCGGAACTTATTGCTCATCGGGTCAGTGGTGGTTGGAAATCAAAATGATTCGCCATATATATTTACGTTTTTGATGCAAAGATACGATTAAGTGAGTAAAGTGCAAAGAAAAAAAACACTTTTCTTAGCACTTTTGAACTTTCGAACGCAAGCGTCTTCGTGGAAGTCAAAGATTCGAATTATTTCGTAAAACATTAACGCCAGTTCGGAATAAGAAAGCGGTGTAAGAACGTGGTTTTCTACCTCTGCTGGTGATGGCTTTGCTAACGCTGAATTATGCTTACAAAATAACATTTATTATACGAAATGCAGGCCATCTT
>CAMHIS010000155.1 GCA_946185285.1 uncultured Prevotellaceae bacterium
ATCACGCTGCTGAAACAGCGACTGAAGGAGATTGACCAGCAGAAGACGACGCAGCGTAAGAACCGCGGCCGGCTTATCCGTGTGGCCTTGGTGGGCTATACCAACGTGGGCAAGTCGACGATGATGAACCTGCTCTCGAAGAGCGACGTGTTTGCCGAGAACAAACTCTTTGCCACGCTCGACACGACCGTCCGCAAGGTGACCATCGACAACCTGCCCTTCCTGCTGGCCGACACCGTGGGCTTTATCCGCAAGCTGCCCTCCGACCTGGTGGAGTCGTTTAAGTCGACGCTCGACGAGGTGCGCGAGGCCGACCTGCTGGTTCATGTGGTGGACATCTCGCATCCCGACTTCGAGGAGCAGATATCGGTGGTGGAGAAGACGCTGGCCGACCTGGGCTGTGCCGAGACGCCGTCGATGATGGTGTTCAACAAGATTGATGCCTACACGTGGACGCCTCAGGATGTGGACGACCTGACGGAGCCGACACGGGAGAACATTTCGCTCGACGAACTGAAGCGCACGTGGATGGCCAAGCTTGGCGACGACTGCATCTTTATTTCTGCAAAGCAGAAACACAATATTGACGAGCTTCGCGCGTTATTATATGGCAGAGTACGCGAGTTGCACGTACAGAAATATCCTTATAACGACTTTTTATACCAAGACTATGAGTGAATACAGACAACTGACACAACAGGAAATTGATATTCTCGAGCATAACGTCTGCTGGGCAGAGGACTGGCAGCGGGTGATGGTGGCCGACGGCTTCAAGCCCTATAACTTCCACCGGGTGATGTTCTACGGCGACATCCGTCTGGGCGAGTTCAACAAGTGTGTTGAGGTGGCCAAGGGCTTCTTCAAGCACTCTGGCATCAACGATGCCACGCTGCGCAACGTCACTGTCGGCAACGACTGTCTGATAGAGAAGGTGGGTAACTTCATCAACAACTACACCATCGGCGACGACTGCTACATCTCGAACATCTCGACACTGGAGACGCTCGAGGGTGCCAGCTACGGCGCCGGCTCCACCATCTCCGTGCTCAACGAGATGGGCGACGGCAATGTGACACTGTTTCGCGAACTGAACTCCCAGTTGGCCGCCTTTATGGTAAAGCATCACAACGACCGCGAGCTGATGAACCGCCTGAAGCAGCTCATCGACGACGAGGTGCGCATTTCGACGCCTGAGCGCGGCATCATCGGCAACCGCGTGAAGATCATCAATACCAAGGATATTACGAACACCGTCATCAAGGGCGACTGCGAAATCAGCGGCTGTGCCCGTTTGAATGAGTGTACCATCCTCAGTTCTGAGGATGCCAGCGTGTTCATCGGCACGGGTGTCATCTGCGAGAACTCCATCATCTGCGACGGCTGCAGCATCAACAACTCCGTGAAGATGCAGGACTGCTTTGTGGGCGAAGCCTGTCAGATTACCAACGGCTTTACGGCCGAGGCCAGCCTGTTCTTCGCCAACTCATATATGGCTAACGGCGAGGCCTGTGCCGCCTTCTGCGGTCCGTTCTCGGCCAGTCACCACAAGTCGAGCCTGCTCATCGGCGGACAGTTCTCGTTCTACAATGCCGGCTCGAACACCAACTTCTCGAACCACGCCTATAAGATGGGCCCGATGCACTACGGCACCCTGGAGCGCGGCACGAAGACAGCCTCCGGCTCGTATGTGCTGATGCCGGCCACTATCGGTGCTTTCTCCGTCTGTTTCGGCAAGCTGATGCACCATCCCGACACGCGCTGCCTGCCCTTCAGCTACCTCGTAGCCTATGGCGAGACGATGTATCTCGTGCCGGGCCGCAACATCACCACCGTCGGACTGTACCGCGACATCAAGAAGTGGCCGAAGCGCGACAAGCGCTCGAAGCAGTCGAAGAAGTCAATCATCAACTTCGACTGGCTCAGTCCCTTTACGGTCGGCGAGATTATGCAGGGTATCAAGATTCTGGAAGCCTTGCGGCAGGCCAGTGGCGACAATGTGTCGTCGTACAACTTCCACGAGTATGTCATCAACGCCTCGTCGCTGCAGAAGGGCCTGAAGTACTACGACATCGCCCTGCGCATCTATATGGGAGCCGTGCTGAAGCGTAGACTGAAAGAAGTAGGCTCAGCCCCCCTTTCGTCCCCCGAGGGGGATACAATAGTCCGCCGACAAGGTGTTGAAGCCCCCTCGGGGGCAGTAGGGGGGGCTGTAGGTATCGGTCCCTGGACCGACCTCAGCGGACTGCTGCTGCCCGTGACCGAAGAGCAGCGTCTGATAGATGATATCAAGGAGGGCACGATAGAGAACATCACGCAGGTGCTCGACCGCTTTGCCGACATCAACAACCACTACAGCGACTACCGCTGGGCCTGGAGCTACCAGATGATTCTCGACTATTACCACTTGGACGAACTCGACGAGGCGGCCTGTGAGCGTATCCGCGAAGACTATGTCCGTGCCCGTCGTGCCTGGATAGCCGAAATCCGCAAGGATGCCGAGAAGGAATTCAGTCTGGGCGATGTCGACCAGGATGTGTACGATGACTTCCTTGAGAAGCTGGACCATGAAATTGACTATGAGAATTAACACCCTCCAACCAACTGCATGAAATATCCACTTGGCATACAGAGCTTCGAGAAGCTCAGGACTGGCGGTTTTGCCTATGTTGACAAGACTGCACTGGTCTATCAGATGGCCAAGGCTGAGCAGCACTTCTTCCTCAGCCGGCCGCGCCGGTTCGGCAAGAGCCTGCTCCTCTCCACGCTCGAGGCCTATTTCCTCGGCAAGCGTGAGCTGTTCAAGGGGTTGGCGATGGAGCAGCTGGAGCAGGACTGGTTGCAGTACCCCGTGCTCCACCTCGACCTGAACGCCGAGAAATACGACTCGCCTGCTGCCTTGGAAGCTGTACTCGACTGGCACTTCCGGCAGTGGGAACTGATATATGGACGCGACGAAAACGACACCACCCCCACACAACGCTTCAAGAGCCTGATTCGTAAAGCCAACGAGAAGACCGGCATGAAGGTTGTCGTTCTTGTCGACGAGTACGACAAACCCGTTCTTCAGGCTATTGGCAACCCTGAGCTTCAGGACGACTACCGTAGCACCCTGAAGGCCGTCTTCGGCGTGGCCAAGTCGATGGACGCCTATATCCAGTTTGGCCTGTTCACCGGTGTCACGAAGTTCTCGAAGGTCAGCGTGTTCAGCGACCTGAACAATCTCACTGACATTTCCATGGATGAGCGGTATGCCGAGCTATGCGGCATTACCGAGGCGGAGATTCACGCCAATTTCGACTCTGAAGTCCAACTGGTGGCAGAGAAGAACGGGATGACCAAGGAAGAGTGCTATGCTACGCTGAAACGCTGCTATGACGGCTATCACTTCGAGGCAGGTACCGTGGGTATGTACAACCCCTACAGTCTGCTGAACACCCTTGAGCGCAAGCGTTTCAAAGACTATTGGTTTGAGACGGGCACACCGTCGTACATCGTGGAGGTCATCAAGCAACACTCTTACGACCTCGACCGCCTGACCAGCGAAGAGGTGACGGCTGATTTGCTCGGAAGCCTTGACAGCATCGACAAGAGTCCGCTGCCCATCATCTATCAGAGCGGCTACCTCACCATTAAGGGCTACGACCCGGAATTTGGGAACTACCGTCTGGGGTTCCCCAACGAGGAGGTTGAGCGCGGCTTTACGAAGTTCCTCATGCAGTATTACATACCGGAAGGAAAAGAAGAGGGCTGACTGTAAATGGAAACCATATTGAAATTATTCATGCACACAATAATCTGCAAGATGAAGAAGATATTATTTTTCTTAATGCCGCTGATCATGCTGATGGGCTGTGGCGGCAAGTACAAGTATGAGACAGTGAAGGGCGACCTCAGTCAGACACGTATCTATACGCTGGACAACGGACTGAAGGTGTACCTCAGTGTGAACAAGGAACAGCCGAGGATACAGACGTACATTGCCGTGCGTACCGGTTCGAAGAACGACCCGGCTGAGACCACTGGTCTGGCCCACTACTTGGAGCACTTGATGTTCAAAGGCACGGGTAAGTTCGGCGTGACCGACTCGACGGCTGAGGCCCCGCTGCTGGCCGACATCGAGCAGCGCTACGAGCAGTACCGCAAGCTGACCGACCCCGCGGAGCGCCGCGCCGCCTATCGCGGCATCGACAGCGTCTCGCAGGTGGCTGCCCAGTACTTCATCCCCAACGAGTACGACAAGCTGATGGCCGCCATCGGTGCTGAGGGCTCTAATGCCTACACATCGAACGACGTGACCTGCTACACGGAGGACATCCCCTCGAACGAGGTCGAGAACTGGGCGAAGATCCAGT
>CAMHIS010000156.1 GCA_946185285.1 uncultured Prevotellaceae bacterium
CCGCCGCCGACGTATCGTCACACGACGACTCTATACCTATTATATATATATCCTTGTCCATTTTGCCTGCAAAATTACAAATAAAAAGCGAGCCCACCAAACGATGAGCTCACTTTTACACTATTTAATACCTTAGAGCTATTTCCTGACAAAGAAATCCTTTGGTCCTGTGGTGTAGAGGTTACCGAAATTCTCGTAATTATATATACCAACGTGCGAGCCGAGCGTGTGCTGGGCGCAGTAGAGGTAGAGGTCGCGGTAAGTGCCGTTGGGGTTTGATGAGGCATGGCCGACGAGGTTACGGCTGAAACGGTCGCACATCCATACGCCCAAATCGTTGCTCCACGAGTCAGCGAACGACTGTTCGTAAGGGCCTGCCGCGCAGATGGCCAGCACACCGGGGATGCCCTCCAAGGCCTCGCCCATGTTGGCGGAATAGCAGGGCTCCAGGCAGACGAGCATCTGGCGGAACTGCTTGTTGGCGGCCATCGTGCGGAGGGTTTCTGCCAGCAGGTTGTCCGTCATGCCGCGACCGGCTGACAAGTTGCGCCACACCATCTCGTTGATGCCGTTGATGGCCTTGCTACGACCGTGACCGCTCCAGAAGAAGAGCACGTTCTGACCGGCATCCTTGGGCAATACCACAGGCGTCTTGTCGGTCTTCACACCCTGCAGGATGTTGCAGATATCCTGTGGCGTGAGGTCGGCATTGAGATAGTCGATGGCAGCGCCCTCGCGCAGGTTCTTGCCGTCGGGATCGGTGCGCACGGCTCCGCGGTCGGTATTCTCCGGGGCGTTGGCGCAGTCGTCGGCGGTAATCAGTATGATATGGTCGTCGCTGTAGCCGTTGGCCTTCAGCATCTGATAGATATTCAGCACGTCGGCCTCGTGGCGGTAGTTGTCCCATCCGTTGCTGCCCTGCACGAGCACGGCATATTGGTCGGTGAGGTCGGGATAAACGATGGGATTGATGCTCTGGCTGTATTTGGAATCGAATCTGCTCTCGGCATCCTTCATCAGATAGTTCCACGATGCCAGCGTCTGCGATGTCTGGGCATTTCCCTGAGTGCTGTAATAGCTCTGGTGATACAAGTGACCGTCAGAAATAATCCAGTTGACGTAGGTGGTGTTGAGCGCGGCGGTATAGCACTCGCTGTCAAACTGCACAGGTCCCGAAGCACCCTTGAAGCCCAGCAGTTCTCCCCGCTCGAGTGCAGCAAGGTAAAGCTCCATGCCCGTCTCGTTCCAGGCGTGTCCGGAAAGAAGGTTGTCGGTGGTGCAGATGTCAATGATGGCATCGTTGAGAGTTAAGAGTTTAGAGTTTAGAGTTAAGAGTTGATGCTCCATGTAGCTGGCAGCAAAGGCGGCCAACAGCAGGGCGTCGTAGAACTTACACTCAGCAAAAGTCGGTTTGGTGTTAAAGCGTGCTTCGTAGCTCATCTCAAAACCCGTCATCGGGTCGGCGTAAGGCGAGAAGCCCTGATAGCCGCTGGTGAGCGCGATACATCGCGGGCCGAGGGCTGCGATGGCCTCGTCGGTGATATTGGAACAGGCGTAATACACCGGCGCCCAGAGGACACGTAGTGACGAGCCGTCGCGTTGGTCTTCAGCAGGATCGTCGGGGTCCATACCCCATAGCTCGCTGCGCATTCGTGCTATCTGATAAATCTGCCCGATATTCCGGGCTACCACGAACTGCGGCATTTCGAGGGAGAACATCGGCAGCGTACCTAAATACTGGCGCATTTCCCGGTAGAGTGCCTCGTCGTCGGCATATTGTGCGCACAAACGGAGGTTGAAGCCCAACTCGGCAGTCAAGAAGGGAGCCCACTCAACAAACGTCTGGCCATAGCTGTCGGCAGGTGCGAAAAGCGCGCCGTCAGAATCTCCTTCAAACATCGTGCCGCCCTGCATACCAAGTCTGTTGGCATAGAGACTCACCAGAATCTCGGAGAGCGTGATGTCAGTCTCGGTGAGCGACCACAGGAAGGGCTGCTGACCGTCGCCACTGCTGGTGATAGCGAAGCGGCGGATGACCGTCTCACTAGTGGCAGTGGGCAGAATCAGCGGTTTGTGCGTCTGCTGGCAGAAAGGTGCCAACTGCTCTACGTTGTCGCTGTCGAAGGGACCGATGACGGCCATCACGTCGTCGCGGTTGGCCAGGCATTCGCCCAGCACCTTCAAGTCGTTGCTGTATTCATCATACCACTCCAGTTTCAGGTCGATGCAAAGTGTATCTTGCAGTTGGGCATTATGCAGGTTCTTCAGCATCCAGTCGGCAGTACGCTCCAGACGGGCCTTCATGACGGGGTCGTTCAGCGGCGCCACCACGGCTACCGTCTTCTCCACCCATCGTCGCGAGTCCTTATAGATGATGGTATCGTCTTCCGTCTTACAGGAAGTGAAGAGTGAACACTGAATAGTGAAGAGCGCTGCACACAGCCACATCATCCATCTAACCTCTAACCTCTTACCTCTAACCTCATACCTCTTACTTCTCATATCGCTCCCCCTCCTTTCTGATAGCCACTTGGCGCAAGCTGTCCATATTCAGTCCATTGTCCCATAGTCCTCCTTTAATGGAGTATGCATAAGTGTAGTTTCCAACTATCACGTCGGTAGCGCCATCGGCCAGCCCCAGTATCTGGTGCTTGGGCATCGTGCCGTTGAGCCACATGCCGATGTAGTCGACCATCACCTTGTCGATACGCTTCAGCGTTGAGAATATGCAGTTATCCTTGTCGGCAGTCATGTCGCCATCGACACCCACATATTTATACGATGAAACAATTGACTTTGCGGCCCGAAAGAATGCATGCATGGCTCCGCCGCAGACAGGCACCAAGGTCACATTGTTGACGTTTTTTCCAGAAATATAATGTCTCTCCTCATTGAAGATTCGCGTGGCTGTCGAGTCGGCTATTTTGAAACCGCCCACCGGGTCTTCACTCAGATAGCGTACATCCAGAAGAAGGGGTTTGTCGACGTTCAACTGGGGCGTGTCATTGAAGCCTGCCTGGAATCCGTCGCCCGCCTCTTTCACGGTCTGTATGTAGGGGTTCGCCAACAGCAGCGACACGAGGTCCCAGGCGGCATAGTGAACCATGCAGCCGCTCATATACATCGCACCATAGTAATCGATATAGAATGTAGAACCCTTGCCGTCAAGCGGCTTGGCAGTTTCCATGAACAGCAGGTCGGCATAGGGGTTGGTCTCCAGACGTTTATTGTTCGCACGGATGTAGGCATCGTAGACGATACTGGGCGTGACAAAGAGTCGTCGCACCGTGTCGTTGAGGTTTTCTATCTGCTTGAACATCGTCTCAAGATAAGCCAGTCCCTGTTCCCTGTTTTCGGGCGCCAGCTGCAAGGTACGCAAACCGTACTTCTTAGCCGCTTCCTCTACGCCCTTATAAATTAGGTCGTTGTACGAACGGTCGCCCAGACCATCAGGATCATAGATGACTGTAACCAATGGTGTGGTGGAGGGCTGTTCCTCACCAGGCGTCGGCAGAATAATTGTCTCGCCATCCTTGGTGCAGCCCGACAGCAGTATACCTGCCGCCAACAACCAAACTGTGATTTTTCCCATATCTCTTGCTACTTGTCTCTGTTATCTATTGTCATCAGTGGCACCATCGTCGGAGATACCTGTGCCCTGTGTGCTGTCTTCGCCGTCGATACACACGGCAATACCGCCGTTCTGCGGGTTGTTGCCGTCGAACGTGCCGCAGAACGGCTTGTCCACCGAACCCACCTGAATGCCCTTGGTGTCGATGTCGGCCGACAGCCTGAAGAACTGGTTCTGGAAATTCTTACCCTCAGCCACTTGTTTAGCCAGTGCCTCCCACTCGTTACTCGACTTCAGGAGATAGGGGTCGGTGCTGTTACCACTGCCCAGGAACGTCTGTGCCCAGGTCATTGTCGTAGCGTATATCAGCGCTGCTAGTAGCGTGAATAGTTTTGTTTGTTTCATTATCATCATAATTTTAAGTTTTTGTATTATTCTGGCGGCAAATATATAAAAAAAAAACACCTGAACTGCAAAAAAATCAGGCATTTTTTTTCGTTTCCAGACAAGATTGAAAGGTTTCCAGACAAGATTGAAAGGTTTAATTCAAATTTTAATGAGAGAATGTCCTATAATATATTCAGGGAATTGAGGAATACGATGATGATGGCAATGGGGATGATCCAGCGCAGGAGAACGAGATAGACAAACGAGACCACGCGTGAACCCTGATATCTGGTCTGGGGAACAAACCATCCAGTAAACAGCGCCATAGTTAATACTCCAAGTGGCATCAGGAAATTGGTGACAAGAT
>CAMHIS010000157.1 GCA_946185285.1 uncultured Prevotellaceae bacterium
TATTCATGGAGCGTAAGGTCTGCGCCTACTTCCAGTGCCGTCTCGGCCCGATGCGTGTAGGCTACTGGGGCTTGCTGCAGGTGTTTGCCGACGTGCTGAAGATGCTCGTCAAGGAGATTTTCTTCGTCGACAAGGCCGACAAGGTGCTCTATCTCATTGCTCCGTTCTTGGTGATTGTCGGCTCTGTGGGTGCCTTCTCGTTCCTGCCCTGGAACAACGGTGCCACGGTGCTCGACTTCAACGTGGGCATCTTCCTGCTGACCGCCATCTCGTCGATTGGCGTCGTGGGTATCTTCCTTGCCGGTTGGGGGTCCAACAACAAGTACTCGGTGGTTTCGGCCATGCGTGGTGCCGTGCAGATGATTTCCTACGAGATGTCGCTCTGCCTGTGTCTCATCACCGCCGTCGTCTTGACGGGAACGATGCAGATGTCGGGCATTTGCGAGGCCCAGACGGGTCCGTGGAAGTGGCTCATCTTCCAAGGACACATCCCCGCACTGATTGCCTTCTTCGTGTTCCTCATCGCCGGTAACGCCGAGGCCAACCGCGGCCCGTTCGACATGGCTGAGGCTGAGAGCGAGCTGACCGCCGGTCACCACACGGAATATTCAGGCATGGGCTTCGGCTTCTTCTACCTGGCCGAGTTCCTCAACCTTTTTATCATCGCAGGTATCGCCGCTACGGTGTTCCTTGGCGGCTGGGCTCCAGTGAACATCGGCATCGAGGCCTTCGACACGTTGATGAACTACATCCCCGGCATCGTCTGGTTCCTTGGCAAGACCTTTGCACTGGTGTGGCTGCTCATGTGGATCAAGTGGACGTTCCCCCGTCTGCGTATCGACCAGATTCTGAAGTTAGAGTGGAAGTACTTGATGCCGCTGGCACTCATCAACCTCGTGCTGATGACCGTCATCGTGGCCTTAGGTCTTTATATAAAATAAGGTATAAACAATGGAAGACAATAAAACATATTTCGGAGAACTCGGGCACGGACTCAAGACGCTGGCCGTTGGCATGAAGACTTCCTGGAAGGAATACTTCAAGGACTTCTTCACCAACAAGTCGACAGAGCAGTACCCCGAGAACCGCAAGACCACACTCCACGTGGCTAAGCGCCACCGCGGCCGCCTCGTCTTCAAGCGCGACGAGAACGGTGCCTACAAGTGTACGGCTTGCACACTGTGCGAAAAGGCTTGTCCGAACGGCACCATCAAGATTGTGAGCCACATGGCCGAAGACCCGGAGACGGGCAAGAAGAAGAAGGTGCTCGACGACTACCGTTACGACCTTGGCGACTGCATGTTCTGCCAGCTCTGTACGAACGCCTGCAACTTCGACGCAATTGAGTTTACAAACGACTTTGAGAACGCCACCTTCGACCGTGGCAAGCTGGTGCTCCACCTCGACAAGGAGGTCTATCAGGGCGGCTCTCTGCCCAACCTCTTGGACGGCGGTGCTCCCTTCGAAGTCGGTAAGTTTAATACCAAAACAAAGTAAGGACTATGGCTAATATCGTAATGTTTGCAATTCTCGCCGTCGTCATCCTCGGCTCGGCCGTGATGTGTGTGACGACGAAGCGGATTATGCGGGCCGCAACGTTCATGTTGTTCGTGCTCTTTGGCGTGGCAGGTCTTTACTTCCTGCTCGACTACACCTACCTCGGTGCAGCCCAGATTTCGGTCTATGCCGGCGGTGTGACGATGATCTACGTCTTCGCCATCCAGCTCGTCTCGAAGCGCACGCTTCAGGGCATGGTCGAGAAAATCAAGTGCTCGCGTGCCATCGGCGCCGCCGTGCTCGCTGTGGTAGGACTGGCCACCGTGGCCTTCATCTTCCTGAAGAATGAGTTTATATGTCGCGCCTGTGAGGTGGTCGACGCCGAGGTGCCTATGAGCACCATCGGTCACTCCCTGGTAGGCTCAGAGAAGTACCAGTATGTGCTCCCCTTCGAGTTCATCAGTATCTTCCTGCTGGCCTGCATCATCGGCGCACTGGTTGTTTCACGTAAAGTAGAGGAGGAATAAAGCCATGGTACCCGTACAATGTTATTTCGTGCTCTCAGCACTTCTGTTCTTCATCGGCGTCTATGGCTTTGTGACCCGTCGCAACCTGATTGCCATGCTCATCTCCATCGAGCTGGTGCTCAACGCCGTTGACATCAACTTTGCGGCCTTCAACCGCCTGCTGTTCCCCGGTCTGAACGAGGGCTTCTTCATGACGCTCTTCTCCATCGGTGTCTCTGCGGCAGAGTCGGCTGTGGCCATTGCGATTATCCTCAATGTGTACCGCAACTTCAAGAGCGACACAGTAGACAGTATTACGGAATTAAAGAATTAGAAAATTGAAAGATTGAAGTTATTATGGAATACGGATATACAATTTTCATACTCCTTCTGCCGCTGTTCTCGTTCCTTGTCTTAGGACTGCTCGGCATGAAGATGTCGCACAAGGTGGCAGGTCTCATCGGTACCTGCTCGCTTGGTGTGGTCACGATTCTGAGCTATCTCTGCGCCTTCCAGTACTTCGGTGCTGACCGCGTGGACGGTATCTACCAGACCATCGTGCCCTATAACTACACATGGCTGCCGCTCGGCAACCTCCACTTCGACATGGGTATCATGCTCGACCCGATTTCGGTGATGATGCTCATCGTCATCTCTACCGTCTCTCTGATGGTGCATATCTACTCGTTCGGCTATATGCACGGCGAGAAGGGCTTCCAGCGCTACTATGCGTTCCTGAGCCTCTTCACGATGTCGATGCTCGGTCTGGTGCTTGCCACCAACATCTTCCAGATGTATATGTTCTGGGAGTTGGTGGGTGTCAGCAGCTACCTGCTCATCGGCTTCTACTATCCGTTGCACGCCGCTGTGGCAGCCTCTAAGAAGGCATTCATCGTGACGCGCTTTGCTGACGGTTTCTTCCTCGTGGGTATCCTCATCTTCGGATTCTATACCGATTCGTTCTCGTTCTCGTTTGCCGGTCAGGGTGCCGACATCGTGATGGGAGCTGGCACCACGCCGTTTATTGCCGGCAATGCTGCCAAGGCTGTTGCAGCCGGTGGCTTCATCCTGCCTACGGCGCTGACGCTGATGTTCATCGGTGGTGCCGGTAAGAGTGCCATGTTCCCGTTGCACATCTGGCTGCCCGACGCCATGGAAGGCCCGACGCCTGTGTCTGCCCTTATTCACGCCGCTACGATGGTGGTGGCCGGTGTCTATCAGGTGGCCCGTATGTTCCCCCTGTGGATTCAGTATGCCCCCGAGGCCATGAGCATCATCGTCTGGGTGGGTGTCATTACAGCCTTCTATGCCGCAGCCGTTGCTTGCGCACAGACCGACATCAAGCGTGTGCTCGCCTTCTCCACCATTTCGCAGATTGCGTTCATGATGGTGGCGCTTGGCGTATGTACGGAGGCTGTCACTGGTCATGAGCATCCGAGTAGCGTAGGCTATCTGGCCGGTATGTTCCACCTCTTCACCCACGCTATGTTCAAGGCTTGTCTGTTCCTCGGTGCCGGTTGTATCATCCACGCCGTCCACTCGAACGAGATGGCGCTGATGGGTGGCCTGCGCAAGTACATGCCTGTGACCCACGTCACGTTCCTCATTTCCTGCTTGGCCATCGCCGGTATTCCCTTCTTCTCGGGCTTCAGCTCGAAGGACGAGATTATCTCGGCCTGCATGAACTACAGTCCGGTGGTAGGCTGGATTATGACGGGTATTGCCGCCATGACCGCCTTCTATATGTTCCGCCTGTACTACGGCATCTTCTGGGGTACGGAGAACGTGGAGGCCCACGAGCACCACACGCCCCACGAGGCTCCGCTGACCATGACCGTGCCCCTGATCGTGCTGTCGGTCATCACCGTCGGCGTTGGTATCTACACCACGCTGGCCGGCTTCCTGGGCTGGGGCGGTTCGTTCGGCTCGTTCGTCTCTGCCGACGGCCACGACTACACCATCCACTTCGACCCGACCGTTGCCGCCGTGAGCACCGTCATCGCCATCTGCAGCATCTGCCTGGCCACCTATATCTATAAAGGTGAGCAGCAGCCCGTGGCCGACAAGCTTTACGCTACGTTCCCCCGTCTGTGGCGTGCTGCCTACAAGCGTTTCTATCAGGACGAGATCTGGCAGTTTGTCACTCATAAGATTATCTTCCGCTGCGTCTCGCGTCCCATTGCCTGGTTCGACCGTCACATCATCGACGGCACGTTCAACTTCGCAGCTTGGG
>CAMHIS010000158.1 GCA_946185285.1 uncultured Prevotellaceae bacterium
TATCACCTTTCCGCCTCGCGACCCGTTGTTGTAATGGAACAGCACGAGCCGCTCGACCACCGCCCTCAGCACCTATACGACATACTCTCTGCGCTCGGCCCTCAGACGCCTGAGACGACCTTCGGGAGACTCCTGTATGCCCTCCACCATCATCACCAGGTCGCGCCATTCCATCTGGTAGCTCTGCGTGCTCTCGTCATAATCGGACAGCTTGAAGCGGCCCGCCTCCAGACGCTTCACGTACATCACCATACCGCCGTCCTCGGCATGGAGCAGTTTCATCAGGCGGCGGCTCTGGCCGATGAAGATAAACACGTCACCGTTCTTCACGTCGCTCCCCATCCTCTCATGCACCACCCCGCACAGCGAGCTGATGCCCTTGCGCATGTCCGTACGGCCAGGGCACAGGTAGTAGCGCATCGTGTCGTTAAGGCAGAACATGGCTCGTCAGGCTTTTGTCCAGCAAATCACGTAACAAGTCCTCGGTGCCGATGCCGAAGTGGGCGCGAAGGCCGTTGGGAAACAGAAGCGTCGCACCGCCCGGGATCTCACCTGAAAAGGAACTGCACGAAGAGGCGGCAGAATGCCGGAAACTGATGGGAACGAGATCATGGCACTCGTCCTCTGATGAGCAATACTTCTTGCGCCAATAGTTATACGTTGAATAACCTGTACCTATCTGATGTAGGTACGACTTAAGTGACAGACCACTCTGACGGTGGTCTGACTGTAACTGCAAAAACTCTTCCTTGGTCATAATTGTAACAGTTGTCGTTTGGGTGCACTATTGCGGGGGCAAAGGTACGAACAAACTACAACTGTTACAAGGTGTACTTCTAAGAGTGCTTACATAAAGACCACCTAAACGGATAGAAAAATCAGTTGGCATTGTCCGGTGACATGCCAACTGATATAAGTCTTGCAAATAGAATTTCACTTCATTAAATTCTTAACCTTCCGAAAATACCTGTTCGTAGCTCGTACATTGTAGTTAACTCCTCCATTCCACAGGCGGATTGCCTTTTCAACATTGTTCATCGGGTTGTAATGAGACTGAATAAGCAGGAACATTTCTTTTGATTTCTTGACGCTGTAACGGTCAGCCAACGTGTAGCGCTTCTTGCTCTTCTTTTTCTGAAGAATCTGGTTGCAATCCTCCACGAGTATCGGAGTAATCTGCATAACGCCTACGGAGTTTCCGCTAATAGCGTTAGGGTTCCCACCACTTTCTACTTGAATAATCGCATCCATCACTGGATCCCAGTTGAAACTTGGCGCTTTTGCATTCAGCAAGACAGCAGCCAGGCTCATACATAAAATCATAAATGTTTTCTTCATAACTCTATACTTTACTACAGCCTTCTCGTCACGAG
Organism: uncultured Prevotellaceae bacterium; assembly: GCA_946185285.1. GTDB lineage: Bacteria > Bacteroidota > Bacteroidia > Bacteroidales > Bacteroidaceae > Prevotella. The sequence continues at coordinate 1,374 of CAMHIS010000158.1, forward strand.
AAACTGCGTTATCCTTTAGAATTTCGGTGCAAAGTTACGAAGTTTCAGCTACTTATCCAAATTTCTTTAGTTTTTTTAAGATTTGCTGTGTGCGCACACTTAGTCAATATCCACCACCGTGATGCCTGCTCCGCCGAACTGGACGTGCTCGTCGCGGTAGCTGCTGACGTTGGGAATCGTGGCCAGATATTGGCGTATCAGCTGGCGCAGGACGCCTGTCCCCGTGCCGTGAAGTATGCGTACGCGCGGCATGCCGACGAGTATCGCGTCGTCAATGAAATAGGTGACGGCATTGATGGCCTCGTCGCCCCTCATGCCCCTGACGTCAAGGTCCTGGTGGAAGTTCAGCCTGCGGTTGTCAATGACGTTGCGGGTGTCGCTCGACACGTTGGCGTAAGCACCAGCCAGGTGGGAGTTGCGCTCCTCGGCACGGCTCTTTTCTTGCTGTTGGGGCGCCTCGGCCGGCTCCAGTCGCTCGGTTCTCATCTTGGTCTTCATGCCGCCGAAGATGACGGTGGCCATCTTGCCGTCAATGCTTTCGATGGTGCCCACGCTGGTAAGGCCCTTTATGCGCACGTAGTCGTTCACGGCCAGTTCCTTGCTCGCCGCTGTCGGTTGCTTGGCCACGCTTACGGGCTTCGTGGCCGCCTTGAGAGCCTTCTCCTGGCGGCGTTTCTCGCGCCGTTCCTTGCGCTCTTGTATCTGCTTGATCTTGCGGTCGATGGCTTCGTCGTTGGCCCTCGTGTCAATGTCCGACAGCTCCGCCTTAAACGTGTTCAGCTCCTCGCGTATGCGGCGCGCGGCCTCCTTCTCGGCTTGGCTCTCGCGTATCTCGCGTATGGCGTTTTCTATCTTCTTGTTGCTCTCGCTCAGCAGCTCCTCGGCCTGCTCCTTGGCGCGCCTCAGAATCTCCTTGCGCTCGCGCTCTATCTCCTCGATGCTGCTCTCGTAGCGGGCAATGCGGCCTTCGAGCGATTTCTCGTGCTGGTGTATCGTCTGTCGCTTGCCCTCCCAGTAACGTTTGTCGCGTACGATGTCCTGCAGGTACTTGTCGCTTTGGATGTAATCCATGCCTACAATCTCCGACGCGTCGTTTATAACTTCCTCAGGTATACCAGTTTTACGTGCAATCTCTATAGCAAAGGATGAGCCAGGCTGACCGATTGACAGCTGGAACAGTGCCTGCATCTCATGGCGGTCGTAGAGCATGGCACCGTTGACCACGCCCTCGTGACCCTCGGCAAAATGCTTCAGGTTCTGGTAGTGTGTCGTGATCACGCCAAACGCCCGCTTCTTCCAGAATTGCTTTAACACGGCCTCTGCAATTGCCCCACCTATAGTGGGTTCCGTGCCGCCGCCAAACTCGTCGATGAGTAGCAGCGTCTTCTCGTTCGACTGGCGCATCATCTGCTTCATGTTCATCAGGTGCGAGCTGTAGGTCGACAGGTCGTTCTCGATGCTCTGCTCGTCGCCGATGTCTATCATGATGTCGTCGAAGATGCCGCACGTAGAACGCTCCGACAGGGGAATCGACAACCCGCACTGCAGCATGTACTGCAGCAGGCCCACCGTCTTCAGGCATACCGACTTGCCGCCCGCGTTAGGTCCCGAGATGATGAGCAGCCGCCCCACGTTCTTGTCGCGGCCGTGCTCGTCGGCACCGTTGTCGCCGCGCAGCGTGATGTCGAGCGGCACGACTTTCTTGCCCTGCTTGCTCAGCGAGAGGTCGAGCAGCGGGTGTATGGCCCGTATCCAGTCAATGTAGGGCTCCTCTCTCAGCGTCGGCTCGCAGGCGTGCGTCAGTTCGGCAAGCTCCGCCTTGGCGTAGATGAAGTCTATCTGGGCAAGAAACTGGTAGGACTCAAGAATCTCGGGCACGTGGGGCCTCACCTCGTCGCTGAAGACCGTCAGTATCCTGATAATCTCGCGACGCTCCTCGGCCTCCAGCTGCCTCACCTTGTTGTTGGCCTCCACCACCTCTGTAGGCTCAATGAACACCGTCTTTCCCGTCGCCGACTCGTCGTGTACGATGCCGCCGATCCGCTTCTTCAGGTTCGGCGCCACGGGAATCACGAGCCGCCCGTCGCGCAGCGTCGGTGCCGCGTCCTTGTCTACAAGTCCGTCCTTCTGGGCACTGTGCAGTATAGTATATAATGTACGCGAGATGCTGCCCTCCATCTTCGACAGCTCATGACGGATGCTGGCCAGCGTCATCGACGCCGAGTCCTTGATGCTGCCGTACTTGTCGAGTATCGAGTCAATACGCCTGATCATGGCCGGAAACGTCACCACCCCTTCAGTCAGGCGGAAGAGGGAAGGGTAGTCAGGACGCGAATCCTCGTCGTCACTACCGACGCCGCGCCTCAGGTAGCTGACGATGTTGCTGATCGTCTCCAGCGAGCGGCGCATGTCCCACACCTCCTCAGCCTCAAGGTGGGTGTTCTCCAGGCGTATGCGCGCCACGGCTGAACGGACGTCGAAGAAATACTGCATCGGGAAGTCGTCGGCCTCCTGTCTCAGCCTTCTGAACTCCCTCACCTGCTGCAGCTGCTCGCTCACCAGCGCGTAGTCGGTTGCGAAGCCCATGTCGTCGACTTTCTCCTTGCCCAGCGTACACAGGCAGCGCTCCTTCAGCAGGGTGCGAATTTCGTCAAAACCTATCTTGCGTTCAAAATTATTCGGGTAAATCATGGTGCAAAGGTACGAAAAATGCACATGATAAACAAAAAGTAACCCAAAAATTTGCATAATTAGAAAAAATATCGTACTTTTGCACCCGCTTAACAGCACCACACCTAAGGAGAGATGGTAGAGTGGTCGATTACAACGGTCTTGAAAACCGTCGTGCTGAG
>CAMHIS010000159.1 GCA_946185285.1 uncultured Prevotellaceae bacterium
AGCACGAGAAGGGGCGCAAGCGCTATTCCATCAACTGGAACGACCTGCGCATCACATCCCTCGGTTCCAAGCACCATGCCGGAGGGCAAACCTTCCCCGTATCCTTTGTCTACATCAAGTCTACCGAGGGTACCACTGTGCGCAACCGGTATTTCCTAAAAGACTATGCCGCTGCAAAGGCTAAGGGCATACGAACGGGGGCCTACCACTTCTTCTCGCTCAAGACACCGGCCCTCGCCCAAGCCACCTATTTTGTCAACCACACGCTGTTCCGGCCTGACGACTTCCCGCCCGTGCTGGACGTGGAGCCCACCGACGGCCAGATACGCAAGATTGGCGGCACGGAAGAGTTACTGCGGCGCATCCGTATCTTCATGGAGTACGTCGAGAAGCGCACAGGCATGAAGCCCATTCTCTACATCAACCAGGGTTTCGTCAACCGCCACATGGCCCACGCTGCCGACATCAAGCAGCGCTACAACGTCTGGATAGCCCGCTACGGCGAATACAAGCCTGACGTCAAGTTGGTCTACTGGCAGCTGACTCCCGACGGACGCGTGAATGGCATCACTGGCCCCGTCGACATCAATGTCTTCAACGGCTATCAAGGCCAATGGGACGAGTTCTGCCGCACCGGCTTCCACAAATAGATATAAGCTATAAGTTATTCAGAGATAAAAATCCTTCGTCAGCAACCGGTAAGTCTCGTCGCCTATCGTCATTTCAGAACGCTGGCAGCGGCAGGGACGTTTGCGGAATGCCAGCAGATAGCGCCGGGCTGGTTCTCCCGCCTTTGTACAGACGGCACACACACGACGCAGGAAGAAGCCACGGAACGTCGCCTCATCTTCCATCTTCTGCAGGTAGTCAAAAGGCACTATCACACTCAGCACGCCCTCGTCAGTCAACAGGTGCCAAGCCGCCTCCATCAGTTCCGCATAAGTCAGTTTGTCAGCATGCCGGGCCATACTGCGCTGGACATCGGGCGCCTTCAGTGCGTCCACGAAGAACGGCGGATTGCTGACCACTGCGTCGAACACTCCGTGATAGTCGACATCGCGGGCAAGTGCCTGCACCGCAACGCGAGTGACTTCTATATGTTCTTCACGCCCGGCCCGCGCCACATTCTCGCGTGCCTGACGTACTGCTCCCTCATCCACGTCAATAGCATTCACATACGCCTCCGGACAGCGCTGTGCCATCATCAGGGCTATCACGCCCGTCCCCGTACCGACGTCCAGCACGCGGTCGCCGCCGGCGGCCCATGCCCCCAGCAGCACGCCGTCCGTACCGACCTTCATAGCGCACAAATCCTGCTCTATGGTAAACTGCTTGAAACTGAAATTACCCATACTGCCTGCAAAGATAATCAAATCTGAGCAATATACAAAAAATACTTTTATATTTTTCGCTCTATTGGCAACTTCTTTCAGCGAACGCCACGACGGGCGGTCATAGGAACAAAATCGACCCACCTTTACCTTACTATATAAAAAATGTGGGGGCAGTTACATCGTATTTGCAAAAAAATTAGTAACTTTGCAACGAAAGTTCGACGAAATGACACGACGAGAGATAAATATTGTTAAGCGAGAGCAGCCTTGCTGTTTTTTGTTCCTATACTAATTACATATCCGTACAATGAAGAAAATTATCCTGATACTCGCGGCCATGCTGATGCTCACGGCCTGCACGAAGGAGGGCGACGTCATCTATCAGACCGGCCCCGCCGAGTTCATACTATATAATAGATAAGGTATAACAATGATAATATGTATAACAATCTAAACTAAACGACAATGAGAAAGAACCGCTTCCTTTCCCTGTTGCTGATGGCCGCGATGCTGGCCACGACAGCCGTGTTCACCGCGTGCTCCTCTGACGATGACGCGCCGGAGAAAGACCCGAACGTGATCATCGCCGGTGAGAACGACCCGCTGGGAAAGCCCATCGGACTGGTGTACACCGACTTCCTGACCCCTAACGACGTGACCCACAATGCCGACACCACCGAACTGCGCATCAGCAAGGCGCTGGCCGACAAGAAGGGCATCACCAACTTCGTGAACCGCCCCATGGGTATCTGGGATGACCAGCAGCATCGCTCCTACCTGCGCCGCGCCACGGAGCAGCGGCTCGTGGGCGACCGCTACGTGCTGAAGGTGGTGCGCTCGTCGGTTGCCGAGGTAATCAACGGCCAGGAGGTGCAACTCAACACCCACCTCTACTACAACCCCACGCGCATGGTGTCCCGCGGCGGACTGACGAGGGCATCGATGGGCGACCCCGAGGCCGACAAGTACGTGGACGACAACAACGTGATCCACCCCGCAGCCATCACCCTGTGCACCAAGCCCAACAGCGGCGCCAACTCCGCAGACCTCGACCTGAGCCAGGCGGGCAGGCGCACCATCACCATCGAGGATATGTTCAACGGCAAGACCGACGGCGCGAACAGTTGGTTCAGCGACCTTTGGGACGACATTGTGGATACCTTCGAGGATGCCTGGGATGCCATTGTTGATGCAACGTCGTACGACTGGGACCCCCACAACAATTGGAGCCTGCTGAAGTCGAAGACCACGATTTCCAGCGACGTGAAGTTCAACTGCGGCAAGGAGTCGGCCGACACCATCACCCTGCGCCTGCGCTGCCCCATCGAGTTCAACCTCGACTACACGCTCAACATCGACTCCCACGGCAGCATCGAGACGGCATTCGTGCCCGTGCTCGACTACCTGGAGACCTACGTCGAAGGCTACCTTGACGTCAATCCCCAGGCGCGCATCGGATTCTCCAAGACCATCACCCTGCCTGAGGACAAGCAGCGCATCGACCTCTTCAAGTTCTCAGGCATCGGCTTCACCTTCATGCTCGGCCCCGTGCCCCTGACCGTCGACATCGACCCGAGAGTCTATCTGAAGTTCACCTCGACGCTCAAGGGCAATGCCTACCTCGGCGTGCAGTACGACATCGCCACCAAGTTCAAGGCCGGCTTTCGGTACAGCAACGGCAGCCTGAGCGGCATCGCCGAGGGTGAGAAGGTGAAGGACGAGTTCAGCTTCATCAACCCGAAGGCGGAGCTGGAACTCAAAGCCGGCGTGGGACTCTTCTTCGGCTGCGACATCGTCATCGAGAAGATTGGCGGCCCCTCGTTCACCGTCGGCCCGCAGGTGAACATCACTGGCAAACTGAGTTACCAGATGGGCGACGACCGCATCAACGCCTCCATCGAGGGCAAGGCGGGTGTCGGCGGCGAGATAGGAGCCGTGCTCAAGGTCTTCGGCTACCAGATAGCCGACTGGCGCACCTACTTCGACATCGGCCCGCAATGGCAAATCTTCAAGTATCCCGACGACGGCTCCGGCAGTAGCGGCGATTACGACCCGAACAACGGTGGCGGCGGCAAAACCAACAACGCCGTGTATCTCAATAAGCTGAACAGCAACTACACGGCAAAGGACGGCGACGTGCTCACCGGCACGCTCAGCGGGAACTACAAAATAAGCATCGCCGACGGAGCCACCGTGACGCTAAAAAATGTGACAATAGCCGGAACGGACAGCAGAAGTTACGAATGGGCGGGTATAAACTGCGTAGGCAATGCCACCATCGTCCTCGAAGGCACGAACAACGTGAGGGGATTCTATAGTTGGTATCCCGGCATCCACGTTCCAAAGAGCAGCACACTGACCATCAAGGGTGACGGTTCGCTCACCGCTACTAGCAACGGTGATGGTGCGGGCATTGGTGCAGGCATTTATGTACCCTGCGGCAACATTATTATCGAAGGTGGTACCATCACGGCCACTGGAGGGCGGTACGATGGTTATGCTGGTATCGGCGGTGGATATCAAGGAACCTGCGGCAACATCACCATCAAGGGCGGTACCGTCACCGCCACGGGCAGCCATTGGTCGCCTGGTATTGGCGGTGGCTACTGGTCTACGTGCGGCAACATCACTATCACCAACGGCGTGACCAGCGTCACCGCCATCAAGGGTGGTGGTTCTCCCTGCAGCATCGGCAGGGCCAACAGTGGTTCGTGCGGCACGGTGACTATCGGCGGCAAGGTGTACGCGGATGGCATCAGCCAAAGCCCCTACACCTACAAGCCGTAGTCTCCGGCCCTCGCAGGGACGGGTACCTGTTCCGCGTCCTGCAAAACAGCAAAATAACCTATCGGC
>CAMHIS010000160.1 GCA_946185285.1 uncultured Prevotellaceae bacterium
ACCGACCGCATAGCGGCGCTGAAGAACGAGATGCGGAAGACGGGCTACGTGATACAAGACATGAACGACTCGGAACTGCTGTGGGACGGAGAGCGGTGTGAAGCGTCGTGGGAACCCATCGACACCTACGAAGACCACCGCATGGCACTGGCCTTTGCGCCGATGTGCTTCCTGCACGAGGGGCTGCGCATCAACAACCCGCAGGTAGTGACCAAGAGTTATCCCCGATTTTGGGAAGACCTGCAGCAGGCAGGATTCCAGGTTTTAACCGATTTGTGATTAACTGAGAAGTGACATTTGTTTTCATCTGCATAGGAGCTTTGATACTGCTGGGTGGTGTGGCTGCGCTGCTCTCGAGAGGCGACGACACTCCCGTTCAGCAGGGTCACGACTGTAGCACTTGCCTCAGCAAGGACGACGGTTCGTGCCAAATCAAGTGTCTGCTGGATGAAATAAAGGAGAAAAAGGCGAAGTCGCCCGATGCGAAAAATCAAGGCGCCGGACTGCTGCTGGTTTTATTGGCCATGTTCATGCTGTACTCGTGTTCCACCGAGAAGAACACGTCGCAGTCGCGCTGGTACCATTCGTTCACGGCCCGCTATAATACCTATTATAATGGTAACCTGGCCTACATCGACGGCTCGCTCGAGAAAGAGCAGGGCAACAAAGACAACTTCACCGAGATGATTCCGCTCTATACGGTCAGCAACAAGTCGTCGAGAGAATTGGGAAAGGGAAATTTCGACAAGGCCGTGGAGAAGGCGCAGAAGGCCATCAAGCGCCACAGCATCAAGAAGCGCCCCACATGGAACAAGAGCCGGAAGAAGACCGAGCGCGACATTGAGTGGCTCTCGCGACGCGAGTACAACCCCTTCCTCTGGAAAGCATGGATGCTGATGGGACGCTCGCAGTTCCATAGCGGACAGTTCACCGAGGCTGCCTCTACCTTTGCCTATATGGCACGCCTCTATCACACCCAGCCGGCCATCTACGGTAAAGCCCGTGCATGGCTGGCCAAATGCTATATTGAGCAGGACTGGATCTACGATGCCGAGGACGTGATCAATAAGATGAAGCGCGACTCGATGGACTGGCGTGCCGTGAAGGAGTGGGACTATACCTATGCCTCGTACTACATCCACACGAAGCGCTTCGAGGAAGCCATTCCCTACCTGAAGAAAGCCATTAAGCACGAAATGCGCCGCAAGCAGAAAGCCCGCGAATACTTCCTGCTGGGTCAGCTGTATGCAGCCCTTGGAAAGCGCGACGACGCCTACAAGGCCTTCCGTAGCGTGGTGCGCATGAATCCTCCCTACGAGCTGGAGTTCAATGCCCGCATCGCCATGAGCGAGGTGATGGCCGGAGGCAACCCGAAGAAGATGATTAGCAGGCTGAAGTCGATGGCCCGTTCGGATAAGAATGCGCAGTATCTCGACCAGGTGTATTATGCCATGGGCAATATCTACCTGCTGCAGCGCGACACCGCAAACGCCATCGGTGCCTACGAGAAAGGCAACGAGAAGGCCACCCGCAGCGGAATCGAGAAGGGCGTGCTGCTGTTACATCTGGGCGACCTCTATTGGGCAAAGGAGAAATTCGGCGATGCCAAGCGCTGCTACGGCGAGGCCATCGGACTGCTCGACAAAGACCGCGACGACTATAAACAGCTTTCGGAACGTTCGAAGGTGCTCGACGAACTGGTTCCCTACACCGATGCCGTCTATCTGCAAGACTCGCTGCAGGTGTTGGCCAAGTTGCCCGAGAAAGAGCGCAACGAGGCCATCGACCGTGTCATCGAGGCGCTGAAGAAGAAAGAGAAAGAGGAACGCGACCGCCAGGCTGAGGCTGAAGCCCAGAACCAGCTGGCCCGTCAGGATGCCGTGGGCAACCGCAACAACAATAACCGGCCGACGCAAAACCAGCCGCAGACGGCCATGAGCAACCAGAGCGGAACCTGGTATTTCTATAATCCGATGGCCGTGAGTCAGGGTAAGCAGACGTTCCAGCGCCAGTGGGGAAAGCGTGAGAACGTAGACGACTGGCAGCGCATCAACAAGACCGTGGTGGCCTCGGCTGCTGAAAACGAAATGCTCACCGACGAACAGCGCGACTCGCTCTTCAAGGCGGCTGCCGTGGAGGACTCGCTGGCACAGATTGCCGACAGCGCACAGAACGACCCCCACAAGCGTGAATACTATCTGAAAGACATACCGTTCACCGACGAGCAGGTGGAAGCCTCCAACCTCATCATCATGGACGGACTGCATCATAGCGGCGTCATTTTCAAGGACAAGCTCGACAACCTGACACTGGGCGAGAAGGCGCTGCGCCGGCTCACCGACCAATATCCCTCGTACGAGAAGATGGACGACGTGTTCTATCACCTCTACCTGCTATACATGCGAAAGGGTGAGCCGCAGATGGCCGAGAACTTCCTTAACCGACTGAAGAGCGACCACCCGGAGAGCCAGTGGACCACCATACTCACCGACCCTTATTTCGTGGAGAACGCCCGTTTCGGCACCCACATGGAGGATTCGCTCTATGCCGCCACCTACGAGGCATTCAAGGCCAACCGCTTCGACGAGGTGAGGGCCAACACCCGGCTTTCAGAGAAACGCTTCCAATTGGGCGCCAACCGCGATAAGTTCATCTTCATTGGAGGTCTTAGCAAACTTAACGTGGGCGACAGTCAGGGATGTCTCGACGACATGAAGACTGTGGTGGAGAAATACCCCACGAGTCCTGTGAGTTCCATGGCCGGCATGATTATCAACGGCGTCAAGGAGGGCCGTCAGCTTCGTGGCGGCAAGTTCGACATGGGCGATGTGTGGGAGCGCCGCAGCTATGTGCTCAGCGACAGCGATTCCATTGCTGCCCGCGTGTTCGAACCCGAGCGCGATGCCAACTTCCTGTTCATCATTGCCTACGAGCCCGACTCCGTAGACGAGCACCAGCTGCTCTTCGAGATGGCGCGCTTCAACTTCACCAACTATCTGGTGCGCAATTTCGACATGGAATTCGAGGATGTCGAGGGACTGCGCCGGATGCGCCTGGCCGGTTTCCGCAACTACGACGAGACCTTGCAGTATGCCCGCACACTCTATCAGCAGGAGAACATCACCCGGTTGCTGCAACGGGGTGCGCGTGTCATTATCATCAGCGACAAGAACCTGGAACTGCTCGGCAAGCAGTACAGCTACGACGATTACGAAAAGTTCTACGAGGAGCATTTCGTGCCGCTGAAGATTTCTACCGTCAGACTGCTCACCGAGCCAGCCACCATAGAATACGAAAAACCGCCACAGCCTGAACCCTCGGGCAATGGCAACGACCAGGGCGACGGACTCTATAACGGAGGAGTGCTCGACAACAACACGCTCATCGACCTGGGCGTGGAGCCTGCCGATGCCGGCTCTTCGTTCGACATTCCTACTGATGAACCGGCTGCCAAGCCGGAACCCGCGGGCAACGATGTCGTGGTGCCTGCCGATGCTCCAACGCGCAAGCCTGTAGCAGAACCAGAGCCAGCCGGCAATGACATCATTGTTCCTGCTGAAACGCCAGCACGCAAGCCTGCCGACGAACCAGCACCTGCCGACAACGACCTGATTGTTCCAACCGAAACACCTGCCCACAAGCCTGCTGTGCAGCCTGAACCTGTTGGCAATGACATCATTGTTCCTGCCGAGACTCCTGCCACAAAGGCAGCGGAGCCCACCATCGACGACGGAACATTGATTATACCCGAAGAGAAACCGCAGCGTAACACCCCGGCTCTCGACGGCGACGTCATGGATATTCCTGCCGAACAGCCTGCCGCTGCTCCCACACGACCGGCCACCACCACAAAACCGGCAGCCCCGAAAGCATCCACGACAACGCCCAAGGCGCCTGCTTCCACGGAAAAGCCAAAGACCACGCCCAAGAAACCCGAGACCAAGCCCGCCACAAAACCTGCTCAGACCAATGCCCCGAAGCAGCCCGAGCGCAAGGTGGAAGACACCGGCATCGATTTCTCCGACGGCTTTGGCAGTCAGAACAAGGCTACGCAGAAGCAGCCCGCGAAGAAGAAACCCGTCGTCGACCTCGAAGACGAGTACTACGATTTGGAAGGGTTCTAA
>CAMHIS010000161.1 GCA_946185285.1 uncultured Prevotellaceae bacterium
TGAGTAGCATACTTCAAACCGCCGTACTTGAAGACGGCGCTCTTGCCGCTGATGATGGGAGCTATCTCCTCACCGTTGAGTGAGGCAGTGCCCGTGCCAGCCTTCACTTTGTTGTCGAAGGTCAGGATGACGGAACCATTGGCACTGACACCAGTAGCTCCCTGTTCTGGATTGCTTGACACGAGGGTAGCCTGCTCGCTGGCAGCACCGGTAGCATCGGCCAATACGAAAATCTCCGCAATCGAGGTACCATCGTAGTCGCTCGTCACACCCACCTTCTCAGAAGTACGGTCGGGCATCCAGCGAATCCATACACGCTCCTGGTTGTTGGCCTCTGCGGGCAGGGCAAATTCCTTGGGACCGTCCCAACCACGTGCAGGAGGGTTGAACGTACCAATCTTTGTGAAGTTGGTGCCGTCGATGGAGTATTCCACGTTATTCACGCTGTACGTGTTGTAGTCATCGCCGATACATGACGAGATAATCAGGTTCTCATAGCCTTTCGACGAGAAGGAGATTTCAAAATACCATTCCTCAGAGAGATATTTCCAAATGCGGGCAGCATACTTACCGTTTTCTTGACCGTTGTTGATGCCACGGGTCAGCCAGCCGTTGGTCGTGCCGTCGGCCTGGCGCAGTGACAGCATGCCGGCATTCTCCGAATCGGCCTTATAGTCGGCCACGCGGTCCTTGGCAGGCTGATCGTTATAAAGGTCCCAACCCACAATGTAGTCGGTTGCCGAGAAGTTGGCCGTCAGGTTCTTCTCTCCGTCCATTTTGACGGTACGCTCAGCCTCAGTGGTGTTGTCTTCCCAGCCCATGAAGGTCAGAATGCGGTTGTTCAGGGCGGTCAGCTTGACCTCCGTGCCCTCTTCATAATAGTGCGTGCCATCCACATAGTTGCCAGTAGGTAGCAGTTGCACTAAGTTTTCGTTAGCACCACCTACTCGCGTTAGGTTCAGGGCATAGACATTGGCCTTGGTGTAAGTGGCAATCAGCGATGTGTTGGCCTTAATCTCAAAGGTGTATGTCTTCTTGTCAGAAACGATATTGCCTTCAGCATCAGCCCATCCGGCAAAATGATAGCCGAAGTTCTCGGTGGCAGTGACCGTGATGGTGGTACCCTCGTCAAACTCGTTGCCGGCGGGATTACTCGAAACCTTACCAGCACCCTCCATGCCCAACTTCACGCTCAGGCTGCAGGTGGGCACGGTCTCCAAAGTTCCTGCCACGTCACCGCTAATGACGACATCGCTGAAGGCATACTGCTTGTTGGTGGCCAGATTGTAGATGTAAATCTTGGCGTAGAAAATATCGTCGGTAGTAGGTATGTTACTCAGGTCGAACTCGTGATAAGACACATAGGGATCTTCTTTAGCCAGCTGAGGTGTGATGCCTTCGCCTACCTTTGTCGATTGGCTGCCGCTGACGACTACTACGTCGAACTTGCCACCGTTGGTGCCCACACGGCAGGCGTTGAATGAGAGTTTCTTCGGTGCAAAGGTCAGAGATTTCTTGGGTTTCAGTGTAAACACGACGGCACTGGCGTCATCATCGGCAGCACCAGCATCAGTGGGCTGGAACTGCAGTCGGCTGACACTGCCATCAGTGCGCAGGCCGGCAGGGACCAACTTGTCACCCCACGATAGTTCGGCTACAGAGAACAGACCGTCCTTCGACGGTGTGGCTGCCGTAGCGAAATCAGCTGACTTCAGCTCCCATGTGGCTGTGAATCCGGCTTCGTTGACGGTCACGGAACCTCCAGCCTCCTCAGCCACGATGCTGATTTCGTTCATGCGCCACTGAGCGGTTTCACCATTAGGGGCTATCAGTCGTACGATGACCTGCTCCTTGTTGTTGGCCGACAGGCTGACGGTGTTGGTTTTGTATGTCCACCAGGTGGCTCCGCTGACGTAGCCGCCGGCGTCGCTCCATGTCTGTCCACCATCGGTGCTGACCACCATCTCCATAGAGCGCTCTTTGTTGTCGCCGCAGGTGTAGGCAAATGTGAACTGCACGTTCTTATAGCCTTTGGTGGGGAAACCGATTTCGAAGTACTGGTTGTGCTGCGAGGCATCGGTATAGTCGGTGATGTTGTTAGGGTCCATGTCTTGATAGAGTGACATGATTTTGGCATCGTAGTTTTCCTGGATACCCCAGAAGCGGGTTCCTTTGGCCGACACATAGTAGTCATTTTGGTTACCATTAAACTCATTGGGCAGAATGCATGGCAGTGTGCCGAAACCATTCCATCCAATTGCTGCCCAGTCGTTGGTGCTGGGTGTGTAGACATTATCGGTCACGGTATAGCCCGTGTCGAATGTCCACTTTGCCAGTTGCGTGGCATTCTGGGCAGCAGCTGTCAGAGGCAGCAGCCCGAGAAGCGCAACAAGCAGTCTCGTAAAGAAAGTTTTGTTTTGCATAATGATAGTAGTTATTGTTATTAATAGATTATTTTCTTAATATTACCATCAGCCATGCGAACGATGTTCAGGCCGCGCTGCATCTGGGCGTGTTGACGACCGTCAGCGGTAAAAAAAGCCGTAGTAGTGGTGCTGTCGGTACTTACCTGGCTTATGCCTGTAGCTGATACTGCCATGCCGTGGATGGTGAGGTCGGACAGACAGATGGTCTTGCCAGAGGCCGCACCGTTATACCAAGGATACACGCGAACGAGGAGCTCCTGACCCTCCTTGACGGTGAGCACCGGCTTGGCCTCTACATACTGCGGATTGTTGGCAGGCATACTCTTCTTTTCGTAGATGGTGGTGCGCGTCTCGAAGTTATCGGTGGAGTAGTAGATGTGGCAGCACATGCCATTGCCGCCGCACCCTGATGCGAAGAGTGATATCTGGTCAATCTTCAGTTCTGTGCCGGCAGCAGGCTTTATGCCCCACTGTATGTAGCGGTCTGGGTTGTCATCTATCTCCTCAGCAGGCCAGTTGTCACCCGTCAGCAGGTCGCGCTGCATCTTGCGGGTAGCGTCATAGCCCGTCCAATCAGGCCAAACGGTCTTGGCATTGGGGTTGGAATAACGCTGCACGTACATTCCCTGGAATGTCTGGGCAATAGGCGTTGCTGGTCCCGTCAGCTCATAGGAGTCATCTTTCTCCAATCGCCAGTAGGCTTTTACCTCTGTACCGCCCTCAAGAGTTACTGCAACGGCTTTGACGGGTATTTCGATGCTCTTGTCGCCCTGACTGATTGTGATGGTGCCGGTGGTCTCACCATCTGATGCCAGTGTCAGCTGGGCATAGAAGGTCTTCACCAATGTAGAGCCGCTGTAGTCGGAAGTAAGTGTCTTGGTCCACTCTTTCTTGTCGAAAGACAGCTCAATGCCGTCAGTGGCAGTAATGCTCACGGTGCCTGTCTCGGGTGAGAGGCCAAAGCCGTTCAGCGTGAATTCCTTTTGCAGGGTCTGACCCTTATACGCCTCGCCTAAGTCGCCCGTCGCAGGCGTTACCGTAAGGTCAGTGGGGAGTGTAATGTCACTGGCCATAATACCCTGTGCCTTCATCAGACGGGCACATTCGCGGGCCACCAACACAGCACCCGTTGTATTAAAATGAGTAGAGCCCTCGCCATCGAAAAGATACTCATGACACTTGGCGTCGCCATAGTACTCATAGAGCTCAGCAGTTGCTGCTGTCAGATCTATGAAGGACACGCCCTTCTCTTCTGCCAATTTCCGTGAGTGGTAGGCATAGTCCATGGTGTGGTCGTCGGCAGGCACGCTCTGTTTCTCCTTGATGCCGTCGGCAGTCAATACGGAGAACGAGTCTCCCAAGTCGTGGCGACCATTACGGCGAATCTTTGAGCCGGTGAAGTAAGAGCGGCAAACGGGCGAACATATAATAGGTATGGCACCCAGTTCCTTGGCTTCGTCGACTATCTTGCCCAGCCACCCCTTGTAGGTCGTAGAGGGTACGGTACCGCGCTGGTCAACAGCAGCGGCAGCTGT
>CAMHIS010000162.1 GCA_946185285.1 uncultured Prevotellaceae bacterium
AGATGGAAGGCTACCTATGGCCAAGGTTAGATGCTAAAGCGGATACGCTTACACCACTTTTATGCTTCTATAAGGTTCCTTCGCTGGAATTTTTGACAATTGCAGACCGCATTCAGGCGTTCCGGAGGCGCAGGAACGACGTTCCGGCGGCTCTGGAACGGCGTTCCAAAGCCATCGAAAGGATGTAATGCGATAGTTCATCGTCAAGACTTGGCCAACTGCGCTCACAAATCAATAGCTGATATAAACAGAAAAGAACGAAAAACGTTGGTTTTGGGGCTCAAAAACCAACGTAGTGGTAATATATTACCACTGCCACCACTCTTACTACCACTTTCTAATCAATTGTTTGACAGACGGTTAACTATAAAAGTGGTGGAAGTGGTAATAGATTCGTGAAAAAAATTATCGTAGCACCTTGCGGCCACCGCTGACGATGATGCCACGGGCGGTAGCGACATCGACGGGACGGCCCTGCAGGTCGTAGGCGGCAGAGGGGGTGCGAGGACCGGCTGCAGGGGAAGTGACTGCGGTCGGGACGACGCGCTCGACGTCGATATAGTCGATGTCGGGCATCCAGCCGGAGGTGTTTGACAGGCGGATGGTGTTCTGACCAGGCTGAAGCTGGATGTCAAGGGACTTGCGCCCCACCTTGCTGAAACTTCCGGAGTTGAAGCTGAGAGCCTTGATTTTCTTGCCGTTGACGCTGACAGTGATATTGCGCGACTCGCCACAGAGGAAGCCGATGGTGAGCTTATAGTCGCCACCCTGCTGACTGTAGACATTACGCCACTGGAGGTCGTTCTTGTCTGACTGCCCCAGATAGCCGGCCTTGTAGCCGCCGGAACAGACGGAGGACTCGTCGTACCGGCAGACGTTCCACTCAATCTCTGAATAGGCACCGCCGTAACCCGTCTCGGCCTCGTAGCGGACTCGCTCCAGGCGGGTCTCGGCATCAGCCACGTAGATACGGGTGCCATGGGCAGGAAGACTGACCTCGTAGCTGTAAGTGAAGCTGCCGAGGTCCTTCATCTGGAACACATCGCGCAGCTTGACCTCACCGTCGAGGTCGATGTCGCGGAAGTTGACGGTGAACGTCTTTTTCTCATCATCGGGATTATAGACTGCAAAGGCGCGGCGGGTGCCGTTCAACTGCTCGATATCACGAACCAGCAGATAGCAGCCATTTTCATAGCCGGCCACGTAGGCCTGCTGGTAGAGGGTATCCTGGTTGAGGGCGATGAGCTCGGCGTTCCTCAGCAGTTTCAGCGTGGCAGTCTTGATGGTGGTCAGATTACAGCCGATGAGCAACGGTGAGTTCATGATGCACCACATGCCGAAATGGGTCTTATCCTCTTCCTCGGTCATCGAGCGTCCCACCTCGAGCATGTCCATATCGTTGTAGTGGCCCTTGCTGCAATAGGCGCTCATATAGAGGTTCTCGGCCAGGATGCCTTTCACCGACTTCCATCCGTCGTAGATGTCGCCGGTGGTGCGCCATGAGAAGCCGGCATCGTCGACCCACGTGCCGGGATAGGCCCAGCGGCAGATGTTCATGCGGACGTCGGTACGGCCAGTGTTCTTGATGGCCTTGGCAATGGCGGTGTAGCGCTGGCGCTCGTCGAGGTCCAGCCCGTCCTTATTATGAATAGGGTCACCACCGCAGAAGTCGACCTTGATGAAGTCGAAGCCCAGCTCCTTGAAGAAGAAGTCGCAGTCCTGCTGGTCGTGCTGATAGAGTCCCACGCCTTCACCCGTCTTGTCGCCACCGTGGTAGCTGCCGCAGGTGTTATAGCCGCCGTCGCTGTAGATGCCGGCCTTCAGACCTTTTGAGTGGATGAAGTCGACAACGCCCTTCAGACCGTTGGGGAAACGCTGCGGATGGATGAGCAGCTGGCCTGTCGTCTTGTCGCGACCGCCGAAGTAGCCGTCGTCGATGTTGATGTGGTCATAGCCCGCGTCCTTCAGTTTCTTCGTGACCATGGCGTTGGCCTGACCCTTGATGATGCCCTCGCTGATGTTCAGTCCGAATGTGTTCCAAGAACTCCAGCCCATGGTGGGTCCTTCGTTTTGGGCATACGAAACGGCAGGGGACAGCAAGGCAACCAACGAAAGAAGCCTTCCCAAGCCCCTCCGAAGGAGGGGATGTTTGGTTACATTATTATTACTATTCATATCGTTTTGGGGCTGCTGTGGTACAGCAGCATACATGACATAAACTGATTGTTGTTTCATTCTAAACATCCCTCCCTTTGGGAGGGCTTGGGTGGGCATTTTTTTAGAAGTCTTTCGTCATTTCCTGAACCTTCGCGTTAACCTCGTCGATGAACTCCTGGATGGTCATGACGCTCTGCTCGCCACCACCCTGCGGGCGCACGGCGACAGTCTTGTCGGCAGCTTCCTTCTCGCCGACGATGACCATGTAGGGAATGCGCTTCAGCTCGTTGTCGCGAATCTTGCGGCCCAGCTTCTCGTTGCGCAGGTCGATAGTGGCGCGGACGCCGCCCTGCGAGAACTGACGGCAGACCTCCTCGGCGTAGTCGTTGTACTTCTCCGACAACGGCAGGATGGCCACCTGCTCGGGCGTAAGCCAGAGGGGGAAGTGACCGCTGGTGTGCTCGATGAGCACGGCGCAGAAGCGCTCCAGCGAGCCGAAGGGTGCACGGTGAATCATCACCGGCGTCTTCTTCTGGTTGTCCTCGTCGGTATATTCCAGCTGGAAGCGCTTGGGCAGGTTGTAGTCCACCTGGATGGTGCCCAACTGCCAGCGGCGGCCGATGGCGTCCTTGATCATGAAGTCGAGCTTCGGACCGTAGAAAGCGGCCTCGCCGTACTCCACCTTGGCCTTCAGGCCCTTCTCCTCGCAAGCCTCCTGGATGGCACGCTCGGCCAGTGCCCAGTCCTCGTCGGTGCCCACGTACTTGTCGTGGTCGTTGGGGTCGCGCAGCGAAATCTGTGCCTCGAAATTGAAGCCGAAGGCCGTCAGCACGACGCCGATGATGTCCATCACGTTGAGGAACTCCTGCTTCACCTGGTCGGGACGGCAGAAGAGGTGGGCATCATCCTGAGTAAAGGAACGCACGCGCGTAAGACCATGGAGCTCGCCCGACTGCTCGTAGCGATAGACAGTGCCGAACTCAGCGATGCGCAGGGGCAGGTCGCGGTACGAGCGGGGCTTGTTGGCGAAAATCTCGCAGTGGTGGGGGCAGTTCATGGGCTTCAGCATGTACTCCTCGCCCTCCTCGGGAGTGGTGATGGGGCGGAAGGAGTCCTTGCCGTAGTGGGCGTAGTGGCCCGAAGTGACGTAGAGGCTCTTGCCGCCGATGTGCGGCGTGATGACCTCCTGATAGCCGTAGCGCTTCTGCACCTTACGCAAATGCTCCTGCAAGCGGAGACGCAGGTCGGTGCCCTTCGGCAGCCAGATGGGCAGGCCCTTGCCTACCTTCTCTGAGAACATGAAGAGCTCCATCTCCTTGCCAATCTTGCGGTGGTCGCGCTTCTTGGCCTCCTCGAGCATGACGAGGTACTCGTCAAGCATCTTCTTCTTAGGGAACGAGATGCCGTAGAGGCGCTGCATCTGCTCGCGGGTAGCGTCGCCGCGCCAGAAGGCACCGGCCACCGAGGTCAGCTTCACGGCCTTGATCTCGCCGGTGTCCATGAGGTGCGGACCGCGGCAGAGGTCGGTGAAGTTGCCCTGCGTATAGGTTGTAATCGAGCCGTCCTCGAGGTCCTGTTCTATGTGCTCGCACTTATAAGTCTGGCCGTCGGCGGCAAACTCCTTCAGGGCGTCGGCCTTGGCCACCTCGCGGCGCACCACCGGCTCCTTCTTGCCGGCCAGCTCCTTCATCTTTGCTTCAATCGTGGGGAAGTCGCTCTCCTTGATCATCTGTCCGTCGGGCAGCAGCACGTCGTAGA
>CAMHIS010000163.1 GCA_946185285.1 uncultured Prevotellaceae bacterium
GCGACGGCAAGCCCGAGGGCGTCAGCGAGGAGATGATTCAGGACCTGCGCAACCACTTCAACGGTGAGTGCGGCGAGGTAGGTATGTATCTGGCTATGGCCCGTCAGGCCGACCGTGAGGGCTATCCCGAGATTGCCGAGGCCTTCAAGCGCTATGCCTTCGAAGAGGCCGACCACGCCAGCCGCTTTGCCGAGCTGCTCGGCGAGTGTGTCTGGGATACGAAGACCAACCTTGAGAAGCGCGCTGCCGCTGAGGCCGGTGCCTGCGAGGACAAGTTCCGCATTGCCAAGAATGCCAAGGCTGCAGGCTTCGACGCCATCCACGACACCGTCCACGAGATGGCCAAGGACGAGGCCCGCCACGGTGCTGGTTTTGCCGGACTGCTGAAGCGCTATTTCGGTAAGTAATGACTGCTGATGAAGCGGCCCAGGGCATTGTCCTTGTTACGGAGGGCCGTTTCGGTGATTCGCCGGGTCAGAGTGGTGTAGAGCTGCTCTGTTCCGGCGAAAGTCTTTGGGGGGCAGAGGCTGTCGAGCCCGAACAGCGTTCGGAGATGGCGGTCGTACTTGGCAACGGTGTCGTTCAAAGCCTGCCATTCATTATTGACCTTGGTACCTGAGACGCGGGACTGTCCCTCTTCAGGTGACAGCTCCACATAGACTCTGCCCGGACAGGCGAAGAAGCAGAGGGCAGGCACCGTCGTTCCTGCCGGAATAATACACAGCAGCCGTTCGTCGCTCGGAGCACTGTAGGCAAACCGTCCGTCGCGCACCACCAATGTGTCTATTACATGACAATCGCCGACAGCCTCCGCCAGATAAAGCTCGGTGCCGTCGGTGAAGTCACGCGCCTCACCTTTTATATAATATGTATCGGACTGACAGGCGGCAAGAACCATAGCCGCCAATGCCAGTCCGATAAACTTATCACTCTTCACTTATCACGTCTTATATGATGTACAGGTCGCTAATGCTCTTGTTGTCGATGACACGGCGAATGGCCTCGGCAAACATGTCGGCAACGGAGAGCTGCTTTACCTTGGCACAGCGCTGGGTGTAGGGAATGGAGTCGGTGAAGACGATTTCCTCAAGAGCAGACTCCTGCACACGGTCGCTGGCCGGTCCGCTCATGACGCAGTGGCTTGCACAGGCGCGCACGGTCTTGGCTCCTGCCTGCTTCATGAGGTCGGCAGCCTTAGTGATAGTGCCGGCGGTGTCGACCATATCATCGACAATGACCACGTTCTTGCCTTCAACGTCACCGATAATCTGCATCGTAGCCACGACATTGGCACGGGCACGGGTCTTGTTGCACAGCACAAGCGGACAGCCGAAGTACTTGGCATAGGTATTGGCACGCTTCGAGCCGCCCACGTCGGGCGAGGCAATGACCATATCGTCCAGCTGAAGGCTCTTCAGATAGGGCATGATGACCCCCGAGGCGTAAAGATGGTCGACGGGAACATCGAAGAAGCCCTGAATCTGGTCGGCATGTAGGTCCATCGTGATGACGCGGTTGACACCTGCCACTGAGAGCAGGTCGGCAATGAGTTTGGCACCGATGGAGACGCGCGGCTTGTCCTTACGGTCCTGGCGTGCCCATCCGAAGTAGGGAATGACGGCATTGATGGTCCGGGCTGAAGCACGCTTGGCAGCGTCAATCATCAGGAGCAGCTCCATGAGGTTGTCGCTGTTGGGGAAGGTGCTCTGAACCAAGAAGATGTCGCGTCCACGGATGGATTCTTCGTAACTGACGGCAAACTCACCGTCAGAGAACTTGGTGATTTGAAGTTGTCCCAACGGGCAACCTAAGCTTTGGCAGATCTTCTCTGCCAGGTATCTCGTGGCTGTTCCCGAGAAGACCATGTAGCTGTTTTCCATATTCGTATTTTATCTTTTAGCTTACTGCTTTCCTTAATTTCTCGAAGTGGCTGATGAGTTCCTTGTAGTCCAGACTGCCGAGAATATCGAAACGGTTCCAAAGGTCGCCACCAACGACAACGCCACCGAAGCCCATACTCCTGACCAGACCGATATTGTCGAAATTGATGCCGCCCATGGCGTAGACGCGCTTGTCGACAAGACCACGGCTTGAAGCCTCCATCAGTTCGTTCATCGGTAGCTTCAGAAGCACGTAGTTACAGCGTTTCCTGACATCCTTCAGTTCCTCGATGCTGTGACAGGTGCGACTGATATTGCCACGATAGCCGATGGGGGGCTCCGTCTGGCAGTCATCCAAATGTATGCCCCTCAGCCGGAACTCATCCCTCAGGTAGAAATGGTCGTGTACGGTGATTCGGCCATAGTACTCGTCGGGTATGAGCGTCAGCAGCCTCTCCGAGTAGACAGGCTCCGTGCCGGGCTTGTACAGATGCAGGTGGTCAAGCCCCATCTCGAAGAGCGCGGTCAGTATCTTGTCCTCCTCCACGAAGAACGTGGGCTTAGTCATGATGATGAGCTTCATACACTTGCTTTCTTCTTTTCCCGTGCAAAGGTACTAAAAAGAAGTGAAAAGTGCGAAGCGAAAAGAGAAAAAAATGTCGTAACAGGCCAAATTCTTACTTTCGGCGGCTGAATCAGATGAGCGGCATACCCAATGCCTTGCACTCCTGACGCATGTCGTCAGGCCATATAGAAGCCTGAATCTCACCAATATGCGCCTTATGCAGAAGCACCATGCACAGACGGCTCTGACCGATACCGCCACCGATGGAGAGCGGCAACTTGTCATTCAGCAACTGCTGGTGGAAATAGAGTTGCTGACGCTCCTCCTTGTGTTCTATCTTCAGCTGGCGAAGCAGCGACTCCTTATCAACGCGGATACCCATCGACGACAATTCGAACGAGCGTCCCAGCACAGGATACCATATCAGGATGTCACCGTTCAAGCCCTTGCGACCGTCCTCGGCCACCGACGACCAGTCATCGTAGTCGGGCGCACGGCCGTCGTGCTTCTCGCCGTTGGCCAGCTTGCCTCCTATACCTATTATAAATACGGCACCGTAGGCCTCGCAGATGGCATCCTCGCGCTCCTTCGGTGTCTTGTCGGGATACATCTTCAGCAGTTCCTCGGCATGTATGAACTTTATCTTTTCAGGCAGGAAGGGTTTCAACTGCGGATAGGTCTCACACGTCAGATACTCCGTGCGGCGGATAGCAGAGTATATACGCTCCACCACATTCTTCAGGAAAGCCAGCGTACGGTCCTCGCGGCGAATGACAGCCTCCCAGTCCCATTGGTCGACATAGAGCGAATGCAGGTTATCCAGTTCCTCATCGGCGCGGATGGCGTTCATGTCAGTATAGATACCGTGCCCAGGCTCTATCTGGTACTCGGCCAGCGACAGACGCTTCCACTTGGCCAGTGAGTGTACCACCTCGGCACGGGCGTCGCCCAAGTCCTTGATAGGGAACGTCACGGCACGCTCCACACCGTTCAGGTCGTCGTTGATTCCCAGTCCCTGCAGCACGAACAGCGGTGCCGTCACGCGGCGCAGCCGCAGCTCCGTGGAGAGGTTCTGCTGGAAGAATTCCTTGATAAGTTTGATACCCTGTTCTGTCTGTTTTGTGTCAAGCAGACGCTCATAGTTTATGGGTTTGATCAGATTGCTCATATACGTATTGTTTCAAATTTGCGCGCAAAGGTAACGATTAAATATTAAATTGCAAACAAAAATAGCAGAAAAATTCACAAAATGCTACTAAATCTTGATTTTAGATAACTATTTGCAGACACCCGTCACAGTTAACAAATCATAATTCTCAAACTTTTTCACTTTTCACTTTTCACTTCTCACTTTTTTGTCGTACCTTTGCAGCCGCAAACACACACCGTCTGCACCTGTAGTTTAAAGGATAGAATAACGGATTCCGGTTCCGTTGGTCACGGTTCGATTCC
>CAMHIS010000164.1 GCA_946185285.1 uncultured Prevotellaceae bacterium
ACGATGCCCGCGTATGGATGTGCGACCGCTTCTCGCTGAACCTCGTCACCTGCCTCACCGACAATCCGCAGAGCAGTTTCCGCGACCTCTTCCTCTACTGCGCCCAGCACACCCTCGGCTCGCACGCCAAGATAGTGAACGCCGCCAACTACGGCAACCTCTTCACCACCGGCCCCGCAGAGTTCATACTGTATAATAAATAAGGTATAAATAGTTAATAATATGTATAACAATTAAAACTAAACGACAATGAGAAAGAACAGAATCCTTTCCCTGCTGATGATGGCCGCGATGCTGGCCACGACAGCCACGTTCACCGCGTGCTCGGGCGACAAGGACGGCACATCGGAGAAGGAACCCGACAAGCCCGACACCGGCGAGGGCATCAAGTTGGGCGAGCCCATCGGACTGGTGTACACCGACTTCCTGACCCCTAACGACGTGACCCACAATGCCGACACCACCGAACTGCGCATCAGCAAGGCGCTGGCCGACAAGAAGGGCATCACCAACTTCGTGAACCGCCCGATGGGCATCTGGGACCAGAAGGAGCACCGCGCCTACCTGCGCCGCGCCACGGAGCAGCGGCTCGAGGGCGACCACTACGTGCTGAAGGTGGTGCGCTCGTCGGTGGCCGAGGTGACCCACGGCCAGGAGATGGCGCTGAACACCGGCATCTACTACAACCCCACGCGCATGGTCAGCCGCAGCGGACTGACACGGGCATCGGAGGGTAACCCCGAGGCCGACAAGTACATAGACGACAACAACGTCATCCACCCCGCGGCCATCACCGTGCAGAGGAGGGTTGACGACGGCAGCAACGCTCCGAGACGCAGCTGGATGACCCGCGGCGACGACGGCAACTCTGCCACTTTCACCATCGAGGAGCTCTACACCAATCCACCTAGCGGCGCCAACGGATGGTTCGACTGGCTGGAAGACGTGTGGGACAAAGTCGTAGAAAAGACATCCTACAACTGGAACGACAACAAGAAAATCACCCTTCTGCACACCAATTCGATGATTTCGAAGGACATCAAGTTCAACGCCGGCCCCGAGAAGGGCGACACCATCTCGCTCCGCTTCCGCTGCCCCATCGAGTTCGACCTGGACTACACCCTCAACATCCGCTCCAGCGGCAGCATCGCGACTGCATTCGTGCCCATCCCCTCCTACTTGGAGACCTACATCGACGGCTATTTCGAGGCCAACCCGCAGTTGCGCATCGGATTCTCCAAGAAGGTCACCCTGCCCAAGGACAAGGAGCGCATCACGCTCTTCTCCTTCTCCGGTGTGGGCTTCACCTTTATGATTGGCCCCGTGCCCCTGACCATCGACCTCGACCCCAGCGTCTATCTCAAGTTCACCTCCACGCTCATGGGCGACGCCTACTTCGGCGTGCAGTATGACATCGCCACGAAGTTCAAGGCCGGCGTGAAGTACGACGGCAACAGCTGGAGCGGCATTGCCGAGGGCGAGAAGGTGAAGGACGAGTTCAGCTTCATCAACCCCAAGGTGTCACTCCGCTACATCGGCGGCGTCGGCCTCTACTTCGGCGTCGATGTCATCATCGAGAAGGTGGCAGGACCCTCGTTCAACGTCGGCCCGCAGGTGATGGTCGATGCCCAGCTCAGCTACCAGATAGGCGACGACCGCGTAAACGCCTCCATCGAGGGTAAGGCCGGCATCGGCGGCGAGGCCGGAGCCAAAATCAAAATCTTCGGCTTCGAGGTGGCCGAGTGGCACAGCTACTTCGACATCGGCCCGCAATGGACCATCTTCAAGTATCCCGACGACGGCTCGGGCAGCAGCGGCAGTTATGACCCGAACAGCGGAGGCGGCGGCACGGTGAAGGGCAGCTTGGATAAGCTGACCAGCGACTATGAGGCACAGGGCGAAATACTCACCGGTACGCTCGGCAAGAACGTAAAGATTTCCATCGCCGACGGTGCCACCGTGACGCTCAAAGACGTGACCATCAATGGTGTGAACGCCGGTTACAATTGGGCGGGCATTACTTGCAACGGCGACGCCACCATCATTCTCGAGGGTACGAACACTGTGAGGGGATTCGATTTCCACTATCCCGGCATCTACGTGCCCGCGGGCCATACACTCACCATTAAGGGCAGCGGCTCTCTCACTGCCAGCAGTAACGGCTCGGGTGCGGGCATCGGCGGCGGCTATAATATCAGCTGCGGCAACATCGTCATAGAGGGTGGCACCATCAACGCCATTGGCGGCAGTTGTTTAGCAGGTATCGGTGGCGGCTACCAAAGCTCCTGCGGCAACATCAACATCAAGGGAGCCAACGTCACTGCCAAGGGCGGCTGGGGTTCTGCTGGTATCGGCGGCGGCTATTATGGCTCTTGCGGCAACATCACCATCGGCGCTGGCTCCGTCATCAAGGCTACGGGTGGCGATTATTCACCAGGCATCGGCAGCGGCCACTATGGCTCTTGCGGCAACATTACCATTGCCGACAAAGTGACCAGTGTCACCGCCACCAAGGGCAGCGCCAGCAGTTACAGCGTCGGCTCGGCTAAGAACGGCTCATGCGGCACCGTTACCATCGGCGACAGGGTGGCAGCCGTCGACACCAGTCCTTTCGTCTACACGGGCGGCTCGTTAGCTGTTAGCAGCTATGTGGCAAAGAACGGCGAGACACTCAGGGGCACGTACGGCACGAAAGTGAAACTCTGCATCGCCGACGGAGCCACCGTGACGCTCGACGGCCTGACCGTCAACGGCGTGAGCAGCTCAATGTACAAGTGGGCGGGCATTACCTGCCTGGGCAACGCCACTATCATTCTCAAGGGTACGAACACCGTCAAGGGCTTCTATGAGGATTATCCCGGCATCTACGTGCCGAGCGGCTCGACGCTGACCATCAAGGGCAGCGGCTCGCTTACCGCCAGCAGTAACCGCTACGGCGCGGGCATCGGCGGCGGCTATGGTATGGCTTACGGCAATATCGTCATCGAGGGCGGCAATATCACCGCGACGTGCCCTGACCTAGCTTCCGGCATCGGCAGCGGCCATGGCACAGCTTCCTCGGGTGGCAATATCATCATTAAGGGCGGCAACATCACCGCCAGCAGCTGGGGTAATGCCGCCATTGGTGGCCGTGTCAGCGATATCACCATCACGGGCGGCACCGTCAACGCCAAGGGCGGCTGGGATTCTGCTGGTATCGGCGGCGGCAAGTATGGCACTTGCGGCAATATTACCATCACAAATGGCGTGACCAGCGTAACCGCCACCAAGGGAGGCGGTTTGGCGAACTATAGCATCGGCGCAGGCTACAATTGCCCATGCGGCACAGTGACCATCGGCGGCAAGGAGGGAGCCATCACCACCAGCCCCTACACCTATAAGCCGTAGTCTCCGGCCCTCGCAGGGGCCAGTCCCCTGCAAGAACCGCAGGGACGGATATTTGCTCCGCGTCCTGCAAAACAGCAAAATAACCTATCGGCCTCACTGCCCTGGAACGGGCGGTGGGGCTTTTTTTTATGTCTAACTTTTTTAAAAAAACAAACAACAATGAAACAGAAAGATGATTGGCAACTCCGACTGCGTAAGTCGCTCGGGGAAAAAAGGTTAGTGAAGCAGAACTCGGTCGCCGTATAGGCATGAGCCGGCAATCTGTGAATAAGATTCTCAATGGACAGACTGACCCTTCGATAAGTCGTGTGTTGGCCATTGTTGAAGTGTTGGAAATGAGGTTGAACGACCTCTTCCCTGACTACTGTGTCAACTGAGAGTTGTCATTTTGCGCCGCGACGGAAAGTTGTGGCGTTTTTTCTTGCATGAGTGTTTTTTTGGTGGTAACTTTGCGGTACTATGAGCGAAGAAAAGAAACCAAAGA
>CAMHIS010000165.1 GCA_946185285.1 uncultured Prevotellaceae bacterium
GGGAACGCTTCATCAGCATGCGCGACTCGCTGGCCATGCATCCCCGCGTGCTCAACTTGTCGGAGAAGGAATGGGGGGCGCCGGCCTTCAGTGGTGAGCTTGAAGCGGTCTTCCACTCGGATACCTATTCATCGTTCCTCAAGTCTTACGACGGTGGCCCTGGCCAGTACAAGGACCTCCTGTCGTTCGGTATGCCCTACGACCTCGTGATGCCGGGCACGGTGACCGATGCCGGCATGGGCGAATACGACGGCCGGGTGATTCACTATCAGCTTGGTGGCGAGCGCCTCATCCCCGGTGCCTACACCATCAGCGCCACCTCGCGCGCCGTCAACGTCTGGGCCTTCGTCGTGACGCTGCTGGTCATCCTACTCGCCGTCGGCAGCTGGTTCTATCAGAGGAAACGGCAATAGGCGGCCCCGGCTGAAGAGCTACGTCAATGGCGAGATGAAGTACCTCAAGGGTATGAAGCCGAAGGAATAACAAGTGGGCACCGCCTTAGCGCTGCTTCCGGCTGAATGAATAAAAATAATGTTAAAAGACGGGCCGCGGTGATTATCATCGCGGCTTTTCTTGCCGGTATCGGCAAAAAGTAGTATCTTTGCAAGCGAGAATAGACAAAAAACTTGCCGATAGACGACGATGGAGTATATATCAGTGATGCAGTTTGCCGAGAAGTTCGGCATTTCCGAGCGTACAGCCCGCAACTACTGCGCGAGCGGAAAGATTGAGGGAGCCTTCCTCACGGGAAAGACGTGGAACATCCCTGCGGATGCCGTCCTGCCTCAGCGCGGTACTGCCCGCAAGAAGGCATCGCCCCTGCTGACGATGCTACGTGAGCAGAAGGACGCGCGACTAAAGGGCGGTATCTACCACCGCACGCAGATAGACATGACCTATAACTCCAACCACATAGAGGGCAGCCGTCTGACGCACGACCAGACGCGCTTCATCTTCGAGACGAACACCATCGGCATATCAGACGAGACGGTCAACGTGGATGATATCGTTGAGACGGTGAACCACTTCCGCTGCATCGACTACATTATCGACCATGCTGAGGAACCGATAACGGAGTCTATGGCCAAGCAGCTCCATCTGTTGCTGAAGACGGGGACGTCGGACAGCCGTAAGGACTGGTTTGCCGTTGGCGACTACAAGCGGTTAGCCAACGAGGTGGGCGGACAGGACACTTGTCAGCCCAAAGACGTCCACCGGCAGATGAAGGCTCTCATCAGCAACTACCATCACAGCAAGCAGAAAACGCTGGAGCAGATTCTCGACTTCCACGTAAGATTCGAGCGCATCCATCCTTTCCAGGACGGCAATGGACGTGTGGGGCGACTGCTGATGTTCAAGGAGTGCCTGGCCAGTGACATTGTGCCTTTCATCATCACCGACGACCTCAAGTTCTTCTATTATCGCGGATTGCGCGAGTGGGGACACATTAACGATTACCTCACCGACACGTGCCTCACGGCTCAAGATCAGTATAAAACGCTATTAGACTATTTCAAGATTAGATACAAAGGTTAAAAAACCGTTAAAAGACGGGCCGCGGTGATTATCATCGCGGCTTTTCTTGGCGGTATCGGCAAAAAGTAGTATCTTGGCTGTCACAAAACGGACTTTTTTGCGTATATAGAGTAAACAACGCCCAAGAATGACGCAAGAGGAATTCAAGGAGGAAGCCCAGCGACTGCGGCCCCGGCTGATGCTGACGGCGCGCCGCTATCTGGGTGACGACGATGCCGAAGACACGGTGCAGGACGCCCTGCTGCGGCTGTGGCAGATGGTTGGCGAACTGCGGCAGCCCTTCGACGCGCTGGCCCTGCGCCTGACCCGCAACCTCTGCATCGACCAGGTGCGCCGCAGAAAGCCCACGGTGATGCTGACCGACAGCGGCGGGACAGACCAGGCTGACGGCGATGACGAGCGCATAGAACGCATGATGGCCGTCGTCAGCACCCTGCCCGACCTGCAGCAGACCATCCTCCGCCTGCGCCACCTTGAGGGAATGGAAATAAACGAAATAGCCGACCTGACAGGCAGCAGCGAAGTAGCCGTACGCAAAGCCCTGAGCCGCGCC
Organism: uncultured Prevotellaceae bacterium; assembly: GCA_946185285.1. Classification (GTDB taxonomy): domain Bacteria; phylum Bacteroidota; class Bacteroidia; order Bacteroidales; family Bacteroidaceae; genus Prevotella. The sequence continues at coordinate 2,090 of CAMHIS010000165.1, forward strand.
CGACAGGCAGTAAGACAAAAATACATGAAGCAATATGAGTGACATCCTTAGAATACGCACGCTGACAGACCGCTTCTTCGACGGCATGACCACACTCGAAGAGGAGCAGGAACTGTATGACTACTACCGGCGCGAGCAGCCATTGCCCGCCGACCTCGCTCAGCAGCGCCAGCTGTTCCTGGATTTTGCAGCCGTCCGGTTCGCTGATGAGCAGGCGGTGAACGCCAGCAAACCGCGTCGCTGGCTCCGCTGGGCTGTTGCTGCCAGTGCCGCCCTGCTGATAGCCGCAGGCGCAGCGGTGTGGCTGAACAGCGGTCGGCAGGGCGACGACGAGTGTGTGGCCTATATCTACGGCGAACGCACCACCGACCGCGACGTGGTGCTCGGCGAGATGCAGAAAACAATGGCCGCCGTGGCCGCCGACGGCAGCGACGAGGTGGAGGAGCAACTGAAGATGATGTTTGGCAACGATAAATAAGCATGAAGATATGAAGCGATTCCTTATGATGATGACAGTACTGCTGTCCGTCGCACTTGCCGAAGCGCAGACGGGGCTGAAGACTAACGACCTCTTCGAGGGGCGCATCATCCCGCAGGAGCGGATGATTGAGACCCGCGTGCGGGGCAAGACGCTGGCCAAGTATCAGCTGAGCTACTACCGCAGCGTGCGGTTCACCGTCGGCGAGAGCGAGGCCGACCGGGTGCTGAAAATGGTTGAGGACGACAGCAAGGGCCACTTTGCCAGCGGCGGCAACAAGTCGCGCAAGACGGTGTTCGGCAAGGAGCACAGCATCAACTACAAGACGCAAGTGCGCCGGCAGGGCGACCGCAACTGCTTCCTCTGCTACCAGGCTTGGTGGCGGGGCAACACGTCGGAGCGCGAGGTGACCGTCATCTACATGGAGGGCAGCGTCAAGAGTCTGGAACAATTAGAGGAACTATTAAACAAGGACTAAGATATGAAGAAACTCATGACTATCATGGTGCTGGCTGCCCTGACGTTGGCGGCTGGCGCGCAAGAAAACGACACCGTCGTCATTCATAACCCCAGGAAGGTGACCATCGTCACGGGCGACTCGCTGCAGCGCATCATCGTCAGCGGCAAGGAGGGCGACGACAAGTTTACGTACCAGAACACCATCAGGCTGGTGGACTCCAACTACGTCAGCACCACCCGCATCGGCCGCGACCGCTGGGAACTGATACCCAGCGTGAAGGTGGGCAAGAAAAAGGATGACGTGGAGGGCCACTCCTACGACAACGCCATCTCATCCCATTTGGGCATCGGCTTCACGGCTCCCACCAAGGCCGACGCACGCACCGACTTCTCCACCTTCAAGTCGTGGGAGATATTTGCCACCATCGCGCAGTGGGACCACTATTTCGAGCGTCGCCACCGCAACTCCGTGTCGTTAGGCTTCGGCATCGACTGGAAGAACTACCGCATGACCGGCGACACACGATTCGTGAAAGCGCCCGACGGTAATGTCGCCCTTGAAAAGTACCCCTTGCAGGTGTCGCCCGACTTCTCGCGCATCAAGATATTCTCGCTGACGGCCAACCTGGGCTATACCCATGTGTTCGACAAGGGCTTCTGGATTGGCTTCGGTCCCGTGGTGAACTTCAATGTCTACGGCAGCATGCTGACGGAGTATTCCCTGTATGGCGACGACATCGAGAGACTGGAGCGCCACATCCGCCA
>CAMHIS010000166.1 GCA_946185285.1 uncultured Prevotellaceae bacterium
AAGAACTAGAACGGCCTTGAGATGACCGATTATAATCAATTACGACAGTTTAGCCCGAGGGCATCAGCATAGCGAAGAACGAGAAGGGCAAGCTGACAGCCAGCTTAGACGAGGACCGCAGGGACGACCACACGCTGAACGTCTCGGAGAAGAGCAGCGGAGTATACCGCCTGATGACGTTTTCGATGAGCAATGCCAACTTCTACGGCACGTCGGGACCTTTGGTGTATGTGACGCTGCAGGCCGACGCAGATGCCAGCACAGGCGCGAAGACCGCCACGATAGCGTCGCAAGTGTTCACGGAGTGGAACGGCGACCAGAGCAAATGGGCGGATGTCAGCTTCACGGTTACGGTAGGCTCGTCGTTACTTATTGGCGACGTGACTGGCGACGGCAATGTGAATGCCGCCGACGTGACGGCCTTGGTGAACTATATCCTCGGACGCGGCACGCTGGTCAAAGAGGCGGCGGCCTACGTGAACGACGACACGAAGATTGACATCCAGGACGTGACGGCGCTCATCGAGCTTATCAAGAAAATGTAGACTTACATGAATGAGCAAAAAAGGCGGCGGGTTACGAGCAAAACCCGCCGCCTTTTTGGCAAAACCCGGCGCCTTTTGGGAGAAACGCGTCGTCTTTTGCCAAAGTGTCGGTTCAGGTGTCGGTTCCCGCCTCCAAAGGTTGGCAGAGAGCACGTTTTTGCCGATTATTCCGGCCACTTTTGCTATTATAGTTGCCATTCGCACTTTTTATCCGACACTTCCGACACTTCTAACACCTAAGACGAGTTCATCAGGTGTAGGAAGTGTCGGAAGTGTTGGTTGTTTCCTGCGATTCACAATCAGTATGGCAGATGCTCAATCACCCATAGGTCCGGAAGAACATGACCAGTAGGGGGATGGTGAGCATCGAGAGGAGGGTGGTGATGAACGTGACCTCGGTAATGACGGTGGTGTCGCGGCTGTACTTCAGGCAGAGGATGGTGCCGTAGGTGGCCACGGGCATGGCGATGACCAGGGTGTTGATGTTGACCACGAAGTCAGAGAAGCCCAACAGCGACGTCAGGTAATAGACGGCGACGGGAAGGAGGACGAGCCTGAAGAGCGTCGTCAGGTAGACGGTGCGGTTGCCGAGCATCGTGCGCAGTGAGAGCTGCGACATCGACGAGCCGATGATGAGCAGGGCCGCCGGCACGGTGATGTTGCCGAGCATGGTGAGGGGCTGGCTGACGAACGCGGGGATGTTGTCGATCTCGAGTGCCACGATGGCCATTGTAAGATAAGCAGCGAGCATCGGCGTCGAGTAGAGAACCTTTTTCTGGAACCGGCTGCCCTCCACCTCGCTGCGGCCGGTGATGAGCACCGTGCCGACGGTGAAGACGGCGAACGTGTTGACCACGTTGAGCACGGCGGCGTAGAACACGGCCTCGTGGCCGAAGATGGAGGCCACGACGGGATAGCCCATGAAGCCGACGTTGCCGAACATCAGCGCAAAGCCGACGGCGCCCTCGTCGGTCTGCTGGCGCGTCAGGTAGCGCGGCAGCAGGAAGGCCACGGCCGCCAGCACGACGTAGGTGACGACGCTGATGGCGAGCAGCGGCACGATGTAGCGGCGGTCGGGCAGCTCGCCCGTCATCGCCGACGAGAGGATGAGCGCGGGGCAGGTGATGTTGATGACCAACCGCGACAACTGGCGGTCGAAGTCGCCGCCTAAATACCCCAACTTGCCCGCCACGAAACCGACGATGACGAGGGCAAAGAGGGTCATCATTACTACAAACATAATCGTTAGCTTTTCTTCTATTAACGCAAAGAAGTGACATTTATTACTAAATTTTTCCGTCATTTTGTTATGTTTTTCCCAAAATATGTGTAATTTTGCAGACGAAAAAGACAAAACGGAAACAAAAACGAAAACGAAAACGAAAAAAGACAGAAGGAAGTATGAAGAAAATCAGAGCAGCCGTCGTTGGTTACGGCAACATCGGAAAGTATGCGCTCCAGGCCCTGGAGGCAGCACCCGACTTTGAGGTGGCAGGCATCGTGCGCCGCAATGGTGCCGCCGACAAGCCCCAGGAACTGGCACAGTATGACGTCGTGAAGGACATCCGCGAACTGAAGGACGTGGACGTGGCCATCCTCGCCACACCCACCCGCTCGTGTGAGGAGTATGCCCGGCAGATTCTGCCCCTTGGCATCAACACCGTCGACTCGTTCGACATCCACACCAGCATCCTCGACTACCGCTCAGCCCTCACACCTATCAATAAAGAGACAAAGACCGTCAGCGTGATTGCCGCCGGATGGGACCCGGGCAGCGACTCGATTGTGCGCACGCTGATGCAGAGCCTTGCCCCGAAGGGTCTGAGCTACACCAACTTCGGTCCCGGCATGTCGATGGGCCACTCGGTCTGCGTCCGCTCGAAGGCCGGCGTCAAGAACGCCCTCTCGATGACCATTCCCCTCGGCGAGGGTATCCACCGCCGCATGGTGTATGTGGAGCTTGAGGACGGTGCCAAGCTCGACGAGGTGACGGCAGCCATCAAGGCCGATCCTTACTTCGCCAACGACGAGACACACGTGTTCCAGGTGGAGTCGGTTGACGACGTCCGCGATATGGGTCACGGCGTACACTTGGTGCGCAAGGGTGTCAGCGGTCAGACGCAGAACCAGCGCCTGGAGTTCAACATGAGCATCAACAACCCGGCGCTGACCGGTCAGGTGCTGGTCAACGTGGCCCGTGCCTCGATGCGCCTTGAGCCCGGCTGCTACACGATGATTGAGATTCCCGTCGTCGACATGCTGCCCGGCGAGCGCGAGGACCTCATCAAGCACCTTGTGTGAAGAGTCCATACCAAAAGACAGACTGAAAGGCCCTGGAGACCGCTATTGCGGTGCCAGGGCCTTTCAACTGGTCTTTACTGAAGTGCCTTGAGCAGCTTCAGCAGGCTCTGCTCGTCAGTCCAGCTGAACTCGGGCAAAGCGACAAAGGTCTTCAGCATACGCATTTTCTCCTTCGGCAAGACGCGTCCGAGATTCCGTTCGTGTGTCCTGACGAACTCACCATTGAGGCGGTAGTAGAAAATATCGATGAGCGGAAACTTGAAGTCATCCTCTGTACTGAGGTCGACGGTGGCGGTAGAAATCTGGTCGCCAAGAGACATCGACGTGATGACCTGGTTATTCTTCAGCTGCTGGTGATAGGCAGCCAGGTCCATAATCGTGGCACGGTAGAGGGCATCGTGACCGACGGTGTCAACCTGATAGCATAGCAGCGTGTCAATCTTGACATACTGGCGGTCGTCGAACTTCACGCCGATGATGTTGTCCATGTTGGCCTCCATCGACTGGTCGCCTTTCATGTAGAGCAGCGACGAATTCTTGAGGAAGATGTTCGTAAGCGGCTGTTTCAGCTCACGACCGTCCTTCAGTATGATGGTCGAAGGCTTGAACTGCTTGTAGGCCGTCAACTTGGTGGTTCTAACCTGCGCACACAAGGTCTGTGTGGCAAGCACAAATATGAATAACAGGCTGGATAGTCTCATACTTTTTCTCTTTGGCTAAGTGACACAATAACTACTGTAAACAAAAAAGCCCAACGGTACTTTTCAGTATCCAGTGAGCTTTCATTGCGGTGCGTACGAGACTCGAACTCGTGACCTCCTGCGTGACAGGCAGGCATTCTAACCTACTGAACTAACGCACCATTTCTTGTTAGCGGGTGCAAAGGTAAGGAGAATTTTCT
>CAMHIS010000167.1 GCA_946185285.1 uncultured Prevotellaceae bacterium
CGACCGTACCGGCTCGGCTTACTACGACCTGCAGCCGGGCATGATTCCCTGGCGCGAGATACTGCAGGGTGCTGACATCTTTCAGGTGTCGGGCATCACGGCTGCCATCTCGCAGCAGGCTGCCGATGCGACCTTCGAGGCGCTGGATATAGCTGAGGAGATGGGCATCACCATCTCGTTCGACATCAACTACCGCAAGAACCTGTGGAAGTATGGTGCCGACCCAAGGGAAACACTGCGGCGTATGCTACGACGTTGCGACATGATGTTTGGCGACGCCATCGAGTTCGACTGGATTTCCGAGCATCCCCAGCCACCGTTTACGGCTACCGACTCCAACTTCAAGATGCAGATACCCGAGTATCGCGAGTGGTTCGACGAACTGCACCGCGACTATCCCCGTTGTCGCCAGTGGCTCATGGGTATGCGCAACATCGTCGACTCGCAGCACCACACGCTGACCGCCCTGCTGTGGACGGACGGCACGCTGCTCGAGGCACCCATCGTCGACATTCCCGACGTCGTGGACCCCGTGGGTGTGGGTGATGCCTTCATGGGCGGCTTCCTCCATGCCATCAGCCTCTTCCCTGACGACCACCAGCGCCAGCTCGACTACTCGCTGGCCGCTGCCTCGCTGAAGAACACCATCCCCGGCGACTTCAACCTGTCGACCGAAGAGGAAATCCTCGACGTCCTGGAACATCGCTTCAACGCCAAGACGCTCTACAAGACAATAGAATAAAAAAGAACTATATTATCATTTTAAGATTTATGAAGAAGCTATTAACACTCGCACTGATGCTCGTCACCATGCTGACGGCACAGGCACAAAATGACCCCTACAAGGCAGAGATGGATGGATACCAGGCACAAGAGCAAACCATCTATGATGAATATAAAGAGCTCTTTCAGCAGCAGTCGCAAAAGCAGACAGCCGAAGGCCAGGCACGTATTGAACAGCTTGAGGCTCAGCTCGAAGCTATCGATAAAAAGAAGGTCGACCTCGTCGTGCGCATAGCCAAAGAGCAGCACGACACGCAATTGGCAGTACCCTACATCAAGGATGCAGCCTATTCATTCGATTTCGAACAGTTCACTGCCGTGCTCGATCCCACTGCCGCCTACTACAACAGCCCCGAGCTGGACAAGGTCAAACAACTTTACGAGGGTATGAAGAAGCGCCAAACGGGCATCCTGTTCCACGAGCTCGAGATGCAGGACATGGATGGCAATACCGTCAAGCTAAGCCAGTGGGCAGGCAAGGGCCGGTATGTGATGGTCGACTTCTGGGCTTCCTGGTGCGGTCCCTGCCGTCGGGAGATGCCCAATGTGGTGGCCAACTACGAGAAGTATCACCAGAAAGGCTTCGAGGTGGTAGGAGTGTCTTTTGACCAAAAGAAAGACGCTTGGGTCAATGCCGTCCGGCAGATGGGGATGAAATGGCCTCAGATGAGCGATCTCAAGGGCTGGAAATGTGCAGCCTCTGAGGCCTATGGCATCTTCAGCATCCCTTCCAGTGTGTTGCTTGATCCGCAGGGCAAGATTGTCGCCGCCAACCTTCGCGGCAAAGCCCTCGGACAGAAACTCAAGGAAATATACGGAGAATAACCCCGCCTTTTTTCTTCAGGGGAATGCAACGCTATCACTCATACCTTTTTTAGGTGTGAGGATTTCACTATTTTGGATAAGATTTTCAAGATGATAAGGCTGTCGGGATAAATAAAGTCCTTATTGCTTTCTGATTGTAAACTCGAAGGCGAGGCCTCCGGTGTCTGGTGTGCTGACCGTGATGTTGCCGCCGTGTAGCAGCACGGCGTTCTTGACGATGGCGAGGCCGAGGCCGGTGCCGCCCATGTCGCGGCTGCGGCCTTTGTCTATGCGGTAGAAGCGCTCGAAGATGCGGGGCTGGTGCTTGAGGGGGATGCCGATGCCGTTGTCCTTGAAAGTGAAGCACCAACAGTCGGGCTGTTGTTCGGCAGAGACCTCAATGGTAATACCCTTCCCGGCATAGTTGACGGCATTGTCCATCAGGTTGCGGAAGATGCTGTATAGCAAGGAATAATTGCCGTGGACGATGATGCTTTGCGGCAGATAGTTGTGCAGTGTTATCTGCCGTTTCTGCATGGCCAGGGCGGTCTCCTGTGCGATGTCGGCAAAGAGCACGGAGACGTTGACGCGCTCCGTCGTAATCATGTCGCGGGCGTAGTCCATGCGGTTCAGTGTTGAGATGTCTTGCAGCAGAGTCGCCAAGCGGCGGGCCTGGGTATTGGTGCGGACGATGAACTGGTGTCTCACGTCGTCCGTCATGTCCGGGCTGTCCAGGATGGTGTCCGTATAGCCGAGGATGCTGGCTACGGGGGTTTTGAGTTCGTGGGCTATGTTCTGTGTCAGTTCGCGGCGCATACGGTTCTCCTTCTCGGCCTGTTCGCGGCTGATGCGCTCGTCCATCCGTCTGGCGTAGCGGAACAGCAGGAAGCCCAGTCCGGCCATGACGGCCAGCGAGAAGAGCAGCAGGTGCCAGTCGCTGACTTCGTGGAAGGGCATGATGAACTTGCGGTCGTAGTCCTCGAACAATATGAAGATGACGGCATAGACGAGGAACACGCCCATGACGCTGAGCCACATCTTCCGGCCTTCAGATAGTTTTCTCATTTCTCGCTTACCTCTCTTATTGCTTGTCTCTCACCTCTTCAAACGAATAGCCAAAACCTGTGCGCGAAATCAGGCAGGCGGCATAGCGGCCTAGCTTCTTGCGCAGTCGCGTGATGTTCACGTCCACGGTGCGCTCGGTGACGATGACGTCTTGTGGCCATACCCGGTCGAGTAACTGCTGTCGGGTGAACGTCTGTCCGCGGTGTTCCAAGAAGAGCCGCAGCAAATCGTATTCCGTGCGGGTGAGTGCTATTGGTTCTCCGTCAATGGTCACCGTCTTGTTGTCGGTATTCATCGTCAGTCCCTCGAATGTCAACTCTGCGGTTCTGGGGCTTGCCGTCCTGCCCAATACTGCCTTAACCCTTGCCATCACCTCGCGGATGGAAAACGGCTTGGTGACGTAGTCGTCTGCGCCGAGCGAGAATCCTTGCAGCGTGTCGTCCTCCGTGTCCTTCGCCGTCAGGAAGATGATGGGGACAGACTTGGTCCGCTCGTCCTCCTTCAGCAGCCTGGCCAGTTCAAAGCCCGACATGCCGGGCATCATGACGTCGAGCAGCAGCAGGTCATAACCGTGAACCGTGAACTCTGAACCGTGAACTACCTCCAGCGCTTCTTCTGCCGAGTACACCGCCTCCGCCTGATACCCTGCCGCCCGAAGATTGAACAACAGAATGTCGCACAAGTCGCGTTCGTCGTCAACGACCAATATTCGTTTTTGTTCCATAATCGTGTGCAAAGGTACGAAATAAATGTGGAAAGTGTGCCGCTTTTAGTGCTGCTTTTGTCGCGTCACCGCGAATGACAGGAGCATGGACAGGGCGAGCACGCCGAAGATGACGGCCAGGCTGACGGGCGTGGGCACCTCTATATGGGGGATGTCCAGCTGCAGCCCTGCGAGTGCTCCGAGGCTGTTGACGTACTCGTTCATGGCCAGCAGCATCTTGACGCCGACGAAGATGAGGATGACGCCCAGTCCGTACTTCAGGTACTTGAAGTACTTGGCCACGGCGGCCAGCGCGAAGTAGAGGGCGCGCAGACCGAGGATGGCGAAGATGTTGGAGGTGAGCACGATAAACG
>CAMHIS010000168.1 GCA_946185285.1 uncultured Prevotellaceae bacterium
TTCGACACATGGCGCGAGGAAGGAGGCAGCTTACAAGAAATGCTCGCCGACACGAACATAACTGAGGCACAGAAAAAGAAAAACCTTGACAATTGGCCTACGCTCACCAAAATGTGGCCGCTCTACATCGATGCCATCAAGAACCCCTATATCCGCCAGAAGGCAGAGCAGTTCCGCGACCGCCGTTTGGCACAGAAAGACCTCGCCACGCCCCTGCCCTCTACGCCCGAGGCAGAATTGATTCGGAAGCTCGTCGCCAAGTACCCCGGACGGTTCCTCGTCATCGACTTCTGGGGCATGACGTGCGGCCCCTGCCGTGCCGCCATCCAAGAGAGCAAGGAGCTTCGCGCCGAGATAGCCAAACGCGACGATGTGAAGCTCGTCTTCATTGCCGGAGAGCGCACCAAGGAGGGTAGCGACGCCTATAAGCAGTACGTGGCTGAATGGCTGGCCAATGAGGAGACTGTCTGCCTCACCAACGCCGAGTTCAGACGCCTGCAAGAGCTGTTTCAGTTCAACGGCATCCCCCACTACGAGACCATCACTCCCGATGGCCGCCGTGTTCGCGAAGACCTCAGCATCCATGGCTACGACGACTTTGAGAACGAGTTGCAATGGGTGTTGGAGAAGCTGAAATAAGTCCAAACGAGAATCATAAAACGGCTCGCTGTCGGACGGCAATCGGCGCATCTTCGCCCGCTTTTCGTATCTTTAACGGGGAACGTGGAGAATAATTGAAAAAGAATTCGTAACTTTGCCGTCGAAAACCAAAACAACGACGATTATGGCAGCATCCGTTCTTAATAAAATAGAGTACCTCGTCCTGCTTGTGGCAGCCTTTGCCGCCAAAAGCAAGATTAGCGAGACCGAAGCCTACCGTTTCCTCAGCCGCTATGGCGCACTGGCTCTCTGCGACAAGCATTACGGCATCATGCACACGCTCTCGCTCGAAGAGAATCTCCAGACGCTACGGGATTATTGCCACAGGAAAGGAGGCACGCTATGACACTCTACCACGGCTCCACCATCGACATTCCTTGCATCGACCTCTCCCTGTTTGCACCCAGCGGGCTATTGACAAACTGACAAAGGTATGAACGTATCTCAGGCAGAATTCCAGAATATGAAGGAGGAGATTGTGAAGGATCTCATCGCCCGTCTGATGGACGAATGCGGCCTCACGATGCAGCAGGCTTTCGATGCCGTCTATACCTCGCGCCTCTTCCTGAAGCTCAGCGACCCCAAGACCGGCCTCTATTTCCAAAGCTCCGGTTATGTGTATAGTTTCCTCGATAGCGAACTGAAGACAGGAAGCGTGAAGTGAATAAAGAGGAACATTACCACAAGCGGATAGACTGACATACTGGTGGAGCTCGCTGTCGGGCGGGAGATTCCGTAAAAATGGTAAATATCTCCGTAATATGTTTATGCGCTTTTTGCGGGAAAAGCTGTAACTTTGCAATCGAAAACAATAAACGCATAAAGAATAATATGATGATGAGACATTTACTAATGACAGCAGCAATGCTTGTGCTCTCCATTACGGCAGCAGCACAAGAAAATGAGACGATGATAGTCCGCCTGGCTGAAATCGAGGTCTATCCGCAGCACCTCAAGGAGTATCTCGAAGCAGCCAACGAGGTGGACCGTCTGAGTGTGGAACGTGAGCCGGGTGTCGTCTGCCTGTTCCCCATGCAGAGTGCCGAGGACTCCACCAAGATTCGCATCCTCGAAATCTATGCCTCCGAGGAAACCTATCAGCAGCACCTGAAGACCGACCACTTCCAGAAATACAAGCAAGGCACGCTCCACATGGTGAAAGACCTGAAACTGCCCACGATGAAGCCGCTCGACCCCGAGACCATGAAACTGATATTCAAAAAACAAAGGTAATATATGAGGATTATCACAACCGTCATCGCGCTGCTACTGGCAGTGGCGAACATAAATGCACAAGAGAAGATGAAAGAGAATGTGAATTTTAATGTATGGCCGAAAGGCGAACTGAACACGACTTACGCAAAGTATTTCATCGGCAACAGCTATCTGGCACCGCTCGATGCCGACAATGGCGGACCAGTAAACGTCACCTTTGAACCGCGATGCCGCAACAACTGGCATATCCACCACAAGTCGGTGCAGGTGCTGATCTGTGTGGCTGGTCACGGCTGGTATGTAGAAGAGGGCAAGGAGCCTGTAGCCCTGCACCCCGGCGTAGTTGTAGCCATCCCTGCCGAAGCAAAACACTGGCACGGGGCAGCCAAAGACTCGTGGATGCAACACCTGACGTATATAACGAAAGTGGAAGAAGGTGCTTCTAATGAATGGCTGGAACCTGTCACGGATGCAGAGTACGACAAGCTGCCCGCTACCGGTGCGCCGCTCGGTGCGACCGATGGTGAGTACATCAGTCGCTTTGAAGCCTTTGCATACGGTGAGGTGGTGGAGCAGGTGAAAACCCAGCTTGACGACCACACGCGCTATATCTGTTATATAGCTACGCTCTTGGGCTGTCAGGGCATTGACGAATACCGCGAATTGCTGCCTGCAGCATTAGACAAGGGCGTGACACCCGTTGAAGTGAAGGAAATCGTCTATCAGGCTACGGCCTACTTGGGCATGGGGCGCGTCCGTCCGTTCCTGACGGCTACCAATGAGATACTGTCCGCCCGTGGCATCGCCCTCCCTTTGGTTTCGCAGCAGACCACTACGATGGAGACCCGTCGCGAGGCTGGCACTCAGGCGCAAGTCGGCTGCTTCGGCGACGGGATGCGTGACTTCTGGAAGTCGGGGCCGGAGGATAGCCGTCACATCAACAAATGGCTGGCCGACAACTGCTTTGGCGACTACTATACACGCACAGGGTTTAATCTGAAGATGCGTGAGCTGATAACGTTCTGCTTCCTTGCCGCTCAAGGTGGGTGCGAGCCGCAGCTGAAGGGCCACATTGCAGGCAACTACCACGTAGGCAACGACAAGGACATGCTCATAGCCGTCATCTCCTCCAATCTTCCTTTCATCGGCTATCCCCGTACGCTTAATGCGCTGAACTGCATCCGTAGTGTGGAGACAGACAAATAAAAAACAAACTAATATGGACTACGTAAAACTTGGGAACTCAGACCTCCGCGTGTCGCGCATCTGCCTGGGATGCATGGGCTTCGGCGACCCAACCATCGGACAACATTCGTGGACGATTGGCGAGGAGCCGACACGCGAGATTATACGCCGTTCACTCGAACTGGGCGTGAATTTCTTCGATACGGCTATTGCCTACCAGTTGGGCACATCAGAACAATATGTGGGACGAGCCCTGCGCGATATGGCAAAGCGTGACGACGTTGTGGTAGCCACGAAATTTCTGCCGCGAACGGACGAGGAAATCCAGCAGGGCATCGATGGCCGTCAGCACGTGCTCAGCAACATCGACCTGAGTCTGCAGCATCTGGGTATGGACTATGTCGACCTCTACATCTACCACATCTGGGACTACAAGACGCCTGCCGAGGAGATTCTTGAAGGCATGAACGAGGCTGTCCGCCAAGGCAAGGTCCGCTACATCGGCATCGCCAACGTCTATGCCTACCAGCTGGCTAAGATGAATGCGATGGCAGAGAAACGCGGCTGGGCAAAGTTCATCAGCGTGCAGAACCACTACAACCTGATTATGCGCGAG
>CAMHIS010000169.1 GCA_946185285.1 uncultured Prevotellaceae bacterium
AACGTGGAGTCGGACAGGTTCTTGTCGCCGAAGCCGAAGGGCACCTCGTCGATGACGTAGAAGCCCAGCGAGTCGGCCAGCTCGTAGAAGCGCGGCTCGCGCGGATAGTGCGACGTGCGGATATAGTTGATGGAGGCCTCCTTCATCAGTCGCATGTCGCGCAGGATGCTGGCCTCGCTGATGACCTTCACCGTGGCGGGGTCGGTGCTGTGCGAGGTGACGCCACGAAGTTTGACGGGCCGTCCGTTGAGTTTCAGGATGTTCCCCTCGACGGTCAGCTCGCGGAATCCGAACCGGTGCTCGAAGGTCTGCAGCGGCTTCCCTTTCTGGAGCAGCGTGGTGCGCAGGGTGTAGAGATAAGGCGTCTCGGCCGTCCACAGATGCGGTTCGCATACCCACAAGCGGGGACTATTCCCCCAGGCAACCTTCTCCCCACAGGCATCAAGTATTTCGTACATCACCGTAGTTCGCTTGTCTGCATGCTCGATTTGGGTTTCAACCGTCACCTCGCCAGTGTTCTTCGTTCGGATGGTCAGGTCAGCGAGATGGGTAGCGGGCACGGCCATCAGCGTGACGTCGCGGAAGATGCCGCAGGGCGCCCAGTCGTCGTTGTAGTCGAAGTCGCTGCCGCGGAACTGTGAGATGACACGCATGGCCAGTTCCTGCCGCTCACGCTTACTATTAATATAAGGTGTGATGTCGAACAGGGCCGTGTTGTAGGCAGAGCGCCACGAGCCGGCCGGCTTTCCGTTAATCCAGAGGTCGTAGCCGTAGAGCACTCCGTCGAAGCGGACCACGATGCGCTGTCCCTTCCAGGCGGCGGGCAGGGTGAACGAGGTGCGGTAGTAGCCCGTCAGCGGCAGTGCCTTGTCGTAGCTGGGCTTGCAGAATCCGTAGGCCTCCCAACAGCCGGGCACGGGAATGCGGCCCCAGGTCGCGTCAGCGGCAGGCACCGACTGGTCGTCGGTGATTCCCTCAACCACCTTCAGCTGCCACGTGCCGTTCAGGCTCATCTTCATCTGCGGGTCGGTGACGGGCAGAATGCCCTGGAAGGCATCTATAGCGAAGGCAAGTGATAAGTGATAAATGATAAGTGATAAACTGACAAGGAGTCGCTTCATAGTTTCTTGTATCTGAGGTCTATCTTGGTGTACTGATGGTCTTTGTTCCAGTGCTCGAACAGGCCCACCGGCTTACCCACGGGCTTGCCCTGCTGCTTGTAGATGGTGCCGCTCGGAGCGTTGGGCAGCGAGGCGGCTTCGCGTAGGTATTCGTCGCAGTAGTTCAGGCTCTGGAACTCGGGCCACTCGCCGATGATGATGTCCATGCCGACGGCATCGCAGGCCACCTCGTCCTGCGAGACGATGAGCGAGCAGGCCCAGTCGCCGCAGAAGGGCTGCTTCATCCACTTGGGATTCGGGGCGCCGTTCACGTCGCGCGAGCCGTAGGTGCCGTCGATGATGAAGAGCAGCGCCTTCTGTCCCATGTCCTTGTGCGTCATCCAATCCACGAAGGTCTTGTACTGGGGTTTGCCGTTGCGCTTGTCCTGGCTCACGTTGTTGTGGGCGTTCTGCCGCCAGAGCAGGTTGATGTCGGTGGCACCGTACCAGTTCTTGGTGGTCAGCGTCACGCCGGGACCGCTGTGCGTCTTCAGCAAGGCGGAGTTGATGAGGTAGTCGGCATCGACGATGCACTTGGCCAGTCCGCGTGCCATCTTGCCGTTGTCGACGGAATATACTATCTGCTCGGGGTAATACTCGCACTTCTCGCGACCGTCGCCGCCGAGGTTGTCGATCATACGGATGAAGGGGAACTCGCGGTGCACCTTATTATAAATGCTGTCGGTGATGGCACGGCTGGGCTCGCAGACGATGATGTCGTGCTGGCGCACGCCGCCGTCGCGCACCATCGAGCGCAACAGTGCCAGCGTGACGAAGGGCGACGAGTTCAGTTCGATGGTGTCGCGGTGGGTGATGGCATTGTTCATGTTCAGCTTCACGGCAATCGTCTCGCCCTTCTTGTAGCCGCGGTTGCCACGGCCATGGGTCTTGTTGAAGTTCCTGAACAGCGCGCGCCATGCCTTCTTGGCCGTCGGCTCGCCGGTCAGCTGCATCACGGCCTCTACGACCATGCGGTCGGCTTTGGCCTGATTGTTCCAGCGGTCTTCTACCCAGAGTCCTGTCTTGCCGTCCCAGCTGGCTACTCCCGGCGAGTGAACCCATGCCACACGTCCCGGATGAATGCCGCGCCCCTCGCCCATCGGCTGGTTGGGAGCGACGAAGAGCCGGGGCTGCCGCCCGTTGAACTCGCCGAAGAACAGGCGGTTTCGGTCGACGGGGTCGCCGAGCAGCTGGATGGTCGTCGAGGGCCCGAGGTCGGGATTCTTCCATGCCTTCAGCTGCCACACCAGACGTCCGTCCTTGTCAACCTCGATGGCCTGCACGGGAGCATTGGCCGTGTCCATGGGCGTCTTGTTCCACTCGTTGTACCAGTTGTTGATGAGATGCCCGCCGTCTTTCAGCCTGACGGTCTTCTGGGGCTGCGTCACGCCATAGTCTGTGGTGTTCAGTTCCCATACGGTCTGTCCCTGACGGTTGATTTCCTGAATCTTTCCCTTGCGGCCCGTTATCAAGAGGTTACCCTTAGGCAACTCCTGAACCGACCAGGGCAGGAAACCGTCCCAGCGGTCGACCTCCTTGCCGTCGCTGTTGAACTCGTGGATGCAGCCCAGTGCCATGTTGGCCACCAGCAGCGTGCCCCGCTGTGACAGACGGGCATTGCGGAACTGTCCGTGTACCGAACCTTTCTCCGACGTGGGCAGCTCGAACTCGCGCACGATGCGGCACTCGGGAATCTCCATCACCACCGCCTTGGCCGGACGACCGTTCTGCACAAACACCACGTGGCGCTGACCAATGGGCTGGATGGTATGAATCTCGGTACCCTCAGGAGCGGCATAGCTCCACAGCGTCTCGCTATCGGGTGTCACCTCGGCTATGCCATACTGATGGGCCACCAGTATGTGACCGTCCTTCATCAGCACGGCATCGCTGATTTCGCCGCGCTTCAGTGCGTCGCGATAGGACCAGACCACCTGGCCCTCCTTCACCATGAACATGCGCCGCTGCTTGCTCTGTCCGGCATAGAAGAAATCGTGCCGCGACAGACTGCTGTCAATATCCTGTGCCACAGCCATGGCCGCCCATCCTGCCGCCAACAGCCATATCATTATAAATCTTTTCATATAGTGTTTAGATTAATTCAATTAAGTATAATTTATTCACCTATCACTCCCTCCCTTCAGGGAAGGTCTCCCCTTTTTTAAGTAAAGGCCGCACCTCGCGGAGCAGCCTTTACCAGTAAATGCTAACAAGCTAACAATGTATAACTAAAACTAAGAATTCTACATTTTAATAGCCCGGGTTCTGCCATGCCTTCTTCTCGGCATCGCTCAGATTGGTACCATCCTCGTTCTGAAGCGTATCGATGAACTTCTGCGGGATAGGACGGTACATGTGGCGATCCTGCACGTTGGGAG
>CAMHIS010000170.1 GCA_946185285.1 uncultured Prevotellaceae bacterium
CCGACGCTCAACGACTTCTATCCCGAAATCTCCCGCTGCCTCTCGAATTATATCGGTAGCGTAAAGTAGATAACTGACAAGAACAGAAACAACATGAAGAAAACCATACTGTTCCTATCCTCGCCCTTGCCAACGCCCTCACAGCGACGGCACAAGCTGACCTGATCGGCTCGTGGACGGGCAAGCTCGACTTGGGCGTAGCAAAGCTCAGTTCACCACTTGGCCTTTCCCATTACGTTCGGGCTGAGCCTGGCGATGAGCTGAGTAATGATTCAGTAAAAATCCGTCACAACCGTCACAACCGCGAAAGCGTTTGATAATCAGAAAGATATGTGGTGACGGATTGTGGTGACGGGTGACGGATGCCTGCGGTGACCACTGCAAGTCGATGTTCACGGCCGGTGAATGTTTGTTCACGGGCGGTGAGTCACTGCGGACGGCCAAGACGACTGACCAACTCCTCACCGTGCATTCCTCCATCCGTCATCCGTCACCACCATCCGTCACACCATAACCGGCTGATTACGAACGTGATAGATAGAAAGTGACGGAATGGCAGATTTTTTTTTCATCGATTCGTTAAGTTCTTTCGTATTCCGCTTCCAACCTCACAGCACGGAAATCTTTTCGACCTGTGCAGTTGAAATAATAAAACACAGAGAACACGAGACCACAGAGGACACAGAGTTAAATTAGTATTATTCCTTATTACGGCACGTGGCCCTGATGATGCGCACATCGTCAACAGGACGGTCGTAGTCGTCAGTAAAGACCTTCATGATGCGCCCCACCACGTCGAGCCCTTCGACGACTTCGCCGAAGACGGTGTACTGACCGTCAAGATGAGGAGTGCCGCCGATACGCCTGTAGGCCTGAATCATCTCTGGCGTCATCTTGACAGTATTGTTTGTCAAGGTGTCGAGCCGTTGCTGGATGTCCTCCAGTCCCCTGGTGGAGATGGTCTTTCCCCAGACAATATAAAAGTGGCTTCCGCTGCTGCGACGGTCGGGATTCACATCGTCGCTCTCGCGGGCCATTGCCACCATTCCCCGGCGATGATAAAGCTGCGGGACGCGGAACTCCGGCTCCAGCGTATAGCCGACATCTCCCTCGCCCACATACGTTCCAGGCTCAGCGTGGCGGCTCTTGGGGTCGCCCGCCTGAATCATAAAGTCCTTGATGACGCGGTGAAAGAGCAGCGAGTCGTAGAAATGCTCGTTCACCAGCCGTACGAAGTTATCGCGGTGGACGGGCGTCAGGTCCGACAGTTCGATAAGGATATTCCCCTCGGTGGTCTCAAGCAGTACCTGCCGGCTCTGGCCAAAGACAGGTACAGCCATCAGCCACAGAAGGAAACAGAATATTCTCCCCATTGTATCTCTTCTTCGTCGTTAGTCTTTCAACGAGTAGGTGATGGTGGTCACCACACGCAGTTTCTTGATATAGGGTGTGTTCTGGTCGCGGTCGTCAATCTCGAACTGGCCCTGTCCGGCGGTCTGAATCTCGCCCAGGCGGGCGTTGCTGGCCTCTGCGAACTGCTCGGCAGTCTTCTGTGCGTTCTTGATAGCCTCGGCCATCATCTCGGGCTTCATCTGCTGGAATGAGGCATACTCGTAGTCGGCGTTACTGTTCTCGATGGCCACTCCCTGCTTCAGCAGTTCGGCCTGCTGGAAAATGGCATTCTTCACCTGTTCCACCTTACTGGTGGCCACCGTGATGGTCGTCGAGACGAGGTAACGGAAATTCTTGTTGTTGTCGCCCCACTCGCGGGCCTCGAGGTCGCTGATGGACGGCGGGTTGACGGTCATTTCCTTCTCGTCGAGTCCGTTCTGCTTCAGGAACCTCTTGATTTTGGCCGTCTGGAGGTTGATTTCTTCATAGAGCATGGGCAGGTCGTTGCCCGTGACCTTCGTGCTGATGCTCCACGTCACCTTGTCGGCAGGAACTTCGCGCTCTGCCAACCCCTTCACTGTCACCTTGCGGTCCTTGTTGGCAAAGTCGTCGATGCCAGCCTTTATGAACCAACCCAAGCAAAAGATACCCACAGCAATGAGTGCTGCTGCAATTAAACGATTTTCTTTCATACTCTTTCTGTTTTTTTTTGTTTACGGGTGCAAAGATGCAAAATAATTCCAAAACTTGTGCAAGAAAATCCCTATAATTACGGAGGTTTTCCCTATTTATGCCGTTTTTTCGGGAAAAAGAAGCTTCCTTGTAGTCTTGTTGGCAGCGCTGGATGATGAAAAGTGAGATGCGCTTTTATTAAAAAACTATGAAATTGTTCGGCTAATTGAAAATATTATACTACCTTTGCACCCAATTATGAAAGAATAAACAGCAAGGCTATGGACAGAATTACTATCAAAGACAAAACTTTCAGAGTGTCGATGAGCGAGGCTGAAATCAAACAGCGCGTCAAGGAGTTGGCACAGCAGATGAGTCACGACTTGGAGGGTAAGAACCCGCTGTTTCTTGCCGTATTGAACGGTGCGTTCATCTTTGCCGCCGACCTGATGAGGGAGATGACCATCCCCTGCGAAATATCGTTTGTGAAGTTGGCCTCCTATCAGGGCACAACTTCGACAGGAACCATCCACGAGGTCATCGGCATCAACGAGGACCTCAGCGGGCGCACGGTCGTCATCGTTGAGGACATTGTGGAGAGCGGACTGACCATCAAGCGCATGATGGAGCAAATAGGTACGCGCAACCCCGCCACGGTGCAGGTGTGCACGCTGTTCTTCAAGCCCGAGCGGCTGACGGAGGACCTGAAGCTCAATTACGTGGCGTTTGAGATACCCAACGACTTCATCCTTGGCTACGGTCTGGACTACGACCAGCAGGGACGAGGACTAAAAGACTTATATACACTTATAAAATGAAGAATATTGTAATTTTCGGTGCACCAGGCTCAGGCAAGGGCACCCAGAGCGACAAGCTCATTGAGAAGTACGGGCTGAACCACATTTCGACCGGCGACGTGCTGCGCGCCGAAATCAAGCGTGGCTCGGAACTGGGCAAGACCGCCCAGCAGTATATTGACCAGGGACAGCTGATACCCGACGACCTGATGGTCAGCATCCTGGCCTCCGTCTACGACAGCTTCGGCAAGGACCACGCCGGCGTTATCTTCGACGGCTTCCCTCGCACCATCCCGCAGGCAGAGGCCCTGAAGGCTATGCTCGCCGGGCGTGGTCACCAGGTGGCCGCCATGCTGGAGCTCGACGTGCCCGAGGACGAGCTGATGAAGCGCCTGCTGCTGCGTGGTCAGCAGAGCGGACGTGCCGATGACAACGAGGAGACCATCAAGAAGCGCCTCGTCGTCTATCACTCGCAGACGCAGCCCCTCATCGAGTGGTACAAGCAGGAAG
>CAMHIS010000171.1 GCA_946185285.1 uncultured Prevotellaceae bacterium
CAGGTAGTTCTGTCGCACGGTGCGCGTCTCGCCCTCCGTGTGCTGGTGGTTGACGTTGGCATCGACACGAAACTCCCACCGCTTGTTGCGGTCGCTGACGTTGAAGTAGATGTCGGCCCTCTCCGTGCGCCGCAGGTTGTTGGACGCGCTGCGCTGCCAGTTGTCGTTGTCTCCGGGTCGGCTGTCATCGTCCAGGTTGTTGGCATTGGCTGAGATGCACAGCTGCGAGAAGTCAGTGTGGCGCATGGCAAAGAGGCGGGCGAGGTAGCGATTGCCGGTGCCTGCTCCTGCCTCCGCGTTAGCTATCCATCCTATCATGTACTCCTTCTTCAGCCGCACGTCGATGACATAGCGCTGCGAGTGTTCGTCCTTGATGCCCAGCCATTCGTTCTCGTCGGTCTGCTTGTTGTAGATGGCTATGTCCTTCACGGTGTAGGCGGGCAGGTTCTCAAGCATCAGCTTGCGGTCGTGACTGAAGAACTGCTTGCCGTTGAGCAGCAAGTCATCGACGAACTTGCCGTTGTGGTAAATGCGCCCGTCGCGCTTCAGTTCCACGCCCGGCAGTTGGCCGATGAGGGCGTCGAGCATCGACCCCTCGGCCAGGATGAAGGCATCGGCATTATATATCAGGGTGTCGCCACGGTAGTAGAACTTCACCTTCGATGCCGTCACCACCACCTCCTGTAGCACGGTGGACTGCGGTGCTAAGTAGAACGGTGGCAGTCCCCGCTCGTGCTCGCGCCTGCCGATGCGCTCCAGCTTGTAGTCCACGTATGTAGTCTTGAAACCGACATGGCTGATGCGGAAGATATACTTGGCGGGCATTGCCGGCACCTCGAAAGCGAACTCACTGGTCTCCCAGTCAAACCCTTCAGCATAGTAGTGCTGACGAGCCTCCTTCTGTGCGATGACGGTGCTGTCGGCACTGAGCAGCGTCACGTTAGCGCCAATGAGGGGCTTATGGGCGCGGATGTCCTGCACCTCGCCTTTTAGCGCCAACCGGCGTACCGCCTCCCCCTTTTTGTACTGCACATTGATGCGCTTTCCATGCACCTTTACTTTCACGGGCAGGCCCTTGCACACCTTGCGGACGGCATCGACGGTATGAAGGCCGTCAGTCTTTTCCGCCGTGTACAGGCTATCGAGGCCGTTGCTCTCGATATTGATAGCGTATTCCGACTGGCTCTGTTCTATGGTCTTCAAGGCAGAGATAAGTGGGATGGCATTCTGTGCTACGACAATCTGCGCTATCCAGAACAAGGCTATGATGATGATTTGTCTTTTCATGTTCCTGTTATTTCTTTTTCGGGTTCTTATTGAAGTGATACACCAGATGCGCCATGACGTAGTGCGGCAGGGAGCGGTACCACGTTTCGGTGCGGCCCTGGGCGTTCACGGAATACTGGGTGTTGCTGAGTTGGTGCAGCAGGTCGAAGGCTTCGATGCGGGCGATGAGCTTGCCCTTGAAGAACGGCTGGCTGATGGAGGCGTTGAGCACGAAGTCGTCGGTGTTCAGTTCGCTGCTGCCGTAGCCGCGACGCGAGTACATGTTGCCGTCGGCTGAGAGCGTGGTGTTCAGGCGTGGCAGGGTGTAGCGGGCAGAGAGGCCGTAACGGTAGTCGGTGGCGTTCAATGTCTCGAAGTCATACATCTTGCCCTCGGAGTGCCGCCAGCGGATGTCGCCCGTGGCGCGGATGTTCAGCGTACCTTTATTATATTGTATGTAGGCCTTATGGTGCTGCGTCAGACTGTTGACCACATTCAGTCGGCTTTCGGTCTCCCCTGCCAGCATGATATGGTCGAGCCAGTGGGTGAAGAGCACATCGAGGTTGACTTCTGTCGTCCAGTACTTGTTTTTGTCAAGCGTGTAGAACAGACCGCCTTTCAGCCTGATGTCGTAGGTGCCATGCACGTTTTCGGGTCGATAGGTGTAAACGCCCGTAGCGGGATTGAAGCTGACAGCCTCCAACACTTTATTATGAAGATAGCCATAAAAACCGGAAACATAGAAGTTGTGCTGTGCGCTGCGTATGTCCTTGTATTCAGCTTCAAAGGTAGATTGCAATGTGTATGACTTCAGGTTGGGATTGCCAAGACGGACAACAAGTGGATTGGCATCGTCGCGGTAGCTGAGGAGGCTGACCAGCGGCGTGTTGTTTACGATTTGGTAGAGACGGATGAGCGCGGGACGGTGGCGGTCTTTCTTGGCAAACAGATAGATACGGAGTTCCGGCCAGAAACGGAAGGTGTTGCGGGTGACGAGTGTGTCGAGAGGTCCGCGCTGGTAGCTGAGGCGTTCATGCATAGGCGTGAAGTGCAGAAACAAGTCCAGAAACTCGGCATCAGTCTCAAACGGCACAATCTTCGAGGCCGGCAAATGCTGATAACGACTAAGTTGGAGATTGATGCCCGCTATGTAGGTCTGCAATTCGCTGTCGTAGGAGTTGCCGGGGTCGGTCGTGGCCCTGAGCATGTCTATCTGTGAGGGCAGCAGGAGCGTGTCGGGATGATAGAGCCAGTCGTGTATCCTTTCGCGACTGTACGACGGTGCCACTTCCAAAAGTATTGCTCTCTTTTTGTCTTCGAGAGAATAGTTGATGGGCGTATGCACGGACAACTTGCGCAGGGAGTAGTCGGTGGCGTTATATTGGTTGGTGATTGAAGGATTGACAAGGTTCTCTACGCGGTAACGCTGTGCACGCTCGTTTTCTTCAGACGAATAATAAAACGAAGGGTTGGGAAAGAAGAATTGCCTTATCTTCCCTATGTTCTTCAGTTTCGGGTCGATACGGGCATGGGCGTGTACACTCCATGCCTTCCCGTCGTTGAAACCATTAGTGCGCTGGCGTGTCGTGAGACTATCGACAAACTGCTCCATCAGCGTTGCGGAGTTCCCACTGTAAGTCCTGTAATTGAGCGCGACATCGGAGTTGAACCTGAAGCCGTCGGGCTTGACGTACTTGAAGGTGTTGCCGACCTTCAGCCGTTGGGCTTTCGACAACGAGTTCTGGTGAGTGGTCTGTAGCGGATTGCCCTGTAGGAACAGCTCGCTGCTCCTCAGCATCTCGCCCTCGTCGCGGGTGGAGGTGAAGTCGGCGGTAAGGTTTTCCTTCACATTCTTGTCGGCCGACTGATAGTCAATCTCCCCGGCGGCGCTGTGCGTCGTCAGCAGCGACTGCGGCACGGCATCGGGCGTCCAGTGATCGGAGCGACCTATATGGCGGCTCTCGTTCACGTTGTTCGAGTTGCCTAACAGCGTGTAGCGGGTGCGCTCGGTGAAGCCCAGCAGGAAGGCACGCCCCAGCCAGCGTTCCATTGTGCCGCCCG
>CAMHIS010000172.1 GCA_946185285.1 uncultured Prevotellaceae bacterium
CTGCGGATGAAACTCTATCCATTCGTCGAGTTCAAAGACCGAACGGATTCCCTCGGCGGCGCAGGGTTTGTGGTTGAAATTTTCGCTGCCGCAACGGTTGCCAAACAGGCTCAGGCCGCTCATGACGGGCTGCTCGTCCTCCTTGAGATTGACGAAATAGAGTTTGCCAAGCACTGCATCAGCGCCGTTGCTGCCCTTGACTGTCGATAGCAGGGCAAGTACTGCGGTTAATAGTAAAACAATTCTTTTCATATACGTTCATTCTTTTTTAGTGAAGAGTTCGCGAAAGCTAATACAAATAACTTACCGCAATGACAAAACTGCTGATAGTCATTTTTACGACAGCCCCTCAATCTCGCCGTTGACGATGGTGATGCGCTCTGCCTGCGGACTCTTGGGCAGTCCTGGCATGCGGAGCATGTCGCCGGCAATGGCAACGATCATCTCCGAGCCGCAGTTCAGGATGATGTCGCGGATGCGGATGGTAAAGCCCTCGGGCGAGCCGTAGCGGGTGCTGTCGGCGGTGAAGGAGTACTGCGTCTTGGCGATGCAGACGGGGTAGTGGCGTATGGCTTCGTCGTTGGCAAAGATTTCCCTGATGGCCTCTAACTTCTTCTTGCCCGTCTTAGTGAGCTCCATGGCAGCGGCTCCGTAGATACGCTTGCAGACCTTCTCTATCTTGCCCTCTATGGTGTCGTTCTCGGGGTAGGTGAAGTGTATGGGCAGCGGCTGTATGCGGTCGATGGTGTCGATGACCTTCTGCGCCAGTTCGGTAGCTCCGTCGCCGCCCTTCAGGAAGGCCTCGTTGACGGCGAATCCCACGCCGAGGTCCTCGCAGTTGCGGCGCACCACGGCAATCTCCTCGTCGAGGTCGGTGTCGTGGCGGTTCAGCGTCACGATGACGGGCTGTCCGAAGCCCTGCATATTGTTGATGTGGCGGTTCAGGTTCTTCAGTCCCTCCCGCAGTCCCTGCATATTCGGTTCCTTGATGTGCTCCAAGTCCACGCCGCCGTGCATCTTCAGACCTTGCGTCGTGGCCACGATGACGACAAGCCGTGGCAGCAGTCCCGACTTGCGGCACTTGATGTCGAAGAACTTCTCAGCGCCGAGGTCGGCACCGAAGCCCGCCTCTGTCACCACGTAGTCGCCGAATGTCATGGCCATCTTCGTGGCCAGTACACTGGAGCAGCCGTGGGCGATGTTGGCGAACGGGCCGCCGTGGATGAAGGCAGGTGTGTGCTCGGTGGTCTGTACGAGGTTGGGACTGAGGGCGTCGCGTAGCAGTACGGTGATGGCCCCGGCTACGCCGAGGTCGCGTACCCGGAAAGGCCGTCCTTCGGCAGTGATGCCCAGTACGATGTTCTCGATGCGGCGCTGCAGGTCTTCCTCGCTCGTGGCTAAGCAGAGGATGGCCATCAGCTCTGAGGCCGGTGTGATGTCGAAGCCTGTTTCGGAGACGACGCCGTCGCCGCGCAGGCCGGTGACGATGTTTCGCAGTGAGCGGTCGTTGACGTCGAGAACGCGCTTCCAGTATATTTCGCGCAGCGAAAACCCGTCCTTGCGGTGCTGGAACAGGTAGTTGTCCAACAGGGCGCTGATGGTGTTGTGGGCTGAGGTGACGGCGTGGAAGTCGCCGGTGAAGTGCAGGTTGATTTTCTCCATCGGCAGCACCTGGGCATAGCCGCCGCCGGCAGCACCGCCCTTGATGCCGAAGCAGGGACCGAGCGACGGCTCGCGCAGTGCCACGACGGCCTTCTTGCCGAGCTTGTTCAGTCCTAATGTCAGTCCGATGCTGACGGTGGTCTTGCCGATGCCGGCCTTCGTGGGGCTGATGGCTGTCACGAGTATGAGCCGGCTCCGGCGCACCTTCTCCTCGTCGATGAGGCGCACCGGCACCTTGGCCATGTAGCGGCCGTAGGGTTCTATCTCCTCCGGGGCAATGCCCAGGTCGGTTGCAATCTCGTTGATGTGCTTCAGCTCACATTCGCGGGCAATCTGTATGTCTGTCTTCATATTATTACTGTTGTTTTAAGCTTAGTGAGGTGCAAAATTACCGTTTTGTTTGCTTTCTGCCAAGAAAAACGGTCAAAAGTTTTGCTCGTTCCGTCTTTTTTGCTTACTTTTGCACCTCAAATTCACTAAAAACGATACAACAATGAACGAAAATGAACAGAAGCAGCAGGGACTGCAGATAGAACTGACGCCCGAGGTGGCGCAGGGAGAGTATGCCAACTTTGCCATCATCACCCACTCGTCGAGTGACTTTGTCCTCGACTTCGCCCGGGTGTTGCCCGGTGTGCCTAAGGCCGCCGTCAAGAGCCGCGTCATTCTGGCTCCCGAGCACGCCAAGCGTCTGCTGGCCGCCCTGCAGGAGAACATCATGCGCTACGAGCGCGAGTACGGACAGATTAAGATTCCCAATCAGGAGCCGCGCACCATTGCGCCGTTCGGACCAAACAAGGGAGAGGCTTGAGCCTCTCCCTTTTAGTTCGTCATTCCCTCCATGAAGTCGGCGGGCGTCTGGCCGGTCGTTTCTATGAATTTCATTAGAAGTCTTTGGCACGGAAAAACACTGTTCAACCACACGGTTTTTATCCGTCAATCCGTCACCTTCGCCCTATCTGCCACATACTGAGCGTGTTGCGTGGTGACGGATGGTGGTGACGGGTGGCGGATGGCTATATGCTCCGACGGCTGAAATGATTCACGTGCGGTGAACGATGATTCACCGCACGTGAACATTAGGCACAGAGACTTGGCGCACGGGAATGCGCGGTGCATCCGTCATCCGCCACCATCATCCGTTACCACGTATCCGCCTGATTGTCTGTTGTTTGCGTGGATGTGACGGATGTGACGGATTCGTAATTCTCTTATTTGTGAGATTGACGGCAGATTTGGAGCTCTCTCGAGCCTAATAACCGATTTGGGATAAATTAAGGTTAACAATGCTTAATTGGGTTATATTTTGTTAAAACATCTGCCTAAAACGCCTTTTTCTTCCATTTATATTAGGTAGAATCAGAAAATAATAGTACCTTTGCAGCCCGAATTGCGTTTTCTGTAGAGGGCGCATTGCGTAAATAGCTGAATATAAACAAAATAATATATAATCAAATAATTAAAAGTAAAGTATCATGCCTACAATTTCACAATTGGTAAGAAAAGGCAGAAGGGTAATCGTAGACAAGTCAAAGTCGCCCGCACTGGACAACTGTCCTCAGCGTCGTGGCGTCTGCGTACGTGTCTATACGACAACCCCCAAGAAGCCTAATTCGGCTATGCGCAAGGTAGCCCGTGTTCGTTTGACTAACCAGA
>CAMHIS010000173.1 GCA_946185285.1 uncultured Prevotellaceae bacterium
GACAAAACGGGAGTTAAAATGAAAACGGTTTCGTATTGATTCATACTACGTTAATAATTAATAATGTTACTTTTGCTCGAAAGCGGCTGCAAAGGTACTAATTATAATTGAGAATTGAGAATTGAGAATTGACAATTATCACAACTTTAACGGTTTTTAGTACTTTTCACCGCGTTTCTGGAGCCAAATGTGCAGAATGTAGCCTGCCACGACGAGCACAAGTCCTGTAAGGAGTTCGGCATTCGACTGGCAGTCTGCAACGTAACATACAATCAAAAGGATGGCGCCGACCAAGATCAGCGCCAGTCCTCCATACAGTTTCAGCATGTTCATTCCTCTTCGGGTGTGATAAGCTTGTAGCCCTTGCCGTGAATGTTGATAATCTCAATCTGCGGGTCTTCCTTCAGATGTTTGCGCAGCTTGGTGATGTAAACGTCCATCGAGCGGGCATTGAAGTAGTTGTCGTCAATCCAGATGGTCTTCAGGGCAAAGTCGCGCTGCAGAATCTCGTTGGCGTGCGAGCAGAGCAGGGCCAGCAGCTCGTTCTCCTTCGTGGTGAGCTTCGTCTGCTTCTCGCCGATGGAGAGCAGCTGCTTCTGGGTGTCGAAGGTAAAGCTGCCGATGTGGTAAAGCGTTGACTCCTTGTTCTTCTTGCCACGTACACGGCGTAGGATGGCCTCAATGCGGAATACGAGCTCCTCCATGGAGAAGGGCTTGGTGATATAGTCGTCGGCACCGAGCTTGAAGCCCTCTAAGATGTCTTCCTTCAGCGTCTTGGCCGTCAAGAAGATGATGGGAATCTCGGCGTTTGACTGCCGGATTTCCTGTGCCAGCGTGAAGCCGTCCTTCTTGGGCATCATCACGTCGAGCACGCAAATGTCGAATTTCGTCTTGAGGAAAGCCTTGAAACCGGCTTCACCGTCAGCGCACAACTCTGCCTCATAGCCCTTGGCGGCCAGATATTCACGAAGCAGCATACCGAGGTTCTCATCGTCCTCGCAAAGCAAAATTTTCAACTTGTCGTCCATAATCTACTTTATTTTTTGAGTTAATACTATGTTGTTTCTTGCAGAACGGGCAATGATATGGTAAACGTGGTTCCCTTACCGAGTTCGCTCTCACACTTGATTTCGCCTTCATGCAGGTCGATAATCCGCTTGACGTAGGCCAGGCCCAGGCCGAAGCCCTTCACGTCGTGGACGTTGCCGGTATGAACGCGGTAGAACTTGTCGAATATCTTCCTGACGTTCTCCTTCTTGATGCCCAGACCCGTGTCGCGAATCGAGAAGCACAGGCGGTCTTTTTCGTTCCACGTCCTGATATAGAGGTCCAGCGGCTCGTCGGGCTTGCGGTACTTCACCGCATTGTCCATCAGGTTGGTGATGGCGTTCTGGAAATGTACCTCGTCCACATAGATGGCTGAGTCGACAGCCTCAATCTCTGTGTAAATCCTGCCTCCGGTATGCTCCACCCGCAGCGAGAAGGTCGAGGCTATCTGCTCCAGCAGCTCATTCAGGTCGAGGTCTTTCTTCTTGAACGACACCGACTTGCGGTCGAACATCGACATCTGCAGTACCTTCTCCACCAGGAAGCGCAGGCGCTTTGACTCGTCGTTGATGATTCCGCCCAGGTGCTTCTGCATCTGCGGACTCTTGCTGACGGAGTCGTCGTTCAGCATCTGGGCTGCCAACGAGATACTCGATATCGGGGTCTTCAGCTCGTGCGTCATGTTGTTGATGAAGTCGTTCTTGATTTCCGTGTACCGCTTCTGGCGGAAGATGATGAAGATGGTGAAGATGAAGGTTATCAGCAGGACGATGGTGAACACAAGGGCGGGAATCACGAACCTAATGCTCGACATGATGTAGCTGTTCATGTCGGGGAAGTGTATTCTCACCACGCCCATCTTCGACGAGGGGTCGTTGCGGAACAATACCTGCGAATAGCTGTACTGCAGCCCTTCGTCGGTATAGTCGGGACAGCGGTAGACCTCGCGCCCGTCGGCCGTCGACACCGTGAAGTGGTAGGGTATGTTGATACCGTTGTTCAGCAGTTCCTTGTTGATGTCCTGGTCGAGCATCTTGAAGTTCACACGCTCCTTCAGCGGCTTCTCGCTGGCCGTATATAGAATATTGTAGACAACCTCGTCGAGCAGGGCCTTCTGGTACACGTAGCGGTTGCGCACAATCTCCTGCAGCGACTTCGATGCTTCGTCAATCGAACTCTTGTCCGACCGCAGGATCATGGCCTTGGGAATGGTCGAGGGCTTCGTCGTGATGGTCTTCAGCTCAAACGACGTGTAGAGTGTGCCGTCCTTGCCGGCCACAGAGTACTGGTGGGTGTGCTGGATGACGTCGTTCAACATGCCCGACCGTGCCATGACAGAGTCCTGGCGGAAGGCTTTCCGCTCTGTCTCGTTGACATCTTTCTCCAGGTAGCGCAGCGTCTCGTTCATCTCCAGGTTCCGCGAGGCCTGGTAGAGACTGCGGTTCACCGACTCGTCAAACTGTTCTTTCTTCATCTTCGCCATCTGTTCGATGTAGGAGAGCTGGAGGAAGAGCAGTCCGAGGAAGGAGATTCCCATCACTGTCGCTATAATCCAAATAGTACTTTTCTTCATGACGCTGCAAAGATAGAGCAATTTCTTAAAACCCGCAGCAAATTAACTTAATTATTTGCCGTATTTCAGCAAAGTTAACAATATTGTCGAACTATAATTGTAAATATGTAACCAGCGAAACGTGCAAGGAGCTCCCGCCGCCCTGTCTGGCGCAAATAGTTAAACTTTCCTAATTCCGGCCAATTTTCACTTTCCCTTATTCGCTTTTCGCTCCAAAAGTAGTACCTTTGCAGCCCGTTAGAGTCCGTTGGGGCAGAGTGAAGTGTGTACGGACGTACGCCGCCTCGCGGAAAAACCCCTAAAATACAGACAAAAAAGCAAAATGTACGCAATTGTAGAAATTCAGGGTCAGCAGTTCAAGGCCGAGCAGGGCAAGAAGCTCTTCGTCCACCACATCAAGGACGTCGAGGCCGGCAAGACTGTTGAATTTGACAAGGTGCTGCTCGTCGATGCCGACGGCGCAGTCACGGTAGGTGCCCCCACCGTAGAGGGAGCCAAGGTAGTGTGTGAAGTAGTGAACCCGCTCGTCAAGGGCGACAAGGTGATTGTCTTCAAGATGAAGCGCCGCAAGGACTCGCGCAAGCGCAACGGTCACCGTGAGCAGTTCACGCAGGTAGAAGTTAAATCAGTAATCGCTTAAAGTAAGGAGGACTTAGAAATGGCTCATAAAAAAGGTGTAGGTAGTTCTAAGAACGGCC
>CAMHIS010000174.1 GCA_946185285.1 uncultured Prevotellaceae bacterium
TTTACTAATCGACCTTGGTCGCTTTGACCTTTAGGTCTAAGAATTTACTAATAAAAAACAAAAGAATCCCGACCCTTCATTCTGTCGGAATCCCTGAATCTACTCATGTCTTGTTATCGTATGCAAAGGTAGCCATTTTTTTTGTTCCCACCAAAATTTTCGGTCGAAAACTTTCAATTTTGGTTGATTTATGTCAAGAAAGCGTAACGCCTCGGCCACTTTTTCCTCTTTTTTGTTTGTTTTGTCCTTGCCAAATCTTTATCTTTGCAAAGTGTTTTTCATAGTATTAGATTTAAGGTTAACAAAAGGTTAGGGGCTCAGCGGAGCCCCATTTTTTTTAATCCTTGTTAGCCGTAGTCCATGTGTAGGTCTCGTCGCAGACGATGCGTGTGGTCAGCGTTCCGACGGTCAGGTCGAAGTCGCCCTCTTCCAGCGTCCATCGTCCGTCATAGCCCACGAAGGCCAAGTCGCTGGCTTTCAGCTGCAGCGTGACGGTGCGTGTCTCGCCGGGTTGCAGCTCCACCTTCTCAAACTGGCGCAGACGGCGTCCGTCGGGAGTCATCGAAGCCACCAGGTCGCTCGAGTATAGCAGCACACTCTCCTTGCCGGCCATCTTACCCGTGTTCGTCACGTCAACGCTCACCTGCAGCATGTCGTCTTTCTTGAAGTGCTGCTTATCGACCCTCAGGTTACTATATATATAAGAGGTGTAGCTCAGTCCGTAGCCAAAGCCCCATTGCTGGGTGATGCGTGCATTGTAGTCGTAGGCACCCTCCATCGTTCCTACCTCCTCGCTCTTCTTGAAGTCGTAGTTGTTCAGCGAGTTGATCTCGCTGGGATAGGTGTAGGGCAGTCGGCCTGAGAAGTTGCGCTTTCCGGCCATCAGCAGGGCCAGCGCGTCGCCACCGTAGTTACCCGGCAGCATGACGTGAATCACCGCCTGAGCCAGAGGCACGATGTCGCTGATGATGCGCGGACGACCTTCGTTCAGCACCAGTATGATGGGCTTGCCCGTCTTGCTCAGCGCCTTCACCAGGTTACGCTGGTTCTCCGACAGCGTCAGGTCGGTCAGGTTGCCGGGTGTCTCGGTATATGAGTTCTCACCGATGCAGGCCACGATGACGTCTACCCCCTGTGCCGCACGTACGGCAACTTCGATGTCGGGTTCGTTCTCTTCCCACCATTTCCCTTTCTCGTTGTAGGTCACCCCTTGGCAGAGCACGATATTCTGCTGGCCATACTCTTGGCAGAGTGCTTCGTAGATGGTGTTATACTGCTGAGCAAACTCGTCGGCACGGTGTCCCTGCCATGTGTAGCTCCAGCCACCGTTCAGACAGCGCATCTGGTTAGCGTTAGGTCCCGTCACGAGTATCTTCTTGCCCTTAGGAAGGGGAAGTAATTTCTCATTACTCATTTCTAATTTCTCATTTCGTAAGAGTACGATGCTCTCCACTGCACCATCCAATGCCAGCTGGGCAAACTCCTTGCCGCCAAACTTCGGATAGTCCTTCAGTCGCTGGGTGGGGTGTTTGTAGAGTCCCAGGCGCTCCTTCATGCGGAGGATACGGCTCACGGCATCGTCGATACGGCTCATGGGCACCTTGCCTTCCTCCACCAGCTCTTTCAGCAGTACACAGGCGTCAACGTTGTAGGGCTCCATAATCATGTCGATACCCGCATTGATGGCTATCCGCAGCGCGTCCTTCTTGTCGCGGGCCACCTTTTCTCGCGTATACAGATTATTGATGTCCGCCCAGTCGGTAATCAGCACACCGTCCCATCCCGTCTGCTCTTTCGCCCAAGTGGTCAGCAGCTCGTAGTTTGCATGGACGGGCATACCATTCACCGATGCCGAGTTCACCATGATCGACATCGCTCCCTCGCGGATGGCTGCCAGGAAGGGAGCGAAGAACTTCTCCCTCAGCAGCGCCGGTGCGATATAGGCTGGTGTGCGGTCCTTTCCCGACCAGGGAGTGCTATAGCCCAGATAGTGCTTCAGCGATACGGCCACGTGCTGCTGGTCTACGTGCTGAGGGTCGTTACCCTGGAAACCGATGGTCTGCATGCGTCCCATCTCTGCGTTCACGTAGCAGTCCTCACCGAAGTTCTCGTAGATGCGGGGCCAGCGGGCGTCACGTCCCAGGTCTACCGTCGGACTGAAGGTCCAGGGCACGCTGACGGCACGCGTCTCGTAAGCCGTAGCCTCGGCGCACTGGCGGGCTATCTCGCGGTTGAAGGTAGCGCCCACGTTGATGTTCTGTGGGAATAACGTACCCCCCTGCGTATATGTCGAGCCGTGATTCTGGTCTAGTCCGAAGATGCAGGGAATACCGATGTGCTTCATCGACGACTTCTGGATGTCGCTGATGATCTCCTCCCACTGCTGTGCCGTCGGTGCGCAGGTGTTAGGCGCGTTCAGCACCGATCCTATCTTGTATTTCCCGAACAGCGAGTCAGCCTTCGCCTTGTCAATGTGGAATACCCCCTGTGCGTCGTTCGATCCGAAGAGGTCCGTCACCAGCTGCATCATCTGTCCGATCTTCTCTTCCAGTGTCAGTTGTTTCAGCGTCTTGGCGGCCTCCATCGGGCTCGCTGCCAAGAGCAGCGCAATCAGTGTAATAATAGTTTTCTTCATCAGTTATAAATGTTAATCGATAATACCTTTCAGAATCCATGGTGCCATGACCTTCATGTCGTTATCGCGGTCGAAGATGCCGAACTTCTCCTGTCCGTTGCCGAACTGGTTGTTGTCCCATACGAAGGTGGAGAATCCGCGCTTGCGGGCCTCGCTGACCAGGAATCGGCAGTAGTAGGTGGCATTCTCGTGCTGTCGGTCGGCTTGTCCGTCGGTGGTATGGTCGGTGACGCCCCATTCGCCGATGACGACGCCCAGTCCTTTGGCCGACCAGGTAGCGGATACCTTGTCGAAGAATTCAATCATGCTCTGCTCGTCTTGTTCGGGTGTCTCGCCATACTGCTTGTAGGGCTTTCCCCAGTAGTAGTTCTTGCAGAATCCGGCATAGTCCCACGGGGTGTAGTAGTGGAACTCGACGCTCATCCATTGGTTGCCGTTGCCGTCGATGTCTTTGGGGATGATGAAGTCGCCATTGTACAGTCCGAAATCAGG
>CAMHIS010000175.1 GCA_946185285.1 uncultured Prevotellaceae bacterium
GGAACGGACAGATGCCGAGGAACTGTGACAACACGATGTTGTTCACGAAAATGGCAGAGATAAATATCAGGATGTATTCCATAACTTAGTTCCTTATTTTGTTGACAATAGCGATGAGGAAGCCGAGGGTGATGAAGGCACCCGGAGGCAGGACGAAGAGCAGGATGTTGTAGGTCTCGGGCAGCAGGGTCAGTCCGAAGATGCTGCCACTGCCCAACAGTTCGCGGCAGATGCCGAGAAGCGTCAGTCCGAGGGTGAAGCCCAGTCCGATGCCGATACCGTCGAAGAGCGAGGCTACAGGCGACTGCTTGGCGGCAAAAGCCTCAGCACGACCGAGAATGACGCAGTTGACGACAATCAGAGGGATGAAGAGTCCGAGGGCCGCGTCGACATCAGGCAGGAAGGCCTTGATGACCAGTTGCAGCATCGTGACGAAGGCGGCGATGACGACAATGAACACGGGGATGCGCACCTTATCGGGCGTGACCGACTTCAGACACGAGATGACGACATTGGTGCAGATGAGCACTGCCATCGTGGCCAGTCCCATCGACAGTCCGTTCAGAGCCGACGTGGTGGTGGCCAGCGTGGGACACATACCGAGCATCAGGACGAACGTGGGGTTCTCCTTGACGATGCCGTTGCGGATGATATTGAGCCCACCCAAGCCCTCCCGAAGGGAGGGATGTTTGGTTACATTTTCTGATTCACTCATAATCTATATTATTCTGTTATTTACACTATTGTCTATTCAGACACCCCTCCCTTTGGGAGGGCTTGGGTGGACCTTGTGGCTCCCGTCGCAGCATCTGGGGCGGGTGTGGCCTTGTAGGCGTTATAGGCATTGTTGACGGCCAGGAGGAAGGCACGGCTGGTGATGGTCGAGGCGGTGATGGCGTCAACCTGTCCACCGTCCTTCGAGACGGTCAGCGGCTCAGCGGGCGTCTTGCCAATGATGTCGCCCTTCTCGCCGCGCTGGAACCACTTGTCGGCCTTGGCACCGAGGCCCGGCGTCTCAGCATGCTCGAGCAGCGTGTAGCCGAGAATCTTGCCGTCGGGGTCGAAGCCTACGAGCACCTTCAGATTGCCGCCGAAGCCGCCGGTGGTCGACTCGACCGCGGCACCAAGGTCGCGGCCCTGGGCATCCTTGGCCTGATAGAGAATAAAGGTTAGCTCCTTGCCCTTGGCGTCGGTCTGGCGGACGGTGTCGGTCTGGGCGACAACGATGTTGTCGCATAGAAGGACAGACTGGATACCGGCGGCGAGGGCCTTTTCCTTCTGCTGGGCGATGGGGCCTTCGGTCAAGTGGTTGACGAAGGCCAGGATGGCACCCATGACGACGGCGACACCCGTGAGCACCAGAGCCATATTCAGTAGTGTAGATTCAAGTTTCTTCACCATAGGGATTTTCGATTTACTGATTTTCGATTTACGATTTAGTTGGGACTTCGCCGAAGCGCTTGGGTTTCACGTAGTTGTTGATGAGCGGCGTAAAGGCGTTCATGATGAGAATGGCAAACGACATGCCCTCAGGATAGGCGCCCCAGTTGCGGATGATGACCGTCAGCAGACCGATGCAGACGCCGTAGATAAGCTGTCCGCGCGGAGTCATGGGCGACGTAACGTAGTCGGTAGCCATGAAGATGGCACCGAGCATCAGACCGCCAGAGAGGACGACGCTAACCGGGTCGGCATAAGCAGGACTGGCCAGATGGAGCAGTCCGGCAAAGACGAACACCGTAGCGATGATGCTGACGGGAATGTGCCACGTGATGATTTTGCGCCACAGCATAAAGGCCAGGCCGAGCAGCAACGCCAAGGCGCAGATCTCGCCCATAGCGCCGGCTCCGTCGGGATGGTTGCCGAGGAAGAGACTCAGCGAGTCGGGCAGGCGGTCAAGCACCGAGGCATCGCCACTCTTGATGGCTTCCTTCATGATGGCCAGCGGCGTGGCCCCCGTCTCGGCGTCGAGATAGCTCGTGAGCTGACCGACCTTCGGCCAAGTGGTCATCTGTGCGGGGAAGGCCACAAGCAGGGCGGCACGTCCGACGAGTGCTGGGTTGAAGATGTTGTTGCCCAGACCGCCAAACGGCATCTTGGCTACACCGATGGCAAAGACGGCACCGATGATGATAATCCACACAGGGAGGTTCGACGGCAGGTTGAAGGCAAGGAGCAGACCTGTAAGGGCGGCTGAACCATCCATTACCGTAGAGCGCTCTTGCTTCAGGACATATTTGCTGATGGCCCACTCCAACAGGACGCAGGCAGCCACACTCGTTGCCGTCACGACAACGGAACCCAGGCCGAAGAAGTAGAACGACACGAGCAGAGCGGGCAGCAGGGCGATGATGACGCCGTACATGTTGCGCTCGACGGTGTCAGTGCCGTGGGCGTGTGGTGATAATGATACAACTAATTTTCCCATCTATATATTAACGATTTACAGATTTTCGAATTTCAATTTATTTCTTTGCAGCACGACTGCGGATGATGCCCATAACGGTCTGCTTGCCCTGACGGATATTGTCGAGCAGCGGACGGTGGGCAGGACAGGTGAACTGGCAGGAGCCGCACTCAATGCACGAGGTGATGTCCTCACGCTCGGCGCGCTCCCAGTTCTTCACCTCCGAGAGTTTGGCCAG
Source organism: uncultured Prevotellaceae bacterium (assembly GCA_946185285.1). Lineage (GTDB taxonomy): Bacteria > Bacteroidota > Bacteroidia > Bacteroidales > Bacteroidaceae > Prevotella. The sequence goes on from CAMHIS010000175.1 coordinate 2,646, forward strand.
CAGGTAAGGCTCAAGGCCCATCGGACAGGCGCCGACGCACTTGGCACAGCGGATGCAGGGCAGCGGCTCGCTGCGGCGGGCATCGTCGCCAGAGAGGATGGTCACGGAGTTGGTGCCCTTGCAGACGGGCACCTCGTCGGTGGTCAGCGCCTTGCCCATCATCGGACCGCCGGCCAGCAGCTTGTTGTCGCCGTCGGGCATACCGCCGCAGACCTCGATGAGGTCCTTCATCGGCGTACCCATGCGGACGAGGAAGTTGCCGGGATTGGCCAGGCGCTTGCCGGTCACGGTGGTATAGCGCTCGAACAGCGGCTTGCGCTTCATCACGGCCTCGTAGACGGCGTAGGCCGTTCCGACGTTCTGTACGATGGCACCCACGTTGACGGGGATGGCGGGCGGAGCAGGCACCTGGCGGTTGATGACGGCATCGACGAGCTGCTTCTCGCCGCCCTGCGGGTAGCGCTGCTTCAGG
>CAMHIS010000176.1 GCA_946185285.1 uncultured Prevotellaceae bacterium
AGGCAACGTGGAGGTGCCGCAGAAGGCATTCCTGGCCGTTCTTAAACTCGATTAATAAAACAACTCAACTAATCAACTACACTAAAATATCCTGAAAATGAAAGAACTGCAGAACACAACACGCGACATTGCCAGGGAACTGGCACGCAAGTACAGCACAATGACGCACGACGAGCTGGACATCCTCGAGAGTGTGCTCGTACATCGTAAATACGCCAAGGGTGAGACGATTCTCGCCGAGGGCGAAGTATGCAGCGAAATTATCTATATCGACAGGGGACTGGCACGCGAATTCTACACCAAGAATAACAAGGAGGTCACCGAATACCTGGCCGTCGAGGGCTCTATCATGATGAGCATCGAGAGCCTTTTCAAGGAGCAGCCTTCGCATATCCAGATCGAGGCGCTCGAGCCCTGTGTCATCTATGCCCTTCCCAAGAAGCGGCTCGAAGAGGTGGCGCTCCACAACGTGAACATTCAGATTCTCTACCGTAAGATACTCGAAGAGAGCCTGATACTCTCGCAGGTGCATGCCGACCTCGTACGCTTCGAGAGCGCCGAGAACCGCTACCGCCGTATGTGCAAGCTGTCGCCGCAGCTGGCCCTGCGCGCACCGCTGGTGTATATCGCCAGCTACCTGCAGATGACGCCCGAGACGCTCTCTCGCGTGCGTTCAACCACTCTTCTCGACTAAACAAGTAACAAACAAAATATTCATGGCAATCGTAAAACCATTCAAAGGAATCCGCCCCCCGAAGAATCTCGTGGAGCAGGTGGAGAGCCGACCCTACGACGTGCTGAACTCTGAGGAGGCACGCCAGGAAGCCGGCGACAACGAGAAAAGTCTGTACCACATCATCAAGCCCGAGATTGACTTCCCCGAAGGGACCAGCGAGTACGACCCGCGCGTCTATGAGAAGGCTGCCGAGAACTTCCAGAAGTTCCAGGACAACGGCTGGCTGGTGCAGGACGACAAGGAGCAGTATTACATCTATGCCCAGACGATGAACGGCAAGACTCAGTACGGACTGGTGGTGGGCGCCTACGTCAACGACTATATGACGGGCGTCATCAAGAAGCACGAGCTCACCCGCCGCGACAAGGAGGAAGACCGCATGAAGCACGTCCGCGTGAACAATGCCAACATCGAGCCCGTGTTCTTTGCCTATCCCGACAACAAGGTGCTCGACGCGCTCATCATGAAATACGCACAGACCGAGCCCGAGTACGACTTCATCGCACCCATCGACGGCTTCGGCCACAAGTTCTGGATCATCTCCGACGATGCCGACATCCGCACCATCACCGAGGAGTTTGCCAAGATGCCATCGCTCTATATCGCCGACGGCCATCACCGCTCGGCAGCAGCAGCCCTGGTGGGCGCCGAAAAGCAGAAGCAGAACCCCAACCACCGCGGCGACGAGGAGTACAACTACTTCATGGCCGTGTGCTTCCAGGCAAGCCAGCTGACGATTCTCGACTACAACCGCGTGATTCGCGACCTGAACGGACTCTCGTCTGAAGAGTTCCTCGAGGCACTCCAGAAGAACTTCGAGGTGGAGAAGAAGGGCGCCGACATCTACAAGCCCGCATCGCTGCATGAGTTCTCGCTCTATCTCGACGGCGAGTGGTATTCGCTGAAGGCCAAGGAAGGCACCTACGACAACAGCGACCCCATCGGCGTGCTCGACGTTGACATCTCGAGCCGACTGATTCTCGACGAGATTCTCGGCATCAAGGACCTCCGCTCGAGCGACCGCATCGACTTCGTGGGCGGACTGCGCGGCCTGGGCGAGCTGAAGCGCCGTGTTGACAGTGGCGAGATGCGCACGGCCCTGGCCCTCTATCCCGTCTCCATGCAGCAGATCATGGACATTGCCGACTCTGGGAAAATCATGCCGCCAAAGGCCACATGGTTCGAACCGAAACTGCGTAGCGGACTCGTCATCCACAAGCTCAGCTGATGATGGCCGACAGCTACAAGACCATAGCAGGCGAAGGCGAGGGATACTACACCGAGAAACGCAGTAAGTTCCTCGCTTTTGCTCATCATGTGGAAGACGCCGAACAGGTGAAGGCCATCGTCGACCGCTACCGCAAAAAGTACTACGATGCGCGCCACTGCTGCTATGCCTACATGCTGGGGCCCGAAGGGCTGGACTTCCGGGCCAACGACGACGGCGAGCCCTCGAGCACGGCCGGCAAGCCCATCCTGGGGCAGATAAAGTCGAACGGACTGACCGATGTGCTCATTGTCGTGGTGCGCTACTATGGCGGCGTGAACCTCGGCACCAGCGGACTCATCGTGGCCTATCGCGAGGCGGCAGCCGACGCGCTTGCCCACAGCAGGGTAGAGGAGAGGCTTGTCGAGACCGTCATCACCTACGACTTCCCCTATGTGATGATGAACCAGGTGATGAAAATCGTGAAAGACATGCAGCCGCGCATAGTCAGTCAGAACTTCGACAACACCTGCCAAATCAAGCTCGCAATCCGCCAATCGCTGGCCCAAGAACTGGAAAGTAGGCTCAAGAAGTTAAGTTTTGAGTAGAAAATTTTGCAGTTCCAAAAATAAATTGTAATTTTGCATCCGGTTTCAGCAACAGCTGTTCCGAAAAGGAAGGTTGGCAGAGTGATCGATCGCGCTGGACTCGAAATCCGGTATACCCCT
>CAMHIS010000177.1 GCA_946185285.1 uncultured Prevotellaceae bacterium
GACTCGGTGGGCTCAATGATGTTATAGTCCTTCCAGAAATTATCGTCGCTGAAGTTGGTCTGCTGGTCGAACAGCGACTCGTGCTCGCTGAACGAATCCTTGCGGCGGATAGGTGTGAAGCCGCTCAGGCAGCGGTCGGTCACCACCATCTCGTTGATGGCCGTGAAACTGGTGGCCAGCAGTCGCTTCTTCCAGTCGCAGTTGAAGCGGAACACCGTGCTCAGGTAGCTCAGCCGTGTCACGCCCTCGTCGTAGGTGTAGTTGATGAGCAGCGACAGTTCCTTCGGGCGGAACTTTACGCCCAGGGGCTTCCTCACCAGCATGGCGCGCGTGGCATTCTCGCGGTCGCTCATGTCGAGCTGCAGCGAGATGCGGGTGAACGAGAGCGTTTCCTTGTCAATGTACAGCTGTCCGTAGTAAAGCGCGTAGTCGGTGTGATACTTCGGCGAAATGGACACCACGTACTGCGGGCGGTCGCCTATCTGCACCGGCATGTCCATCTTCATGTTGTACAGGTTCAGTTCTTCCTCGCAGAGCAGGAACGGGCGGTTCTTCACCACGTCGAGAATCGTGGCCTGCACCGGGCCTCCTATTACCTTCACGCTGAGCGTGTCAGAAGCCTTCGGACTCACTATGCGCCGCCCGCGGTGAATGGCCACGCGGTCGGCGTGTATGTCGCGGTTGTAGCCCGTCTTGTACATGTCGGTCACGGCCTCCGCAATATAGATGAATTTCTTGCGCTTCTGGGCCGTCTCTCGGTAGAAGCAGCGGTCTTGCTCGGCTGTCAGGCTGTAGTTGTCGGGTATTTTGCTGATGGCAATCCTTACAATCCTCTCCGGGTCGCCCATCATCACCACCACGTCGTTCAGCACCACCGTGTTGGGTGCCAGCTTCACGTTCATCTCCTTCCCGTCGCTGGGCGTGGCCAACTTGATGGTCTTGTATCCGATGTGCGAGAATCTCAGTTGCTTAGGTCGCTCCTTGGCCTTGATGCTGAAGGCTCCTTCATCGTTGGTCACGGTCGAGATATGCGAGCCCGGAATACTGATGTTCACCGACTTCAGGGCTCTTCCGGTCGAGGCATCCTTCACAATGCCGTTCACCACATAAGGCAGCGACGGCTCCACCTGTGCGCGCCCTTCTACGGCACATGCAGCCAGGAATATCAGGAGGCTGATACTTTTCCTCAGCCATAGTGTTAAATAGTGGTCATTCATCGCGTTTTGAGTAATATTATAATCTGTTTGCAAATATAGTGTTTTTTCCCGAATATGCAAGAATTTGCAACTAAAATTTTGCTATCTCTCTAAAACTTTGTAACTTCGCACCCAAATTAATTAGTTTAAGGTAAAAGTTTTTAGTATTATGGCAAAAAAAGCGCTGCTGATGATCCTCGACGGATGGGGCATCGGAAAACATGGGAAGGGCGACGTGATTTTCAACACGCCCACTCCTTATCTGGATTATTTAACCGCTACGAGCGCACACTCGCAGCTTCAGGCCAGCGGTGAAGACGTGGGTCTGCCCGACGGACAGATGGGTAACTCAGAGGTGGGTCACCTCAACATCGGTGCCGGACGCATCGTCTATCAGGACCTGGTGAAAATCAACCGTGCCTGCAAAGACGGCAGTATCCTGAAGAACAAAGGCGTTGTAGAGGCCTACAACTATGCCAAGGAGAACGGCAAGAAGCTTCACCTGATGGGACTGACCTCCGACGGCGGCGTACACTCCAGCCTCGACCATCTGTTCAAGTTCATCCAGATGGGTAAGGAGTTCGGACTGAAGAACCAGGTCTTCGTACACTGTTTCATGGACGGCCGCGACACCGACCCCAAGTCGGGTAAGGGATTCATCCAGCAGGTTACCGACTGCTGCGCCCAGAACGATGCCGCCATCGCCAGCATCGTGGGCCGTTTCTATGCCATGGACCGCGACAAGCGCTGGGAGCGCGTCAAGGAAGCTTACGACCTCATCGTGGCCGGACAGGGCCGCCAGGCACAGGACATGGTGCAGGCCATGCAGGAAAGCTACGACGAAGGCGTCACCGACGAGTTCATCAAGCCCATCCATAACTCCCGCGTCAACGGCGTTATCGAGGAGGGCGACGTGGTCATCTTCATCAACTTCCGCAACGACCGCGCCAAGGAGCTCACCCACGTGCTCACCCAGCAGGATATGCCCGACAATGGCATGAAGACCATTCCCGGACTGAAATACTACTGCATGACACCCTACGACGCATCGTTCACCGGTGTCAGCATCCTCTTCCCCAAGGAGAACGTTGAGGACACCCTCGGCGAATACCTCTCAAAGCAGGGCAAGAAGCAGCTCCACACCGCCGAGACCGAGAAGTATGCCCACGTGACGTTCTTCTTCAACGGCGGCCGCGAGAAGCCATTTGATGGTGAAGACCGCATTCTGGTGCCCTCGCCAAAGGTGGCCACCTACGACTTGAAGCCCGAGATGAGCGCCTACGAAGTGAAAGACCGTCTGGTCGGAGCCATCAACACCCAGCAATACGATTTCATCGTGGTGAACTTCGCCAACGGCGACATGGTGGGCCACACCGGCGTGTATAATGCCATTGCCAAGGCCGTATGGGCCGT
>CAMHIS010000178.1 GCA_946185285.1 uncultured Prevotellaceae bacterium
CTCGTCGTCTATCACTCGCAGACGCAGCCCCTCATCGAGTGGTACAAGCAGGAAGGCATACACCACCACATCGACGGTCTGGGCGAGCTCGACCGCATCTTCGGTGATATTTGTAAGGTGATAGACAATATTTGAAAGTAATTAAACACCCCTCCCTGGGAGGGCTTGGTTGGGCTTTATGGAGAGTAATTTCGTAGACTACGTCAAGATTCTGTGCCGGTCGGGTAAGGGCGGCAAAGGGTCAATGCACCTGCGCCACGTGAAGTATAACCCAAACGGAGGCCCCGACGGGGGGGACGGCGGCAAGGGCGGCAGCATCTACCTGCGTGGGAACCACAACTACTGGACGCTGCTGCACCTGAAGTACGAGCGCCACATCTTTGCCGAGCACGGCGGCAACGGCGGCCGTGACAAGTGTCACGGCACAGACGGCAAGGATATCTACATCGACGTGCCCTGCGGAACGGTCTGCTACAACGCCGAGACGGGCAAGTATGTCTGCGACGTCACCTACGACGGTCAGGAGGTGCTGCTGTTGAAAGGCGGTCGCGGCGGACTTGGCAATTTCCAGTTCCGCACGGCTACGAACCAGGCGCCACGCTATGCACAGCCGGGTGAGCCGATGCAGGAGATGACGGTCATCCTGGAGCTGAAGCTGCTGGCCGACGTCGGACTGGTGGGCTTCCCCAATGCGGGCAAGTCGACATTGGTGTCGGCATTGAGCAACGCCAAGCCGAAGATTGCCAACTACCCGTTTACCACGATGGAGCCTTCGCTCGGCATTGTGGGATATCGCGACCGGAAATCGTTCGTGATGGCCGACATTCCCGGTATCATCGAAGGGGCAGCCGAAGGGAAAGGCCTCGGTCTGCGCTTCCTGCGCCACATCGAGCGCAACTCGCTGCTGCTGTTCATGGTGCCCGGCGATACAGACGACATCAAGCGCGAGTATGAAATCCTGCTCAACGAGCTGCGGAAGTTCAACCCCGAGCTGACGGACAAGCACCGTGTACTGGCTGTGACGAAAAGCGACTTGCTGGACGAGGAACTGATAGAAATGCTCAAGGAAACGCTGCCAGACGACTTGCCTGTGGTGTTCATCTCTGCTGTAACAGGCTCCGGACTCGACGAGCTGAAGGATGTGCTCTGGGAGGAGATGAACGCCGAGAGCAACAAGTTAGCGGCCATCACCACTACCGAGAGCATTGCCCATCGCGACAAGGATATGACCAGCTTCCAGGCTGAAATGGCTGACGAGGGAGAGGATGAGGACATCGAGTTCGTCGACGATATTGAGGACATTGAAGACCTCGAAGACTTCGAGTACGAGGAAGATAATGACTAATTACTATATCATTAACAAAACAATTAAAAAACTTATGCAGAAAAGATTGCTCTTTCTGGTGTCATTGCTGCTGACGATTTCGATAACGGCAATGGCTCAAATCACGACATCAAGTATGGCAGGTAAGGTGACTTTCGACGACCAGAACGGCGAGGAGGTCATCGGCGCTACGGTCGTGGCTGTACATACCCCTTCGGGTACGCGCTATACAGCAGTGACCAACGCCACAGGACGTTTCTCAATTCAGGGTATGCGTACCGGCGGTCCTTACGAGGTGAACGTCTCCTATGTCGGCTATCAGCCGAAGACGCTGAAGGGTATCGTCCTTCAGTTAGCAGAGACCTACAACCTGAACGTATGGATCTCGGAGAATGCCAACGAGCTTGGCGAAATCGTCATCAGCGGTAAGGCTTCGAAGTTCACGGCTGAGAAGACTGGTGCTTCGACCAACATCACGGCGGCACAGATTACCAGCCTGCCGACGGTGAGCCGTGCCATTACCGACGTGACACGCCTCTCACCCTACGGCGGCAACGGCATGACCTTCGGCGGACGCGACGGACGTACGGCTAACTTCACCGTCGACGGTGCCAACTTCAACAACGACTTCGGTCTGAGTGAGAAGCTACCCGGCGGCGGCAACCCCATCTCGCTCGAAGCCATCGAGGAGGTGCAGGTGGTCATCTCACCCTTCGACGTGCGCCAGACCGACTTCATCGGCGGCGGCGTGAACGCCATCACCAAGTCGGGTACCAACACCTTCAAGGGCAGTGCCTACATCTACCACCAGAACGAGAACCTGCGGGGCGATGCCGTCGACCGCGAGACCATCAGCGGCGCACGTGCCAAGGACTCGAAGACCACCTACGGCTTTACCCTCGGTGGCCCGATTCTGAAAGACAAGCTCTTCTTCTTCGCCAACGGCGAAATGGTGAAGACCCCCACCGTCGTCAACCGCTGGCGTGCGAGTGAGGACGGATCCTACGATGCAAAAGACTACCTGTCGCGCACGACGCTGGCCGATATGGCTGCCGTCTCTGAGTTTGTGAAGAACAAGTACGGCTACGACACAGGCTCGTGGACAGACTTCCCCGCCGACGAGGACAACTACAAGCTGCTGGCCCGCGTCGACTGGAACATCACCGACAAGCACCACCTGGCTCTACGCTATAACTACACGAAGAACAATATCTGGAACAACACCAACGGTTCGTCGATGGACGGTGGTACGCG
>CAMHIS010000179.1 GCA_946185285.1 uncultured Prevotellaceae bacterium
TGACCTACTACAGCCAACACTCGAAAGTCTGGGTCTCGGTGGACTGCATTATCTTCGGCTTCGACGAAGGTAAGCTGAAGGTGCTCATCGGTCGCAGACAGATGGATCCCGGACGCGGCGAATGGAGCCTCTACGGAGGCTTCGTCGCCGCCGACGAGAGCATCGATGACGCTGCCGCCCGCACACTCTCCGAACTGACCGGGCTTCGCAATCTCTATATGCGGCAGGTGGGAGCCTTCGGCAGCGTTGACCGCGACCCCGGCGAACGAGTCATCTCCATCGCCTACTATGCACTCATCAACGTAAAGGACTACGACGAGCGGCTGCGGCTGGATCATGGCGTGGAGTGGATGAACGTAGAGGAGCTGCCGAAGCTCTACTCCGACCACAACGTGATGATTCGCAAAGCCCTGAAGCTGATGCGCCAGAAGCTGCGCACCGAGCCTGTCGGCTTCCGTCTGCTGCCCGACCTGTTCACGCTGACGCAGTTGCAGAAGCTCTACGAGGCCGTAAATGGCGAGGAACTTGACAAGCGCAACTTCCGCAAGCGCATCAAGGATATGGACTTCATTGAAAAGACAGAACTCATTGACAAAACAGGGTCGAAGCGCGGGGCCTTCCTCTACCGGTTCAACCACCGCGCCTACAATGACGACCCGAACTTTAAACTGTAAACATTATGTTAGAAGAACTGAAAGAAAAAGTATTCAAGGCCAATCTCGATTTGGTAAAACAGGGACTGGTCATCTTTACCTGGGGCAACGTATCGAGCATTGACCGCGAGAAGGGACTGGTAGTCATCAAGCCCTCAGGCGTTGACTACGACGTGATGAAAGCCTCCGATATGGTGGTCGTGGACCTCGAGACGGGCAAAGTCGTCGAAGGCGACCTCAACCCGTCGAGCGACACACCCACACACCTTGTCCTTTATAAGGCATTTCCCAACATCCAGGGTGTCGTCCACACCCACTCCACTTATGCCACTGCCTTTGCCCAGGCCGGTCGCGACATCCCCAACATCGGCACCACTCACGCCGACTACTTCTATCAGGACATCCCCTGCACGCGCGACATGACCGAGGCTGAGGTGAAGGGCCAGTACGAGCTGGAGACGGGTAACGTCATCGTCGACGAAATTCTGAACATCCGCAAGATCAATCCTGACCACACGCCCGCCGTCCTGGTGAAGAACCACGGCCCGTTCTCGTGGGGCACGTCGCCCGACAACGCCGTCTACAACGCCAAGGTGATGGAGCAGTGCGCCAAGATGGCCTTCGTCTCGTTCTCGGTCAACCCGAATACGACCATGAACCCGCTGCTCATCGAGAAGCACTATATGCGCAAGCACGGGCCAAACGCCTACTACGGACAAAAAGGACAGAAACATTAATCAATAACTTAAAAACAATTACAAACAATGAAAGCATTTGAGAATTATGAAATTTGGTGGGTAACTGGCGCACAGTTGCTCTATGGTGGTGACGCAGTGGTGGCCGTTGACGGTCACTCAAAGGAGATGGTCGAGGGCCTGAACGCCTCGGGCAATATCCCCGTCAAGATTGTATATAAGGGAACGGCCAACAGCTCGAAGGAAGTAGAGCAGGTGATGCTGGCTGCCAACAACGACGAGAAGTGCGTGGGTATCATCACCTGGATGCACACCTTCTCGCCGGCCAAGATGTGGATCAAGGGCCTGCAGCAGCTGCAGAAGCCCCTACTCCACTTCCACACCCAGTACAACGCCGAAATTCCCTGGGCCGACATCGACATGGACTTCATGAACCTGAACCAGAGTGCTCACGGCGACATCGAGTTCGGACACATCTGCACCCGTATGCGTGTGGCCCGCAAGGTGGTCTGCGGCTACTGGAAGGACGAGAAGGCTCAGAAGCAGATTGCCGTCTGGGCTCGCGTGGCTGCCGGTGTGGCCGATGCCCACAACGTGCGTTGCCTCATGTTCGGTATGAACATGAACAACGTGGCCGTTACCGACGGCGACCGTGTGGAGTTCGAGCAGCGTCTCGGCTATCACGTCGACTACTATCCCGTCAGCTCGCTGATGGATTACTTCAAGAAGGTGACCGACGCTGAGGCCGATGAGCTGGTCGAGGAGTATAAGAAGCTCTACACCATCAAGATAGACGAAAGCGGTGAAGCTGTCTATTGGGAGAAGGTGAAGAATGCCGCCAAGGCCGAGATTGCCCTGCGCCGCGTACTGAAGGACGAGGGCGCTACCGCCTTCACCACCAACTTCGACGACCTGGGTGATGCCGACATCGACGCTCCCGACTTCTGCGGTTTCGACCAGATTCCCGGTCTGGCTTCGCAGCGCCTGATGCAGGAGGGCTACGGCTTCGGTGCCGAGGGTGACTGGAAGACCGCATGCCTCTACCGCACGCTCTGGGTCATCTCGCAGGGACTGCCCACGGGCTGCTCATTCCTCGAGGACTACACGCTCAACTTCGCCGGCGACCGCTCGTCGTGCCTGCAGAGCCACATGCTCGAGATCTGCCCGCTCATCGCTACCGACAAGCCCAAGCTCG
>CAMHIS010000180.1 GCA_946185285.1 uncultured Prevotellaceae bacterium
TCCATCTGGATGGCGTGGCTCTTGATAGTGATGCCACGCTCACGCTCCAAGTCCATGTCGTCAAGCATCTGCCCTTCGGTCACTTGAATGGTATTCGTAGCCTCCAGCAACCGGTCGGCGAGTGTCGACTTTCCGTGGTCGATATGAGCGATAATGCAGAAGTTTCTTATATTATTCATTACGGAATAGATATTTTTGATTTGCAAAGATACAATAAAAAACGCTATTTGTCGAATAATTTAGTTTTTTTTTGTATCTTTGCCCGCAAAAATACTATTTAGCAATGAAAAAACTGTTCGTATTAGCCGTTATGGCCCTGACATTGGCAGCCTGTCAGGAATCTCTGGAAGAAAGAGCTGCACGCGAGGCGCAGATGTACACCAAGAAAAATTGCCCGGCCAAGATATCGGAAACGGTCATCATGGACAGCATGACTTTCGAGGCACAGACGCACACCATCCACTACTACTACACGCTGACAGGAGCGGCTGACAGCCTGGGCATCACCAACAAGGACGAAGCCCGGACCAATCTGCTGGCCGCCCTGAAGAACACGACGGCGCTCTCCGTCTACAAGAAAGAGAAATACCGCTTCGCCTACACCTACCACTCAGAGAAGTCTCCGGAGACGGTACTCTACGAGACGGCTTTCACGAGCGACGACTACTAAAATAAAACGACTACGAATTTCACGAATTAGCTAATTCGTGAAATTCGTAGTCAGTTTACAGGGCCTTTATTCCTCGATGGCCTCAGGCTTCATGTTGGTATAGACGGTCTGCACATCATCGAAGTCCTCCAGTTTCTCGACCATCTTGTCTATGGTTTCGCGCTGCTCGGGCGTCACGTCCTTCAGGTCGTTAGGAATGCGGGTAAACTCAGCACCCGTCACCTCGAAGCCGTTCTCCTCAAGGTACTTCTGTATGGCACCAAAGCTGGTGGGGTCGCCATAGATGGTGATGCTGCCCTCTTCTTCATCCTCGTCATACTCATCCTCCACGCCGAAGTCAATCAGCTCGAGAATCATCTCGTCCATGTCAAGGCCGTCCTTCTTCTTGAAGGTGAACACTGCCTTGTGGTCAAAGAGGAACGAGAGCGAGCCCTGCGTACCCAGGTTGCCATTAAACTTGTTAAACACCGAACGCACGTCGCCGACAGTGCGCGTGGTGTTGTCGGTCAGCGTGTCGACGAAGATGGCAATACCGTGAGGGCCGTAGCCCTCGTAGGTCACCTCCTTATAGTCGGCGTGGTCCTTGCCCATAGCGTTCTTGATGGCACGCTCGATGTTGTCCTTCGGCATGTTCTCGCGCTTGGCGTTGGCGATGCAGGCGCGCAGTGCCGGGTTCATGTCGGGTTCCGGTCCGCCAGCCTTCACGGCAATGGCAATCTGCTTACCGATCTTAGTAAAAGTCTTGGCCATGTGGCCCCATCTCTTCAGCTTTGTAGCCTTACGATATTCAAATGCTCTTCCCATTGTTATTTACGATTTACTGTTTTTTCAATTTACGTTTTTATTACCTAAGCTCGGCGCCGAGCTGCTTCTTCAGGTTGGCTATCAGCTTCTGCATGATGGCGTCAATCTGCTTGTCGCCCATCGTCTTCTCCTCGTCCTGAAGGATGAAGTTCACGGCGTACGACTTCTTGCCGGCTGGCAGTTTGTCGCCCTCGTAGACGTCGAACAGTTCGACGCGCTTAAGCAGTTTCTTCTCCGACTGGCGGGCAATCTGCTCAATCTGCGCAAACTCAACACTATTGTCGACCAGCAGGGCAAGGTCACGGCTGACGGCGGGGAAGCGGGGAACTTCTGTAAACTTCACCTCGTTCTTCTTCGTAGCCTTCATCAGCTGAGTCCAGTTCATCTCGGCATAGTAGACGGTGTTGTCGATGCCGAACTGCTTCTGCAGCTTCTTGGTCAGCACGCCCATCTCGCAGAGCACCTTGCCACCCCGATTCTCGATGGTGACGCCAGCGGCGAATATGGGATTCTCCGACTTCTTGCGGACGGTCAGGCCGGGTTTCAGACCGATGCGGCGGAACACGTTCTCAGCGTAGGCACTCAGTTCATAGAACGAAGAGTCTTCGTCCTTGTGTGCCCATGAACCCTCGACGCGCTTACCCGTCAGCCACAGCCCCAGGTGGTACTGCTCCTTGTAGGCCTGCATCGGGTCGTCGTCATTCTTCTTCCCAGGGTCGAAGTAATATACATTGCCGAACTCGAAGAAACGCAGGTTCTGGTTCTTGCGGTTGGCATTGTGGGCAATGCTCTCCAAACCGCCATACAGCAGCGTGGCACGCATCACGTTCAAATCGCTCGATAGCGGATTCAAAATCTTCACCAGCTTGTCCTGTGTGTCGGCATAGTATGCCGACTTAGTCAGCGAGTTGTTCAGTATCTCGTTGAAGCCCTCGCCCACCAGCTGCTCGCTGACCAGGTTGGCCAGCTTATGCTTGCGGTCCTCATCGCCTTTGATGACGAGCGAGCCTTTCAACTGCGTGGGAATCTCCACATTATTATATCCGTAGATGCGCAGGATGTCCTC